>JAFRVX010000024.1 GCA_017438305.1 Lachnospiraceae bacterium | reverse complement strand
GGGAAACATCGTCCTGTTAATCCGAAAGGATAAACGTAACAACAGCCGTAAGAGTCTTAAGCATACTCCTGCGGCTGTTTCCTTCATTTATGGGTCTTTTCGCAGCTTTTTGGAAAGGAACAGCAGCAGATCATCATCATTGACACAGGGTGCATACTGTTCCAGGACCTTACCCCGATACCAGACGCCGCTTCCGTCGGGTATATATCCGCGTTTCACATAGATCCGCTGCGCCGCTCCGTACCCGGAGTGGAGGCCGACGGCTAAGCAGACCCTGTCTGCGATTCCGGAAGCTTCTATCTCCGCCATGTCCAGAAGTTTATTCCCTATCCCTTTCCTCCGGCAGTCCTGAAATACCGACAGATCCATGATCTCAGGAATTCCACGGCCTCCCCAGGGGCTCTGGAAGGGATGAAGGAGGAGGGAACATTGTCCCTTTACCTCTCCCTGATATTCGGCTATGAATACACGCCGGCTTCCTTCTTCCTGCTCTTTATAATAATTCTCATACGTTTCCCGAAGGGGATGCCAGCCATAAGATACATAAGTACTAAAGAGTATGGCTGCATCATCCGGCACCATGCTTCGTATCCTTAATCTGCCGTCATCGTAATAAATCTTCACCGGTTCTTCCCGCCTTTCTGCTCCATATAACAGTTTTTTTGTAGTCATATAAGGATTTCAGCCACCTGTCACAAAGAAACCCTTTTTTCCGTAATAAATACCAGAAATGCCTTTACTGCATCTGACTGTACCGCCCTTTTCTTCCAGATCAGCAGCGGTGTAGCCCATCTGTAAGGAATTATGGGGACGAAGGCCAGATCCTCCCCCAGAAGGGCGGGGTCCTCGAAACACAGCATGGGACCGATACCCTGTCTGACCAGCTGGACCGCATTATGGGCCAGCGTATAGGCGGCGGCAATTTCCGGTTTTTCCGAAAACCATCCCGTCAGTTCCCGGTAATACACCTGGTTTTCCGGAAGGATCAGAAATTCCTTCTCCAGATCCTCGATCCGGATCCTTTCCCGGAGGGCCAGGGGATGGTCATTCCTGACCAGGATGCCCCATCGCGTTTTGTCGGCATATTCCAGGCTTTCAAAGGTTTCGGTGTTCACGGAGCGGGTGATGAGCCCCAGGTCAAGAACGCCTTTCTCCACATCGTCCCGGATCTCATCGGCATTTCCCGACAGAATATGAAAACAGATGCCGGGCTGCTGCTTTCTGAAGTCCCGGATCTGTTCCGCCAGAACGGAAAAGGCCGGAATCTCACCGGAGCCGATGTAAATATCCCCTTTCAGCTGCTGCTGTTCTTTTTCCTGCGTCAGGGCTTTTCTGTAGATGGTCAGCATATCGGAGGCGGCTTCCAGAAACTGGCGGCCTTCGTCGGTCAGTGACACCGCCTTATTCGTCCGGATGAACAGCGGGCGGCCCAGTTCTTCCTCCAGCTCCTGTATTCTCCGGGAGACCGTGGGCTGGGACAGATGCAGAAAACCGGCGGCCTTCGTAATATTCCCCTCTTCCGCGGTTTTGATAAAGATCTCAAGACTTAACATATCCATACGGCTGTCCTCTTCTTCTGAAATACCATCCGTTCCTGTTTATTCCTGAAGGAATTTCCGGTCCTGTCCTCTCCGGAAAAGTCCGGTCAGGCTTACGGTTTCTATCATACCATGAACCTCCGGATATTTCCAGTCTGTTATTCTGTTTTTGCATCTCAAAGTATTTGAAATATTCATTTTACATCGCGCACTTTCCGTGCTATTCTGATCTCAGCAAAAGACAGGAGGCTTACAAAATGTATACCTATCGCACCTTTACGGTCGTTACGGATAATGGACCGTATATTACAAAACTGATCCTGGACGCGCCGGAAAAGGTTACGGCTTCCCAGATCGGAAAAGATACTTTCAATGTTTATGTGGAAAGAAAAAACCCGGAAACGGGTGAGATCTTCATGTCCGCCCGGGAATGGCTCGGTCCGAAGATCTATCCTTCAAAAGGATACCGGGAAGTCACCGCGGCCTATCCCTGTGATGAAACGGGCAAAAAAGTTTATGAGTCCGATATGATCGCGCTGGAGATGCCCTACGGCCCCTTATATCCCATCGGGTACGCCCAGGCTGCCTACAGAAGCAGTATGAACGAATTTATCCAATGTGATTACCGGGTCACCCAGGTCAGAGAGATCTCCGCTGCCATCCCCTTTACGGGCTGGATCTTTGATGAATCCGCGGGAGATATCTGCCCCCAGCTTAAGGGCTGGAAGAACAGCATCTCCCATGACAAAAAGATGCCCCTCAGATACGGTTATTTTACCCCGGACAGGGAAGAAGGCGAACGGCTTCTCCATTCCTTCGATTCCGGCTTTGCCACGGAGTGGGAGCATGAGCTGCCCGAAAAACTGCCTTTAGTCATCTGGCTCCACGGTCTGGGCGAAGGCGGCACCGATCCCACCGTTACCTATACCGGCAACAAGGTGGTCAACCTTTCTTCCGCGGATATTCAGCGGAAACTGGGCGGCGCGGCCTACGTTCTCTGTCCCCAGTGCCCCACCTTCTGGATGGATTTCGGTACGGGAGACGATTCCGACACCCAGAAGATGGGCGTTAACAGCATCTATGTGGAGGCCCTGAAATCCCTTATCGATGAGTTTCTGGATGATCATGCCGATATCGACCGGGACCGCGTATACATCGGCGGCTGCTCCAACGGCGGCTTCATGACCCTGCGCATGATCGTGTCCTACCCGGATTTCTTTGCCGCTGCCTATCCGGTATGCGAAGCCTTCCGGCCGTCAGCCCTTACAAAACAGGATATTCAGAACCTGAAGCATCTTCCCATCTGGTTTACGAATGCCCAGGACGATCCACTGGTTCCCCCGGACGGTCTCTGCCTGCCCACTTACCGCATGCTGAAGGAAGCCGGTGCGGACAATGTCCATGTTTCCCTGTTTGAGAACGTGACGGACCAGACAGGCCTGTTCAAGGATGAGGAAGGAAAGCCCTACCGCTACAACGGACACTTCTCCTGGGTGCATGTCTACAATGATTTCTGTGAATATGACCTGGACGGCAGCCGTGTTTACGACAACGGCCGGCCGGTGACCCTCTGGAGATGGATGGGAAGCCAGTCAAGAAGGAGGAAATGATGAAAAAAGATTTAGGCGTTATGCCCGCCGTATTCCCTATGCCGG
>JAFRVX010000023.1 GCA_017438305.1 Lachnospiraceae bacterium | reverse complement strand
GTGGAGGAAAGACTTCTTGGCGTGCCCCTCATGAAGCACGAAGTGGAGTTTTTACTCCACGAGAGTGCGGAATGAGGGAGGATGGTGGGAGTGCGAAGCACGGAACCATCCGGAATCTACTTTTGGCGACCATATCATATGTTCATGAAATCCATAACTGATTTATCGAGATATGTTGATGCACACAAAAAAAACACCATGAAAATATATGAAGACATCAGCCTGCTTTTTTCGGGGAAGCATTGTATCGACAGTTATGCCGGCTGAAAGAAGTGAGCCATGTGGGACGGGAAATGAATAAGACAGAGTTGTGTCAGAAACTGTACGATCTTCAGGATCTGAAATACCGGGATATGCAGATCAGAATCATTCCCGGAGCAGAACCGGCGTCGGTGATCGGCGTGAGGACGCCGGAACTCAGGTCTATAGCGGCAGAGATGCTGAAAGCCGGTGATTACGGGACTTTTCTGGAGGCGCTTCCCCATAAATTTTTTGAGGAGAACCAGCTGCATGCCTTTATCATCTCAGGGATAAAGGATTTTGACGAATGTATGGCGGAACTGGAGAAATTCCTGCCCTTTGTGGATAACTGGGCGACCTGCGATCAGATGTCTCCGAAGGTCTTCAGGAAGCATAGGAAAGCGCTTTTGGAACAGATAAAAGAATGGATAAAGTCTGATGAGCCGTATACCGTACGGTTCGGGGTGAAAATGCTGATGGAGCATTTCCTGGACGAGGATTATGATCCCGTCTGTCCCGGGATGGCAGCGGCGCTTCGAAGCGATGACTATTACGTCAATATGATGATCGCCTGGTATTTTGCGACGGGGCTTGCGAAACAATACGAAAGCTTTCTGCCCTTTATCGAAGAAAGACGGCTTGATGCGTGGACCCATAAAAAGGCGATCCAGAAGAGTGTGGAAAGCAGAAGGTTAACGGACGAACAGAAACAGTATCTGAAGCAGCTGAAATAAGATCTTCAGATAAAGAACCGTCAGGAGGATAAAGTGTATGGGTAATACGGTATGGCTGATCATTATGATACCCGTCAGTCTGCTGTTTACGGGGATCGGTATCTATGCCTGGCGGCGCAGGGAGCCGATGTGGTTCTGGTCAGGGAGCAGCGTTAATAGATCTGAGATCTCAGATATCCCTGCCTATAACAGAGCAAACGGTATCATGTGGCTGGGTTTTGCTCTCGTAATGTGGATCAGCACGATCCTCGGGGCGATGAGTATGAAAGCGGGCGGGATCATCCTGGCCGCAGGGTGCCTCATCGGCGTGCCGGTGCTGCCGATAGTTTACGGAAAGATTTACCGAAGGTACAAAAAGGCTGCTTGACAGATAGGGCAGGATGTTTAACGAGAGAAGGTTTGCTCAGCAAAAAAAGACGGAAAATTCAAAGAGAAAGCCTGGTTAACGTAAAGAGCCGGGAAAAAGACTGTTTAGAGATAAAAAACAAGAAAAGGCTGTTTATCGAACAGAAAGGACGATATGGGTCATACTTCAGCGGCACGGTTTGAACAAAAAGAATTTGAACACCATCTGAAAAACAGGCTGATCCCCTTCTGGTCTGCCATGAGGGATCAGGAAAACGGAGGTTTTTACGGGTATATGGGGCATGATCTGGCGCTTGAGAAGGAGGCAGACAAAGGCTGCATCCTGATGAGCCGGATCACCTGGTTCTTTTCCAACGCCTTTATGCTTCTGGGAGACCGGGAGCTGCTTGATCACGCCCGTCATGGTTACGAATTCCTCTCGGAGCATTGCTTTGACCCGGAATACGGCGGGATCTACTGGTCTGTTTCCAGTGACGGACATCCGGCGGATACGGTCAAGCATACTTATAATCAGGCCTTTGCCATTTATGCCTTATCATCTTATTATGATGCCTCCGGCGACACCGGAGCCTTGCAGAAAGCGCTGATCCTCTTTCATTTGATCGAAGCGAACATGAAGGATGATCTGGGCTATCTGGAAGCTTTCGACAGAGCTTTTCGGCCGGTTTCCAATGAGAAACTGTCCGAAAACGGTGTGGAAGCCGTCAGGACCATGAATACGCACCTTCATGTGATGGAGGCTTATACGGAGCTTCTTCGCGTACTTGAAAAGAGAGACAGCGCGGAGGAGAAAGCCGGCGCAAAGAAGCAAGTCACGGCAGAGGAGGAAGCCGGGGCGGAGGCGGATGTCAGAGCAGAAGAGGAAATCTGTGCGGAGGCGGAACTCCGGGCGGTATGGAAGGCCCTTGACGGGATCTGCCGGATCTTTGCGGACCGGATGTGGAATCCCCGGGAAGAAAGGGCAGATGTCTTCTTTGACCGTGACTGGAATTTCCTCATCGATCTCTGGTCTTCGGGACATGATATCGAATCGTCCTGGCTTGCCGAAAGGGCGGCGGAGATCCTGGTAAAGACAGCACAGAGCCCGGAGGATCAAAGAGAAGCGGAAGAAACCGCAGAGAAAATCCTTGCCATAACTGACGCGATGGCCCGGCATGTGTATGAGAAAGCCTTCGTCAGGGACAGCATCGTCAGCGAATTTGAAGAAGGCCGCCCGGCTCCCGGCCGGGTCTGGTGGGTCCAGGCCGAAGGCGTCGTCGGATTTCTGAATGCCTATGGCAGACATCCGGAAAACACAGCCTATCTGAGAGCTGCGGAAGATGTCTGGAACTTTGTAAAGCAGTATTTTCTGGATCCGAGGGAGGGTTCAGAATGGTTCTGGGACGTAACCGAAGCGTTTCTGCCGACGGACAAGCCGATCGTTGAACCATGGAAATGCCCCTATCACAACGGAAGAATGTGCTTTGAAGTGATGAAGCGGATCGGTTGAGCCAGGCGGTGGAGAGACAACTGATGTTGCGGCTGTCTGAAAAAGCAGCGTCTGAAAATGTCAAAGAAACGAAAACGGAGGACTGGAGATGTCCCGGCAGAATATTTACGATAACGACGTCTTTTTTCAGAATTTTAAAAGCCTGAGAGAGGATGAGATCAATTTTAACGACGTCATCGAGACGCCGATCATTTTACATATGATGCCGGAGCTTACGGGGAAGAAGGTCCTTGATATAGGCTGCGGCATGGGACAGCACGCGAAGCAGTACGCCGGTATGGGCGCTGCATCGGTGCTGGGGATCGACATTTCCGAAAAAATGCTGGCTTTTGCGGAAGAACATAATTCAGCGGAAAACATCACGTACCGCAGGCTGGCCTTCGAGGAACTGGAAAAGATAGAAGACAGCTTCGACGTGGTCACCAGCTCGCTGGCCTTTGATTATGTTCAGGATTTTGCCGGACTTATGAAAAAAATATATGGTCTTCTGGCTGATGGCGGAAGGCTGGTCTATTCCATGTCCCATCCCATCGCCACGGCCTACGACGGGACGTACGACAGGTATACCAGAACGGAGAGCGGGGAAAGATTATATGCGAATCTCCGTAATTACGGTGAAGAAGGTCTGAGAAAGATCCGATGGGTCGTGGAGGGCTATGAATTGTATCATCGCAAGGTATCGACCCTCATCAATGATATGATCGCCGCCGGCTTTGTGATCGAAGAGTGCCAGGAATCGAAGCTGCCGCCGGAGACGATCCGGCAGTATCCCGGTAAATTCGGCGGGGTCATGCATCAGCCGGACTTCATATTCTTCCGGTGCCGGAAACAGGCATAGCCGGGGAAAACGTTTATAAGCGAAGACGGTACAGACAGCTGTCTGTAAGCTGAGGGCATGAAAGCGGCAGACAGTAAGCGATAAGGCCGAAGAGAAAGCCGCAGAGAAACGACTGCCGGATCAGGCAGGCGAGGGGTTAAATATGCATTTTGTTGAAGCGAAAGGAATACTGACCGGCAGCGGCGGCCATTACGGGATGAATATCTACCGGGGATGCAGCCACGGCTGTGTTTACTGCGACAGCAGAAGCCTGTGCTACCGGTTCACCCATCCCTTTGAGGATATAGAGGTAAAGCAGAACGCACCGGAGCTTCTGGAAAAGGCGCTGAGATCAAAAAGAAAAAGGTGTATGATCGGCACCGGCGCGATGTCGGATCCCTACATGCACTGCGAGGAAGAACTGGGACTTACAAGAAAGTGTCTGGAAATCATCCTCCGGTATGGCTTCGGCGCCGCGATCCAGACAAAATCAGACCGGATCCTCCGGGATATCGATCTTCTGGAGGAGATCAACCGGTCTGCGAAGTGCGTTGTGCAGATGACGCTTACCACCTATGACGACGATCTGTGCCGGATCCTGGAACCGAACGTCTGCAATACAAAACGGCGGATCGAAGTGCTGGAAGAGATGCGGAAACGGGGGATCCCGACCATCGTCTGGATGACGCCGATCCTCCCGTTTATTAATGATACCGGAGAGAACATCACCGCGATTCTGAACGAATGCGTCCGCATCGGCGTCAGAGGCGTCATAGATTTCGGGATGGGACTTACGCTCCGGGAAGGCGACCGGGAATACTATTACGCGGCCCTTGACAGGCATTTCCCTGGGATGAAGGAGCGCTATATCAGACGGTATGGCAATGCTTATGAACTGCCGAGCCCCAAAGCCGCGGAACTGACGGAGATCTTCAGGCGGATCTGCGCGGAAAACGGTATGCTCTCAACGCCGGAAGAATGTTTTAAGTTTTTGTATGAATTGCCGGATAAGTATACGCAGATGAGTCTTTTCGATCTGTGATCCGGAGGAGGAACTATAAGAAGACTTGACTATAAGAGGAGAACCTGAACCATCAGAGAAGAACTTGAACTATCAGAGGAGAACTTGAACTATAAAGGGAGAGCTTGAACTGTAAGAGGAGGACTTTCATGATCATTGTTAAACCCTACACGGAAAAAGAGCTGCCGGATGTTCTGGACTTTGAAAGAAGGCTCCGGGAAGAAGAGGATGTCTGGGGCTGGGATATCAATGAGGCCTACGTCAGCAGTGTGAAGGCCAGCTTCAGCGACCGGAGATTTGACAACGCCGTTTCCTTTCTGGCCTATAAGGACGGGGCGGCAGCGGGCAGGATCGATGCTGTTCTTCTGCCGTCCCATTTTGACGGTTCCGTGAAAGCCTATCTGGACTGGATCTGCGTGGTCAAAAGCTGCCGGCATCAGGGGATCGCCCAGGCCTTGCTGGCGGAATTAAAACGTTATCTTAAAGAGAAGGGGATCACGACCCTGATCGCCCTGACAGCCAGCAACGATGAAGCCCAGCGCTTTTACAGGAGCATTCCCGATTCGGAAATGAAAGATACGGGGATCTGGATCGATATAAAGTAGAAGATGGTGTCAACGGTTGGGTGTTCAACCGCCTCAAAAGTATCACAGGAGGAAAAAGATGACAGAAATCAGGGAAAAACACGAAGACCGGGAAAAGAACGGTTTTCGAAAGATCAGCTTCTTCGGTAAAACCGGCAGAACTGCTTTCGTTGCCTGCCTGCTGGCAGCAGCGGTACTGATGTCAGCCTGCGGGAAAAACCAATCGGACAGTACCGGGAGTGCAGAAAATGCTGAGAGCCTGGAAAGCATAGAAAGTACAGAACGTACAGATGACAGCGGCAGCACAGAGAACGCCGGCAGCACAGAAAATACTGAAAGCACAGATAATAGCAGCAGTACAGAGAATACTGAAAGCACAGATAATACCGGAAGCGGGGAGAGCACAGACGCGTCTGAGAAGGAGGCGGACCTTCCCGCTATAGAGGATTACAGCGTCATTCATGAAAGCGAGTTCGGCGGCGTCTATATCGAGATGACCATAGACGATTTCAACAAACAGGGTTTTCAGTACGGCGACAGCGTGAACGTGGTCTTCTCAAACGGCTACAGGCTGGATGATATTCCTTATTATAACGGCTACTATGTAGATGCCGGCGAGCCTCTTCTGATCGCTTATCCGGGGTATGAGTATATCAAGGCCGCCATCAATTACGGAGAAGATCTGTGGGACAAGGCAGAACTCCAGGGAATTAAACTCCAGTCAGGGCAGGAAAACAGACTCTGGAAAAAAGCGATGCTGGATGAACATTCAAAGGCCAGCGTATATCTGAATGAGCGGGGAAAGTATAAAAAGATCCAGGAAGCCCGGGACATTCACTATTATGACGAGCGGGAAAAATACGACAGCGACGAAATGTTCGCCAATTTCCGGTGCATGACTGCCGGCAGACTGAAGCCGGATACCCTTTACCGTTCCGCATCGCCCTGTGACAACCAGCATAAGAGAGCGCCTTACGTGGATAAGCTCATCGAAAAGGCCGGTATCCGCTGCATCCTGAACCTGGCGGATAATGAGAAGAAGATCGCCGGGTATCTGGAAGCTCCCGATTTTGATTCGCCGTATTTCAAAACCCTGTATGAGGCGGGCGGCGTGATCCCCGTGGCGCTGAATATGAACTGGTTTTCCGATGAATTCAGGACGAAGCTGGCGGATGGGCTGCGGGATCTTATGAAGCATGACGGCCCATATCTTGTGCACTGTACGGAAGGCAAGGACAGGACCGGCTTTGTCTGCATGCTGCTGGAAGCCCTGGCAGGCGCTTCCTGTCAGGAGATCGTTGACGACTACATGCTGACGTATGATAATTACTATCATATCAACGAGAAGCAGGATAAGGAAAAATATGACGTGATCCTGGAGAAAAACCTTATGGCCATGCTGAAGACCGTGATAAACGACGACAGCACAACTCCCGAGAAAGCTGATCTGGAGGCACGCGCCGAAGCTTATCTTAAAGGCCTGGGCATGACAGACGAGGAAGTGCAGAACCTGAAAAAAACCATCGTCGGATGATGAGTTAAAGGAGGATGACCTATGGATGCTTATGAAGCCATCGTCACAAGACGCAGTACCAGAAGATTCCGGGAAGAATGCCCGGACAGAGAAGTGATCGAAAAGATCGTGGAAGCCGGCCGGTACGCGCCGAGTGGCGGCAATAACCAGACTACCCGCCTGATGGTGATTACAGATAAGGAGATCCTTACGAAGCTGGCGGACCTGGCAAAAGAAGAGTTTTCAAAGATGGAGGTTCAGCCGGATACCTACAGATCCCTGAAGAATGCCATCCTTGCATCAAAAAAGGGACCCTATATATTTCATTATCAGGCACCGGTCCTGATCGTGACTGCCAACAAAAAAGGCTACGGCAATGCCCTGGCGGACAGCGCCTGCGTGCTGGAAAATATGATGATTGCGGCAAATGCTTTTGATCTGGGCTCCTGCTGGATCAATCAGCTGCACTGGCTGGATGAAAGCCCGGCCATCCGGAAGGTGCTGGAAGGCTGCGGCCTTTCAGACGATGAGACCATAACCGGCGGCCTGGTACTGGGATACGCCGAACAGGGACTTCCGGTGAGGGAAAAGCTGGAAAGACACGGCAATCCCGTCAACTGGAATTGAGGACGGCCGAAAGAACTGAAAGAACCGCAGCAGGTTCACTGACAGCCTGCTGCGGTTCTCTTCAACGTACAAAGCAAAAGTTCATTCTTCCTTCAGATAATCCTTGATGAAGGCGTTCAGATCGGGATACCGTTTTACGGTTATCCCGGTCTTTTTGTATTCTTTCAGGTATTCATCCAGCAGCCGGTCAAAATCCCGGGCTGTCTTTTCCAGGTCTCTCGGGTCGTAAACCGCCATGACGTCCAGTTCCGGAATTCCGTTTTCCTGCCGGATATCGGAGAGCATGGAGTCGAAATTCACCAGGCTCATGAAGGCCAGATGACAGTTGTTGGTTTTCGCGGCAAGATACATTTTGCCCCGCCAGTTGGAAACCATTTCCTCATAGGTTCCGATAAGGGAATCCTTCTCCGGTTCTTTTCTGGCGAAGCTGATGGTCTCATACTTACTGTCGAAGGTGGAACGGGTTTTTTTGATCAGCTGTGTCAGCTGGTCCTGAAGCACGGAAACCGAGGCGGCGGAAACCACGTTTTCGATCAGGCTGTCGATGTTGGTGGGCGTAAAGGCAAAGCCGGACAGCTCCTCATAGATCTTTCGTACGCTCATGCGGAAATACTGGCGGTTTAAGAGCGCCAGGGAATCTTCGATATAATAAAGCGCAGCTCCGGCATATTTGCGTACTTCCGAAAGTTCTTCGGATGTCATGGCCAGGAAATAATAGTGTTCCGCTTCTTTAAGCGCCTGATAGGCATTTCTGAAATCTGCGAAGGTAAACGGCGCGGCCAGTTTTTCGGAAACAGACTTCCGAAGGGCCTGCAGCCGTTCAAGATAAGCGTCATCCGCACAGTAGACGATCTCGGAGTCCATGAGCTTTCCGAGATGCGGATGGGTAAAGGCGGCGTCCTCCTCAAGAGATTCCCAGGTGGTGCAGTAGAGATCATAACCGATCTCCGTATCGTCCAGGATAAAACCGCTGGCCAGTTTATAACCTGCTTCGTCATTGATCAGGATCAGAAGATCCAGGTCGGATTTTGTGTGAACGTCTCCGGTGTGGACTGAACCGTAGACACCGATAAGCGCAAGCGAACCGGGACAGACCTGCTGAGCTTTTTTTATGATGGCATCTATGATTTTCCGGTTGCGCTCCTTTGCCGGTTTATTAGTACCCATAAGTTGATCCCTCCTTTTTCTGTCAGGATGGGCCGAATCCTCCTCTATTGGTTTTTTTCACAAACTATCTGATATAAGAATAAAATAAACAGATCGGAAAATCAATTGTCATAAACAAGAAAACCTATGTCATAAAAAAGGAAGCCTGTTCAAAAACGGGGGAAATGTGGGAAAATCAGGCATTTTTAAGGACAAATCATAAAGGTTCGTCACAGACGGCGGTGATACCCCGAAAACAAGCAAAATGGATCAAAGTGGTGGTCCCGGGAGGCTTATCACAGTCGGAAAATATCCCGAAAGCAGGCAGGATGTATCAAAATGGTGGTCCCGGATAGAGAGAGCGGAACCGGCAGGATGATCAGTGGGTGAAAATGACTGTATACAAATAGTATAAAGGGAAAAAGACAAGCTTCGCGGACATGGCGTTTAGTCTCTCGGAATTTTCATCCGGACTGTCTGAATCGCGGTATGGTTCTGCAGTTTTATGGTTCAGAGTGCCCTGCAGTTTTAGTGTTCAGTGCACTGTAGTTTTAGTGCTTAGTATCCTGTAGGTTTAATGTTTAGATTATTGACTTTAGATTTTTGCCATGTTATACTTTCCGCGTCAAAAATCAGGTCTGTCCCGGGGAAGACATATCAGGAGCGTTCCAGGTTTCCTATATGTCTTTTTGTATATCAGATCCCTGAAAAGGCTGTATTCCGAAAGGATATATGCCGGAAAGATGTATTCCGGAAAGATGGATTCCGGAAGATCAGATGAACTCATAAATCTATGAAAATACAGAAGCGGCGGCATTCCTGCCGGCGGCTTCTTCTGAAAAGGACAGTCTATGCTGAAAATCATAAAACGGATCCTTATTCCGGTCCTTCTGGTGTCCGTCCTCCTTTTTGCCTGGGGATACCGGAGGGCAAAGCTGTTGACGGACAATGCCGGTCCGAAGATCTCAATGGAAGAGAAGAGTATTACGGTGTCGGTGACAGATCCGGAAGAAATGCTGCTTAAGGGCATCACGGCTTACGATGAAAAGGACGGCGACGTCACCGGTTCCATCGTGATCCAGAGCCTTTCCAATTTCATCGAAAAAGGCCGCAGGACCATGGTGATCGCTTCGTTTGACCAGGACAACAACGTCACAAAGGCCGAACGGGAGATCGTTTATTCGGATTATCACTCTCCGGAAGTCCGGCTGGATTATCCGCTGGTGTTTTCCGAGGGCCTTCAGGCAGGCGCCCTGCTTTCGGGATTTACGGTGACGGACTGTCTGGACGGGGATCTGACCAATGATCTTACCGTGGAACTGGAGAATCCGGACAGTTATCTGGACACGACGCTGGAGGGATCGGCTAAGGTCATTTATACCGTTGTAAACAGTGTGGGAGATATCCTGGAGATCCCGGCAACGATCCGGGTCTATAATACGGCTTTTTTCCGCCAGGCCTCCCGGGTGCACCTGAAAACTTACCTGACTGCCGTAAAACAGGGTGAGACCCTGGATCCCTTTGAGCAGATCGAATCGGTGGAGATCAAAGGAGAAGAACTAAGGCCTTCCCAGAGCCAGGTGGAGATCCGGGACCCGGCGGATACCTCTGTGCCGGGGGTCTATGAAGTGCTTTATACCGTAAAGGAAGACGGAAAAACAGACAACAGCCTGGAGATCAGGCAGATCGTCATTGTGGAGCAGGAAAAAGATGGCTGAAAATAGATACCGGAGAGAAAAAAGCCTGTCCGGAAACAGTTTTACATCCATAGACTGGGACTGCATCTTCCGGGATATTCTGAGATCCTGGTGGGTGATCATTGCGGGAGCGCTGACAGCGGCTCTTCTGGCAGGAGCGTTTATCCTGATCCGCTATTCGCCCCGTTATACCTGCCAGACCACTTTCGTTATCGGAAGATCCGGGTTCTCCTATGAACAGGTCTATGACAACCTGGAGCAGGCAGAAACCACCACGACCCAGTATTCCCAGATCCTGGGAAGTTCGCTTCTGAAGAACCGGGTGATGGAAGAACTTGGACTATCCTCCTATCCGGCAGACGTGACCGTACGGACGGTGGAATCCACCAACCTGATGATCATGACGGTTACGGCGGATTCGCCCAGAACCGCCTTTCTGATCAGCCGGTCCGTGAGAAAACAGACGCTGGAGCTTATGGGGGCTTTTATTAACGGCGTTACGATAAAAGAACTGGACCCGGCATCCATTCCTTCAAAACCGGTCAACCCGCTGGTGATCGCTCCGACCATGGAGAAAGCCGCCCTTCTCGGCGCGGCGCTGATGGTGCTGCTCCTGGCCCTTATCTCTCATTTCAAGGATACGATCAAAAATCCGGAGGATGTACCCCGGAAGATCGATACGAGGCTTCTCGGCATCATCTACTATGAAAAACCCGCCAGGACCCTTAAGTCCCGGCTGAAGAAGCATCACAGGAAGGCTTCGCTCCTTTTGGGAAATCCCATGCTGTCTTTCGGATATGTGGAAGCCTACCGGATGCTGGCAGCCAGGCTCCAGATCTCCCTGGATACCCATAAGGATAAGGTGCTCATGGTGACCTCCGTTACGGAAAACGAAGGGAAATCCACCGTATCCGTGAATCTCGCCAAGGCTTTTTCCCAGCAGGGGAAGAGCGTACTTCTGATGGACTGTGATTTCCGGAATCCGTCCCTGGCCAAGCTGTTGGATATAACGCTTGAAGAAGAGCAGGATCTTACGGTTATGATGAGGGAACGGAAAGCCGGGAAACTGGGACATCTGGTGGGAGAGAAGAACCTGTATACGCTGCTTTCCGCATCTCCCCAGCCTTCCTCCTGGACCCGGGAATCCATGCGGTTCTTACGGGAACTGATCAATTCGGCAAAGGAAAGAGTGGACTATGTGATCATCGATATGTCGCCCATGGCCTTTGTTTCCGACGCGGAAGAATATGCGTCGCTGACGGACGCATCGCTCCTTGTCATCCGCCAGGACGTCATGGAAGCCGCTTATATCAATGATGCCGTAGACGCGCTGGAGAATGCGGGAAGCCGGCTGACCGGCTGTGTCCTGAACGGCGTCAGAAGAGGAATTGTAAACCGTGTCCGTCAGTATGGGCATTATAATGCTTCCGGCTACGGTCATTATTCCCACTACAGAAGGTCTTCGCAGCAGACAGGGGAGGAAACAGATGGCTGATCAAAGCGAAAACCGGCAGATGGCGCCGGAAAAGATCGATATCATGCGCCTGGTTTCAAAAGGCGCGTCAGTGTTTTCCCGGACCTGGTGGTTATGGCCCCTTCTCACAGCACTGATCTTCGGCGCGCTGTATTTCAGAGCCAGCCGTTCCTTCCGCAATGAATACGAGGCCTACGCCGCCTTTTCCGTCAGTGCGGGAAACCGCAGCAGTGTTTCGAGCTACAGTACGAGGGTGTCTCTGAAGCAGCTGGGGGAGACCTTTCCCTATATCCTGGAAAGCGGCGCCCTGAAAAAGGTGGTCATGAAGGATCTCGGAAGGAATAATCTTCCGGTCTCCATTTCCGCCAGTGTGATAGAAAATACCAGCCTGTTCAGGATCAGCGTCCGGGGCTCTGACCCTGAACTCTGCCGGAAGGTGCTGGATTCCGTCATCCGGAATTATCCCAGGGTGGCTAAATACGTCATCGGAAAGACGGAGCTTTCGATGCTGGATTATTCGGGCGTGCCGCAGACCCCCATCAACAGCTTCGGGAGGAGGACCATCATCAGAAACAGCCTGATCGCCGGTACGGCGCTTTACATACTGCTGGCAGCGCTTCTGACGGTCTTCCGGCGTACCGTGGACCATGAGGATGATCTGAAGGCCTGGACGAATTTACGGTGCCTTGCCGTATTTCCCCGGGTGCAGCTGAAAAGAAGGCACGACAGCAAATCGCCGCTTCTTCTGACGGACCAGCGGTCGATGCCCCAGGCTTTCCGGGAAGCGGTTAACCTTCTCCGGATCCGGGCGCTCCGGGAAATGGACCGGAACAGCTGGAAAACCATGATGGTCACCAGCACCGGAGAAGGCGAGGGCAAATCGTCCGTGGCGGCCAATCTGGCCCTGTCCGCGGCAGAGAAAGGCTTCCGGGTGGTGCTGGTGGACGGCGACTTAAGAAACCCGTCCCTGCTTCAGAAGTTAGGCATGACGGCGGAAACGGGTCTTTCCGATGTTCTGAAGAACGGGATCCCCTACAGTACGGCTATTGTTCCCTACAGGGAGAGCACGCTGGATATCCTGCCCGGCATCCGGGGAGAAAGAGCGGATCATGTCTCCGGTTTTCTCCAGAAGGAGAAGATGGGAAACCTGATCCGGGCTCTGGAAAAAACCTATGATTATGTGATCGTGGATACCCCGCCCTGCGGCATGATGCAGGATGCCCTGGTCATAGCCGGGTACTGCGACTGTTCTCTGGCGGTGGTGAGAAAGGATTATCTGGCCAGGAGCCGGATCGCGGATATGCTGAACATGCTCGCAGACAGCCGGGCCAGGATCCTGGGCTATATGATCAACGGAGACACCGGAAACGTCGGCTCCTACGGCTACGGACGTTACGGCTACGGTTCCGGGTACGGCTACGGCCGGTACGGAAATTACCGGAAATACGGCTACGGAAGCCAGAAGGAATCCGACTGAGCCCGTCAGATTCCGGAATGAAAAACCGCCGTATGCCGGAATATCTTGAAAAAGGTACGGAAAAAGAGTATAATGCCGTAAGGCATATCGGAAATATGTTTCGGAGGGAAACTCTTTTTCATGTTTTTTACAACAGAAAAAATTATTTCGCTTTCCGGCGTGTACGGCTTATCGACGGAGAACGGGGCCTTATTTGACTTAAGGCTCCCGGGAACGCTGGATGAAAGCAGCATAGGCGGTCCGGATGAAGCGCTGGTTCAGGACAGACCCTCGGAAGAAGAAAGCGCAGCGGAAGCGGCGCAGGCTGAAGAGGCTTTTTTTGAAGAGCTGGAGCTCCCGGAGGACGCCGGGGAGATAACCGTTTCGGAAGAGCG
>JAFRVX010000022.1 GCA_017438305.1 Lachnospiraceae bacterium | reverse complement strand
TTCTTCCACCTGGCGGTCATGCTGCAGCAGGCGGATATCGTTGGCCATGCGGTAGCAGCTCTGGGCGATGGAGGAAAGGGCGTTTAAAATGCGGCTGTCCACCTTGCGGGGATAAGTCTGTCCGCAGACGTCGAAGCACTCTTCGAAGCCAAAGTCGGAAGCGATCATGCGGTTCATCTCGTCGATCTTCGCGGTATCGCCCTCAAACAGGTCGACGAAACTGGCTTCGGTGCCGGTGGTGCCCCGGGAACCCAGGAACTTAATGTTCTTTATGGCAAAGTCCAGCTCATCCAGGTCCGAAAGGAAGTCCTGCATCCAGAGGCTGGCCCGTTTGCCCACGGTCACCAGCTGGGCCGGCTGGTAATGGGTATAGCCGAGGGTCGGCATCGCCCGGTATTTCATCGCAAAATCCGAAAGGTTGGCGATGACGTTCAGAAGCTCGTTCCGAAGATAACGGAGACCGTCCCGGTACAGGATCAGGTCTGCGTTGTCGGTCACATAGCAGGAGGTGGCGCCCAGGTGGATGATGCCGGCAGCTTCCGGCGCAGCCTTGCCGTAGGCGTACACATGGGCCATGACGTCATGGCGCACTTCTTTTTCCCGGGCGGCCACCACATCGTAGTCGATGTCGGTGATGTGCTCTTCCAGGGCTTTGACCTGGGCTTCCGTTATGGGAAGGCCCAGCTTCATTTCTGCCTTTGCCAGGGAGACCCAGAGCTTTCTCCAGGTCTGGCTTCTGACATCTGAAGAAAACAGGTTCAGCATGTAGGAAGAAGCGTAGCGGGAGGATAAGGGAGATTCGTATCTGTCAGACATATCATTTTCCTTTATAAATATAGCTGTCCCGTTCCGGACCGACCGAAACGTACGTAATGGGACAGTTGATCTGCTTTTCAATATAGAGGACGTAGTTCCTGGCGGCTTCGGGCAGGTCTTCCCATTTCCGGACGCCGGAAACGTCGCATTTCCAGCCGTCGAAGTACTCGATCACCGGCTCCGCCCGGTCGAGGACCGAGGGGAAGGGGAAGATATCCGTCTCTTCGCCGTTCAGTTTATACCGGGTGCAGACGGGGATCTTGTCCAGATAGCTTAATACATCCAGCTTGGTCAGGGCGATCTCCGTGGCGCCCTGGACCTCCACGCCGTAGCGGGTGGCGACGATATCCAGGGGGCCGACCCGGCGGGCCCGGCCGGTCTTGGCGCCGTATTCAAAGCCTTTTTCCCGGAGCTCATCCGCTTCTTTGCCGAACATCTCCGCCACGAAGGGGCCTTCGCCCACACAGGTGGAATAGGCCTTTACCACACCCACGATGTCATCCACCCGGGCGGAGGGGATGCCGGCGCCGATCGGCGCGTAGGCGGCGATGGTATTGGAGGAGGTGGTGTAGGGGATGATGCCGAAATCCAGGTCTCTTAAGGATCCCAGCTGGGCTTCAAAGAGGATGTTTTTGCCGTCCTTCAGGGCCTGCTTGAGGAAGGTGTGGGTGTCGCAGACAAAGGGCCGGATCTTTTCGCAGGCGTTTTCAAGCCAGGCTTCCAGCATCTCCATCGTATAGGGCTCGGCGCCGTAGACCCGGGTCAGGGTCAGGTTCTTCCACTCCATAATGTCCTTAAGATGCTCTCTTAAGATCTCCGGATAGAAAAGCTCGCCCGCAAGGCCGGTCTTTTTCTGGTATTTATCGGAATAGAAGGGAGCGATGCCCTGCTTCGTGGAACCGTACTGCTTGTCGGCCAGCCGCTGCTCTTCCAGTTCGTCCAGGTCCCGGTGCCAGGGAAGAAGGAGCGACGCATGGTCGCTGATCTTCAGGTTTTCCGGGGTGATGGGAACGCCCTGGTCCGTCACGGCCTTCATTTCGGAAAGCAGGTTTTCCGGATCCAGCGCGACACCGTTTCCCAGAATATTCACCACGTTCTCCCGGAAGATGCCGGAGGGCAGAAGATGCAGGGCAAATTTGCCCTTGTCATTGACTACCGTGTGGCCGGCGTTTCCGCCGCCCTGGAAGCGGATGACGATGTCATACCGTTCCGTTAACAGATCAACCATGCGCCCTTTTCCTTCGTCGCCCCAGTTGATGCCTACAATTGCGCAGTTTGCCATAAAAAGCCTCCAATAGATCCATCAGCTTTTGTTTTTCCCGGGTCAGCCGGAAGTCCAGCCCCCTGCTTCACGGGAAGTGGAAAATGCCCCTGACAAAATACAGTCAGGGGCATTCATTATACAATATTAGTCCCTGGCGTTTTTTTACAGGTCAGGAATTACAGATGCTCGGAAAGCCGCTTCATGATCTCGGCATAAGCATCTTCCACACCGCCCATATCACGGCGGAAACGGTCCTTGTCCAGCTTTTCGCCGGTCTCGGAATCCCAGAAACGGCAGGTGTCGGGGCTGATCTCGTCGGCCAGGACGATGGTCCCGTCGGAAAGACGGCCGAACTCCAGCTTGAAATCCACCAGGGTAACGCCGGCTTCCTTCCAGAAAGCCTTCAGCTGTTCATTGACGGCAAAGGCGTACTTTTTGATGGTCTCGATCTCTTCGGGAGTGGCCAGCTTCATGGCGATGGCGTGATAGGAGTTCATGAGCGGATCGTCCAGCGCATCGCTCTTATAGGAAAACTCGATAGTGGGGGTATCAAAGACCACGCCTTCCTCTACGCCGTAGCGCTTGGAGAAGGAACCGGCCGCGATATTACGGATGATCACTTCCAGGGGCACGATGGAGACCTTTTTGACGATGGTGTCGCGTTCATTGATCTCTTCAACGTAATGGGTGGGGATGCCGGCCTTTTCCAGCATCTGCATCAGCATGTTGCTCATGCGGTTGTTGATGACGCCCTTGCCCACGATGGTGCCGCGCTTCTGGCCGTTGAATGCCGTCGCGTCATCCTTGTAGGAAACGATCAACAGTTCGGGATCGTCCGTAGCATAAACTTTCTTGGCCTTGCCTTCGTAAAGCTGCTCTCTCTTTTCCATGAATCCTTACCTCCGGTAAATTTGCATTTGGGGTTGACAAAAAAAGTAGGCAAAAGCTCTTGAGAACACGCTCAATTCCGCCCCTGCCTATTCTCGCAATATTATACGCTTTTCGGGAAAAGAATGTCAAACAGGAAAATGACGATATATTCCCGGTTTTCAGGGGGCTTATTGGGTAAAATGTGTTTATTCCGGGCATTTGGAGGGGGAAAAGCGGCGGAACCGGAAGGGAAATGCCATGATCCGAAGCGGAAAAGCCGCGGAAAAGAAGGGAGGAAACTGCAGATCGGGAATGAAAAGCCCGGGAAGAAGAACGGGAAGCTAGGGAAAAGATGTATTTTCCAGGTGTTTGTGCTATAGTAAAAAAGCCAGACAGATTAAAGCAGGATCCGTACCGGAACAGACCGGATCCAGGCACGTTTTGGATACGCGCGAAGAATCTCAGATACAGGAAAGGAAGCCGCCATGAGTTTATATGCCATAGGAGACCTGCATCTACACTATCAGTCCGTTCTGAAGGCGCCCATGCAGCAGACGGGCGTGTGGCGGAACCATGAAGAGAAGGTGCTGAAATACTGCCGGAAGCTCATCCACGAAGATGACGTGCTGCTCCTGGCCGGGGATCACAGCTGGGGGCACAACCTCAGCGAATGTGAGAAGGATCTTCAGTTTATCGAAGAGCTGCCCGGAAAAAAAGTCCTGCTCCGGGGAAACCACGACATGTTCTGGGACGCAAAGAAAACAGCTTCGTTAAATGAACGTTTTGAAGGCAGGCTCTTTTTCCTGCAGGACAACTATTATCCCTATGAAGACTACGCCCTGGTGGGGACCAAAGGCTATGTTTTTGAAGGCCCTTATTATCTGGATGGCCGGGGCCGGATCGCCGGCTGGGATGAAAAGGAAAAGGCCCATGCGGACAAGCTCATCGAAAGAGAAAGCATCCGTTTGAGGACCTCCTTCGAGGCAGCGGTCAGGGACGGATATAAAAAGTTTATCATGTTCCTCCACTATCCGCCCACGGACATTTTTAAGGAAAGAAGTGTTTTTACGGATATGGCGGAGGAATACCGCGTCTCCCAGGTGGTCTATGCCCACTGCCACGGGGAACGGCGGTTCAACGACAGCCTGCGGGGAGAATACAACGGCATCCTGTACCGGCTGGTGTCGGGGGACTGCCTGAAATGGAAGCCGGAGAAGATACTGTAAGGACAAGGTCAACGAATTACCTTGCAGAAAAAAAACGGGCAGCAGTTAACGATGCCGTCGTGATACTACAGGATAAAAGTTAATCATAAAATCTAATTGCTTACGGAAAAAAAGGTGTATATAATAGATGAAGAGGACCTCTTTTCCGGCTGTTTCCGGGCTGAGACACCGGAAATCATCCCGGAAGGCAGGTTCTCTTTGTCTGCTTTCCCGGCGAAGGACTGAACCCGGAAGGCATAAAATAAGGCACCGCTTTGGAAAACACAGCGGGGCGTGAGTCCCGGGAAGTACGGCAGCACAAGAGCCTCAGGAAACATGGCAGCACATGAGCTTCGGGAAATGCGGCAGGGCATGAGCTTCAGATAGTACGGCAGAGCGTAAGGCTCCGGGAAGTACGGCATAGCGTGAGGCTCAGGAAACACGGCAGCGCATGAGCTCAGGAGCCGGTGCGGAACATTTTCGGATAATTGTCCCATAACGCGGTAAATACAGGTTAACCTATCATGACAGATAAAGAATTCAGAAAACTTAAACGGGGGGATCTTCTGGAGCTTCTTCTGGCCGAGAACCGTGAGAACACGGAGCTGAGCCGGGCGCTGGAAGAGAGCCGGCAGGAAAAACAGGCGCTTCTCAAAGAGATCAGCGGTCTGAAGCAGCAGACAGAACAGCGGGACGCGGAAATAAAGAATCTCTGGAAGAAGCTGGAGGAAAAAGAGGCAGATCTCGCGGAGCTTCAGCGGGAATTCGAGGAACTGAAATCCGCCAGACATATCAATATCAGCGAAGCCGGTTCCATTGCCGAGGCCTCGCTTCTTCTGAGCGGCATATTTGAAGCCGCCCAGCGGGCAGCGGATATCTATCTGACCAACGTCAGGCTGCTGGGTTCCCGGAAAGCGCCGGAAGAAGACGGGGAATAGACCCGGCAGAATCCCGGTACAGAGACAGACAGAGCAGGCCGAAGCAAAAGGGCCTGCGGGGAATGCCCCGGCGAAAACCATTTTGAAGGATGCGTTCTTTCCGGAAAGCTTTAAGAAAAGCTCTTTCGGAACTTCGGTATCGAAGAAGTTATCAGTAAGGAAAAATAGTCAGGAATGAAAACAGAGAGATATTCGCGAGAATACGGGAAAAAACCCGGCGGAGGCCTGCTGTCCCTGCTGCTGAAGATCCTGGGGACGGCGATACTGCTCCTGGTCGCGGCGGTGACGCTTATGATCGTCGTCCCGCAGCTCAAGGGTTACCGGGAGGCGAAGGCGGAGAACGAAGCCATGGCGCCGGAAATACCCGGCGGGAGCCTGATCATTTACGAGAAGGTCATCCCGGAAAAGGTCCCGGAACAGGCGGTAATAGCCTGTTTGAAAGAAGAAAAGACGGAATTCCGAAGAGTCATTGAAAACCATCTGGCCCGGGAGATCTTTACGGTGAAGGCAGACGGATACAAAGGGGCGGATGAGGAAACCGTTTTATATGAAGAATATCAGGGGAAGGTAAAACGGTCGATCCCCCTGGTGGGAAATCTGCTGTTTATTTACGGAAGCCCCATCGGACGGCTGTATGCAGCGGGCTTTGCGCTGCTGGGAATTCTGTCGGTCCTTGTGGGCGTCAGCATGAAAAAACGGAGGCAGGCGTTGTGGCTGGCGGGTTTAAGGGACAGCCGTCAGGAAGGGAAAGAAAAGGAAGATCGGAAGCTTTAACCAATACGGTTAAAAAGATTTTTCTAAAAGTTAAAAATAGTGGTTGAAAATACTATTAGTTTGTGTTATTATGCGAACGCTTGACGAGGCTTTTAAACGCAAAAACTCTCAGCACGTAACTATTTTAAGGATAGCTGCAATAATAGTAGACAAAAGGCGTTATTTCCGAACAGGAAGATTTTGTATTTATTAAAGCAGGAGACTTAAATTAACCCGCGCAAGGATAAAGCGCGAGCAGATCAGAAAACATAAGAATAAGGAAATGAGAATCAGACGAAGCAGGCCCCCAATCTCCTCACGGTCTTTCAGAGCATACTTCGCCGCAAGGCTTCAAACCGCTCTTTCTGAATAATAAGGATAGCATCGATTTTATTCTGTCAGTCGCATCACAGAATACGGTGCTGTTTTTTGTGCCCTTTTTTAGGGTTCTGAGGCCGGAAAAGCACTGGAAAAAGGTGATTTTGCCGCTTTTTCGGCAGTATCGGGAAAGGAAATATGGTAGTTCATTCGCTTACGGAAGACAGAGCAGAGGGAACAGGATACGCTGCTGAAGAACTGAAAAAAACGGAAAAAGAGCAGAGAAGCTGCTCTGCCGAGGTCATAGAAGCGGAGATCCATCGGGATGCTTACCGGCGGACTTTCTTCAAGGTACTCAGAAGCACCGTCTTTACCCTTCTGGTGGTGGCGGCGGTGACCGTGCTCATTGCCGTGCTCCTGCTGCCGGTGCTCCAGATATCGGGCACCTCCATGGCGCCGACACTCGACGACAAAGAGATCGTGATCGCCGTGAAAGGCTCCTCCTACAAAACCGGAGATATCGTGGCCTTCTACTTCAATAACCAGCTGCTGGTAAAACGCGTTATCGCGGGCCCCGGCGAATGGGTCGACATCGACGAAGAGGGAAATGTGTTTGTCAACGGTGAAAAACTGGACGAACCCTATCTCACGGATAAGGCCCGGGGAAACTGCACGATAACGCTTCCGTACCAGGTGCCTGCGGAAAAGATCTTTGTCATGGGCGACCACAGAGCCACTTCCGTGGATTCCCGGAATAAAGGGATCGGATGCATTGAAAACAGTGCTGTCGCGGGAAAGATCGTGCTGCGGGTCTGGCCGCTGTCCTCCTTAGGACTGATCAGGTGAGGAAGAGAAGTGTGAAAGCCTTTTTAAAACGACATCTGATCTCGATACTGCTGACGGTGGTGCTTTTTGCCGGGATCGGCCTTCTCCTCTACCCTACGGCGGCGGACTGGTGGAACGGCATGCATCAGGCAAAAGCGATCGTCACCTACGTTGAGCAGATCGAAAACATCGAAGAAGACGTACGGGAAGAGATGCTGGAAACGGCCCGGAGCTACAACCGGGAACTGGAAAAGACCGGCGCCCGCTATGTCATGACGGAAGCGGAAAAGACAGCTTATGAGGCGGTCCTGGACGTTGACGGCAGCGGCATCATGGGATACATCCAGATCCCCTCCGTAAACATCAGCCTCCCCATATACCATGGGACCGAGGAAAAGGTGCTCCAGCACGCTGTGGGCCATATCGCAGGCAGCAGCGTTCCCGCCGGCGCCAGCAGCGCGAGCGGGATATAGGGCGTCATCCAGAACTTCCGGAGCCCGCGCGCGCGATTTGCGGTCAGCTGCCAGCGGCGCAGGCAGAGGTCCGTCAGGGCGACGACCACTACGTGCATCGCGGTATACAGAACAAGCATGATAAGCAGCATCAATTCCAATTCCCCATAAATGCTATCATTCGTTTCACGGTTTTTTTCGGAGCGGCCAGAGGCGGATCGCTCCGATCATTTCGAAGGCCTCCCGCGCGGCGCGGTCTTTCGCACGTCGCTGACCCACCCTCGCCCAGGCAGGATGCGCAGCCGCCCTGCATCTATTGCGCGAGCGAA
>JAFRVX010000021.1 GCA_017438305.1 Lachnospiraceae bacterium | reverse complement strand
TTGAGCATAGAAAACCTCCTTGGGTATGGTTGTTTCTGGACAATTCAATTATACCATAAAAGCGTCTTCTATGCTTTTTTATTGCCAGTATTATTGAGTTTTCAAGGTTCAACACACCTTTTGGGTGTGGGAAGTTTTAGATATTAACCTTTTTCTCTGCTCCTTCCGTTATTCCGCCGGGGTTTCATCCGGGTCGGTGAGGCGGTCGGGATCGAAGCTTAAGCGCAGGCCATTATAAAGCACAAAGGCGGTGCGTCCCATGGGTCCCTCGCCGTACTGCACTTCTGCGGTGCCGTCCAGGATGCTGCGGAGGATCTGAATATCATCGTCCAGATTGGTTTCCGGCATGCTGATGTTAATGGTGCTGGCGCCGTAGCCGATATGGCCGTTGAAATTCCGGTCAAAGCGATGAGCCTGGGCCTTTACTTTAAGCAGTCCCTTCAGGGCGGTATTGACGCTGGAAGCGCGGATGCCCAGATTGGGGTTGCAGGCGTCCCCGCTGAAGAGGATGCGGGAGGCATCGTCAATCAGCACCACCTCGCCGGGGGTATGGCCGGGGGTGTGGATCACCTCCACCTTGCGTCCGCCGCCCAGGTCGAAGATGTGTCCTTCCTCCAGAGGGATCAGCCGGGGAAGCGTGTCCGGATAGCGGACCTGTTCCGGACGGATATCGTAGGCGTCAAAGGAGCCGAAAGCCGCCATCATGGCGGGATAACGGCTGATCATCGCCTTATTCTGTTCCAGTCTCTCGAGGCTCACCATATCCCAGTCAGCGGGATGGAGCCACACTTCTTCCCACTGATCCATCCAGGCCACATGGTCTCCGTGTCCGTGGGTAAGGACCACATCGTAGGGAAGCGTACTGAGTTCATCGGCTATTTCCCGGATGTTATACATACCGCAGCCGGTGTCGATGAGCAGGCCTCGTTCCGTGCCTTCCAACAGGAAACAGGTGGCCATGCCGAATTCATTGATGGCATAGGTTCTGTAAGCGATCTCGCTTACGATCGGTCTGGAAATACCCATATCTTTCCTCCTTATGACAGATCTCTGTAAATATGATCCTCAGATTTTATATTATAATACCGCAGACCGGTTTTTCTGTAAAGCGCTCCGGTACGGTTGAAGGCTGCTTCTGCAGTACTTAAGTAAATGCCCGCATCCGCTCTCTTGTGAAACCCGGGAGGATGATGCTATAATAGCCTTATCTTTATAAGCACCAACTAAAACAATATATCCGGAGGAAACCCTATGAAAGCAATTTCTTTTAACAGCGGCTGGGCTTACGCGCCCGGCACCGGAGCGGACCTGTTCAATCAGGGAAACGCTCCCGCATTGATCCCGGTGACACTGCCCCACGACGCCATCATCCATGAAAAGCGGGACCCGGCGGCCCCCAGCGGCGGCGCCAAAGCCTTCTTTCCCGACGGCGTCTACCACTATGTGAAAAAGTTTGACGCACCGGCGGACTGGGCGGATAAATGCGTGAAGCTTGAATTTGAAGGCGTATATATGAACGCCATGGTCTTCCTGAACGGGGACTTTGCGGGCCAGTGCCCCCACGGCTACTCGGATTTCACCCTTGACCTCAACGATCTTCTGAAATTCGGGGAAGAAAATACCCTGAAGGTAACTCTTTATACCGGCGAAGATTCCCGCTGGTACAGCGGCGCGGGCATTTACCGGGACGTGAAGCTCTATGTGGGTGACCAGCTGCATCTGGCAAAGGACGGCATCCGCCTCACCACTGTCTCCGCAAACAGCGCCGTAGCGGCGGTGGCGGCCAACATCACGGTAGAAAACAAAGGCTTCTCCGCCCGGGATGTAAAGGTCCTGATCGATCTGATCGACGCTGACGGAAACGTGGCCTGCCATGATTTCCAGAAGCTCCATATCACCGGTGGCGCGTCTGAAACGCTCCATCCCCGTCTTTATGTAAAGAATCCCAGGCTCTGGAGCCTGGATGAGCCCAATCTCTATACCGTAAAGGCCTGCATCCTGGAGGGGGATAACGTCATCGACGAAAGCGAGATCCCCACCTTCGGCATCCGGTTGCTCACGCTGGACAACGTAAACGGCCTGGCCATCAACGGTCAGACGGTGAAGCTTTACGGCGGCTGCATCCACCATGACAACGGCGTCCTCGGGGCCGCCACCATCGAACGGGCGGAGGAGCGCCGGGTGCAGATCCTGAAAAGCGCGGGTTACAATGCCATCCGGATGGCTCATCATCCCATCAGCAAAGCGCTCTTAAGGGCCTGCGACAGATACGGCATGGCTGTGATGGATGAGCTGGGCGATATGTGGTACCAGTCAAAGCGGGACCAGGATTATTCCCATACTTTCGGCTTCCGCTGGGAGGAGGATATCCGCGCCATGGTCGCAAAGGACTATAATCACCCCTCGGTGGTGATGTACTCCATGGGCAACGAGATCCCCGAGAGCGGCAAGGCGGCGGGCGCCCGCATCTACCGGCGGCTGGCTGACCTCACCCGCAGTCTGGACAGCACCCGCTATATCACCGCCGGCCTGAACAACCTGGTGGGCAATGACGCGGTCATGGGCCAGCTGATGGGTGCGTCCCAGGCCACCTCCGCTGAAGCGGTCAACGCTGAAATGGCAGATCCCATGGGTATGATGGGAAAACTTTCCATGCATCCCGCCGTGGTGGAAAGCACCAGCGAATCCTACGAAGCTCTGGATATCTGCGGCTACAACTATGCGGCCGACCGTTATCTCCACGATGAAAAGCTTTTCACCAACAGGATCAGCGTCGGTTCCGAGACCTTCCCCAAGGATCTCGCCTACAACTGGAACCTGGTGAAGAACAACGCCTCGGTCATCGGCGACTTTTCCTGGACCAGCTGGGATTATCTCGGTGAAGCGGGCATCGGTCAGGATTCCTACAAAAACGGTCCCCGGTCCTTCGGCGGCGCTTATCCCTGGCTGACTGCCTACGATGCCGATTTTGACATCACCGGCCGGAAGACGCCCCAGGGCTATTACCGGGAGATCGTGGTGCGCCACCGCACGGAACCCTATCTGGCCGTCCAGGATCCCGCCCACTACAAAGACGAACCCATGACCACCGGCTGGGGCTGGCCGGGCACTGTTTCCAGCTGGAATCTTCCGGGCTTTGAAGGAAAACCGGTGCGGGTGGATGTCTATGGCATCGGCGACGAAGCCGAGCTTCTGATAAACGGTGAGAGCCTGGGCCGGAAGGCCATCCCTCAGGAAAGCGCCGGTCAGACCGTGGCTTACCGTGTGATCTTCGACGCCATCTATCAGCCCGGAAAAGCTGAAGCGGTGATCTACCGGGACGGCAGAGAGACCGGACGGTTTGCTGTGGAGACCGCCGGAGAAGCGTCAGCGCTTCTGGTCACTGCCGACCGAAGCGAGATCCGGAACGACGACGCTGATCTTGCCTATATCGATATTGATCTGGCGGATGCAGAAGGCTGCCGGAACCCCGGCGCGGAAGCCAAAGTGAACGTGGAAGTGGAAGGCGCCGGCGTGCTGCAGGGTCTTGGAAGCGGCGCTCCCTGTACCGAAGAACCCTTCTATGAGACCTCCTGCACCACTTATTACGGCCATGCTCTGGCAGTGATCCGTCCCACCGGCAAAGGCGAGATCAAAGTCACGGTCAGCGCAGAAGGGTTCAAACCGGTCACGGTAACAGTTAAGGCTGAATAACAGCATCTGAAGGCAGGATAACAATTTAGGCCGAAGAACTGCATCTGAGGACCGGATAACGGTTAAGGCTGAACAACACATCAAAGGACCGGATAACAGTGTCATTGAGAAAATGTAACCTGTGCTTATTCGGTCCTTTTTAAATCTCTGACCTGCAGTTATCAGTCACTGTTTTTAAACGCCGATATCCGAGGGGTTATTCTCCGTGATGATCATTCTGTTGAGCGGCAGAAAGGAAAACAGGTGCGGGAAAAACTTTGAAAAAATCTTTCCCGAAAATCCAGTCTGAAACCTTTCCGGTGAAAATCCTGTCTGATAGGACATAAGGAAAAAGCATAAGAAAAAACAGCCGGAATGATCATCACAAAAATCAACAGACGGCGGCCGCTGCCGGCCGCTGTCTTACGAGGAGGAAAAAATGAAAAACAGTAAACAGAAAAAAACCCGCTTTCTGACCATTGCGGCGTCCGTTATCCTTCTGCTTTCTGCGGTACTCATCTCCTGCGGAAGATCAACCTCTGAAAGCGGATATAAACAGGAAGCTTATGTCGTGCCGACCAATACGGCGCCGGCGGCAGAGATGAACGGCGGTTCATACGATTACAGGAAAGAGGCTGGTTATCCCGCAGACAGCGACAGCTCCTATCGGGAAGACGGGGAGTATCATGAAACTGCACCCGAAGAACCCACAGGAAGCGAAGAAGGAAAGACCACGGACAGCATCATGCAGGTCATGTCTGATGAGAAGCTCGTCTACACCTGCCAGATAACGCTGGAGACTACCGCCTTTAAGAATACGGCGGAGGCTGTCCGGCAGCTCATCAGCAGGTATCAGGGGTTCATCGAACAGGATTCCGTTTCCGACAGCGGAAATGACTGGTATTATGAGAATTACCGGAAGACCAGCGCGACCCTTACGGAAACCATGGTGATCCGCATCCCTTCCAAAAACTATACCGATTTTCTTTCGGACCTTGACGGACAGGGAAAGATCCGTTCCAAACAGCAGCAGGTGGAGAATATCACCCAGTCCTACTACGACACAGAAACCACCATCAAATCCCTGAAGACTCAGGAAGAACGGCTTCTGGAAATGATGGGAAACGCGGACACCATTGAGGATATGCTGACGGTGGAAGCGAGACTCTCCGAAGTCCAGAATGAACTGGCCATTTATCAGAACCGGCTGAACCGCATGGACCGGGATGTTGCTTATTCCACGGTAACGCTTCAGATCCGGGAAGTGCTGGAATATACGAAGGATAAGGATCCGGTCAAAGTTTCCACCTTCGGAGACCGCCTGAAAAACACTCTTAAAGAATCCTGGGCCGCCTTCTTAGGCTTCCTGGAAGGTCTGCTCTTCTTTATCATCCGTTTCCTGCCGATCCTTCTGGTGATCGCCCTGATCGTTATCGCAGTGATCGTGCTGGTCAGAAAGATCCTTAAAAAGAAAAGCAATAAACAGGTCACCAAAGGGGCTGTGTACGTCTCCTCCGGAAAGGAAGATGCTGTTCCAGAAGAGCCTTCCAGGCTTTCCGGTCCTTCTGATCTTTCCGATTCTTCTGAATCTGATAAGCTTTCCGATCAGGAAACCCTGTAAAAGCAGTGTGTAAATGATCTTCATTATCCAAACCCTTTTTAAGAGGACTGACATGGGTTTCTGATAAAGAATCATAACCCCATAAAAAAGGCCGCAGCGTCACTTTGCTGCGGCCCTTTGATAGTGGTGTTCCTATTTTCCGGATCTTCGTTTTACCGGTTTTCAGTATTCCGGTCATTAATTTCCGGTCGACATTAAAAGAATCGGATTTTTCTGTCCTTTTTCAGGCGTTGACGCTCTCCAGGTAGGTGACGACGTCGCCGACGGTCTCAAAACCGGCCAGTTCATCATCGGGGATCTGGATGCCGTATTCTTCTTCAATGGACATCAGAAGCTGGAGGATATCCAGAGAATCTGCTCCGAGATCCTTCTTGATATTCGTATCCAGAGTAATATCCGCATCCTTCAGATTCAGCTGGCTTACAAGAACTTCTTTTACTTTTTCAAACATCATTTTTCTCCAAAACTTATAATTTTTTAATATATGAACGGCGCTTTTTATGCTCTTCCGAGTCAAAGCGCTGTTTCCAGAGGTTTCTGATGGAAGCATTGTCTTCCAGGTTCAGATTGGTCTCCGCATGGTCGATCTTGTCATGGACCAGCAGATCGTACATCATGGCGGCGACGATGACCGAAACGCCACGGTTTTCCCATTCAGGATCCACGCCCACCAGGCCCAGGTCGATCACTTCCGCATAATTGGCGGCCTTCAGGATCCGGAGGATGCCGGCAGGCGTCAGCTTGCCTCCGGATTTCTGAACGGCTTTTGACAGGCTGGGAAAAGCCAGGCCCAGAAGGACCATATTGTCGTTTTCGTCCAGCACCACGCATACATACTTTAGTTTAATGATGAGACGGAAATTGTCAATCATCATTTTTTTCATATTGTCCGTAAACGGAACGGTGCCGTAGATGCGCTCGTAGGACTTGTCCAGAAGATCAAAGAATTTGTCGGCGTATTTTTTGATGAATTCGTTGACGTTCTTCGCTTCGCCCTTATGCAGATTATACCGCTTCATGATGAAGTCGGACATTTTCCGCATCTGGTCGATGGTATCCTTTCTGGGCCTTACCTTGCTCTCAAACCAGTCGACTTCCTTGGTATAGCCCAGCTTTTCGATATGCTCCTGATAATACGGCGCATTGTACTGCTCTTCGAAGGTGGCCAGCTGGTCGAACCCTTCGATCAGCAGCCCTTCCCGCTCCAGATCCGAAAAACCCAGGGGACCGCAGATGGTATCCATACCCAGGGACCTGCCCCAGTCTTCCACGGCTTTAAACAACGCCTCTGATACTTCAAAACGGTCCACCGCGTCAAAACGGGTAAAACGGATGCGTTTTTCGTTGTTTTTCTTATTGGCCGCCTTCTGGAGAATGCCGGAGATCCGTCCTACCATTTTCCCGTCGTCATAGGCGTTGAAGTAGACGGCTTCACAGGTATCATAATAGACGTAATCCTTATTGAAGATCTTCTTTTCGTCCATATAAAGGGGCGGTACAAAATAGGGATTATCCTTATAAAGGTCTAATGGAAAATTAAGGAATTCCCGTTTCTCCTTTCGGGTCTTTACGGGTCTTATCTCAATCATTCTTTTATATCTCTTCTCTTTTTTCTCTTTTTTGCGTCTTTTACGTCTTTTTTATAGTACGGCTATCTTTAAGGATTGCATACCGGACAGGGGACCAGGGTCTTCCAGTGATTGACGATGGTATCCCGGGACGCGGTATAAAATTCCACTTCGGCAGAGGAAAGCCCGGCGATCTCCGGACAGTCCGTGCGATGGAAAAAGTTATCGGCTTTTTTACGGCCGTAGGTATAGCCTCTCTCGTTGGGAACAGCTTCTTCGGGCGTTTCGCCGTTTTCCGCCGAAGCCTGCTCTCCCTGCCCTTCCGGATTCTGTTCAGGATTCTGCTCAGGGTTTTGTTCAGGATTCTGTTCAGGTGCGGGATTTCCTTCAGGATTTTGTCCTTCCTGGCCTGCATCCGGCGTCTGTCCTTCCGGATTATCCGGTACGGATTCGGGAGGCGCTGCTTCTCCGTTATCTGAAGAACCCTCCGTGCTGTCGGGCAAAGAAGTATTCTCATCAACATGCAGCGTATCGGCATCCGGATCGTGATCCGGCGTGATGGTCAGCGTATCCTTGTCAGACCTGTAGGAAATATCTCCCTGAAGATCTGTTCTGAAGGTCTTGATCTTCTCGTTTCCAAGATAAAGCAGGGTCTCGACGGACGGGCAGCCATAGCCTTCGCCGGCAGAGATCACAGCATATTCCGGCGTTGCTTTATTCAGTACAACAGGAGATACCGCTCCGTCGGCGCCGTGGCGGCCGATCTTCATGACGTCGCAGTCGATATCATAGGCTGCGGCCAGCGTTTCCAGTTCCTGGGCGCCGGCATTTCCCGCCAGCAGGATACGCCGGTTTTTGTGCTCGATCAGAAGCACCAGGGATCCGATCTCCTCTTCACTTGCGGATACCGGTCCGAGGATCGTAACCTTTGCCCGGCCGAGATCCAGGGTCTCCCCGCCCTTCGGCACTTCCAGGGTGACCCGCTGTTCATCTATCGCTTTTTTGAAATCCTTGAATTTTTCGGAATCATAGGTATCTGCGGAACAGAAAGCCCTCTTTACCGAAAAATAGGTCATGGCTCTTGCAAATCCGCCCACCGCTTCGTTGTAAGGCGTTGTGGCAACCACGTAATCCACCTTTGAAATGTCTGTTGCCAGAAGTTTGGCGGACAGCTCCACCGATACTTCGCCGCTGTCCACGATCATGTAATGACCGTCACAGGAGACGATGATGGCATCAGCCTGCTTCATGTTGTAGAAGGTGATCTTCAGTTCTGAATTTTCTTCCTCCTGAGATTCGCTTATGGATTCCTCCTCTTTCGATTTGGATTCAAGGGCGCTTTCCGATTCGGAACGGGAAGACTGCTGGTTTTCCTGATACTTTTTTACAGCCGGCATCACGAACAGCAGCACCGCCAGGGCCAGGGCAATGAGCGACCAGACGATCGCCAGGAACTTCCGTTTTCTGGCCTTGTCCCATTTTATCCTTTTCGTCCGGTAAAACCAGACGGAAAGACTGATGGGAAAGATAGCGATGACAATGATCCAGAACAGTACATGGTATGGGGTATCACTGCTTTTTTTCTTCTTTCTTTGAGCCATGACAAACCTCGCTTTCGAAACGCTTATTCTGTTGTATCTTCAGCCTGATCCTCTTCGTTTTCCTCGGGATCCGTGCCTTCTTCAGTCAGAGTATCGTCTTCGTTTTTCTGCATCACCGTAAAGCTGGATACCTTTTCGCCGTTGTCTTTGCCCACGTTCATGAGTTTTACGCCGCTGGACGTACGGGAAAGCACCGGTATGGTATCGACTGTTGTCCTGATTATAATCCCTTCTGTGGTGATCAGCATGATCTCATCGCCTTCGGAAACCAGCATCGTTCCCACAAGAAGTCCTGTCTTATCTGTTATCCTGTAGCCCCGGGAACCCTGTCCGCCCCGGTTCTGAAGGGTAAATTCGCTGAAAGCCGTCCGCTTTCCGATACCGTTTTCGGAAACAAACAGCACGGTCTTTCCTTCTTCCTCCGTTTCCATGGAAACGACCCGGTCTCCCGGCCTTAACTTCATGCCGCGGACACCGATGGAAGCCCTTCCGCAGAGCCTGATGTCTTCTTCGTTAAAGAAGATGGAATTGCCTTTTTCAGATACCAGCAGCACGTTTGAATGACCGTCGGTATTCTTGACGCCGATCAGTTCATCGTCGTCTCTTAAGGTAATGGCGATCAGGCCGTTTTTCCTGACGTTCCGGTATTCATAAGCCCTGGTCTTTTTAACGGTACCGTTTCTGGTGGCCATCAGGATCATGGAATCATGGTCGATGTCCCGCTGGGCCACCATGGCCGTGACCTTTTCATCCGGCATCAGGGAGAGCAGGTTGATAATGGGCGTTCCCCGGCTCGTCCTGGAGGACTCCGGGATCTCGTACACCTTCATCATATAGGCGCGGCCTCTGTTTGTAAAGAACAGAATGTTGTCCTTGGCCTTTGCCGTCTGCAGCTGGGTAGTATAGTCATCATCCAGCACCTGCATGCCGCGGATACCCTTTCCGCCCCGGTTCTGGGCCCGGAAATTATCGGGAGACATCCGTTTGATATAGCCGAGGCCTGTCATGGCGATGACGTTGTCGTCATCCGAGATCAGGTCTTCGTCAATGATCTCGTCTTCATCCTGGCCGATCTGGGTCCGGCGGTCATCGCCGTATTTCTGGCCGATCTCAGAGATCTCGTCCCGGATCACCGTAAGCAGGCGGTTCTCATCCGAAAGAATGGCCCGGAAATCCTCGATGGCCTTTTCCAGTTCGGCATATTCTTCCTGAAGCCGTTCCCGTTCCAGTCCGGTCAGCGCCCGAAGCCGCATGTCCACAATAGCCTGGGACTGGACTTCATCCAGACCGAATCTTTCCTGAAGTTTCAGTTTGGCGGCATTGACGTTTTCCGATCCCCGGATGATGGCAATGATCTCGTCGATATGGTCCAGAGCAATCAGCAGGCCTTCAATGATATGGGCCCGGTCTTCCGCCCGCTTCAGATCATACTTTGTCCTTCTGGTGACCACATCCTCCTGATGGCGGATATAGTATTTCAGCATATCCAGAAGATTCAGGACCTTCGGCTCCCCGTTGACCAGGGCCAGCAGGATGACGCCGTAAGTATCCTCCATCTGGGTATGCTTTAACAGCTGATTTAAAATAATATTGGGGTTGACGTCCCGGCGGAGGTCGATGACGATCCGCATTCCCTCGCGGGAGGTGGATTCATCGTTGACCGCTGTAATGCCGTCGATCCGCTTGTCCTTATGGAGCTCGGCGATCTTTTCTATGAGCCGGGCCTTGTTGACAAGGTAAGGGATCTCCGTAACAACGATGCGGCTCCTGCCGTTGTCCAGAGGCTCGATATTGGTGACGGAACGCACCTTTATCTTTCCCCGGCCGGTCCTGTAGGCCTGGTTGATGCCGTTCCGACCCATGATGACAGCGCCTGTGGGGAAGTCGGGCCCCTTGATGAGTTCCATCACTTCTTCAATGGAGGTCTCCCGGCCTTCCAGAACACGGTTGTCGATGATCTTCCTGACCGCGTCCAGCACTTCCCTTAAATTGTGGGGCGGGATATTGGTGGCCATGCCGACGGCAATGCCCTGGGATCCGTTGATCAGAAGGTTCGGGATCCGGGAAGGCAGCACCACCGGTTCTTTTTCCGTTTCTTCAAAGTTCGGAACAAAGTCGACGGTATCCTTGTTCAGGTCCGAAAGCATCTCCATGGCAGGCCGGGAAAGCCGGGCTTCCGTATAACGCATGGCGGCTGCGCCGTCGCCGTCAACGGAACCGAAGTTTCCGTGACCGTCGATCAAAGGATAGCGTTCGTTCCAGGACTGGGCCATGTAAACCAGGGCGCCGTAAATGGAACTGTCGCCGTGGGGATGGTATTTACCCATGGTATCGCCGACGATACGGGCGCATTTACGATGCGGCTTATCCGGCGTATTGGACAGTTCCAGCATGGAATAGAGGATCCTTCTCTGGACCGGCTTCAGGCCGTCTCTGACGTCCGGAAGGGCCCGGGAAGAGATGACAGACATGGCGTAGTCCACATAGGACTGCTCCATGGTCTGCTTCAGTTCCACTTCGCGGATTTTATCAAATACATTGGCTTCCATCTGATATCCTCATCAAGCCTGGGTATCTACGGTAGCATACCGGGCGTTCTTTTCAATAAACTCTCGTCTGGGTTCTACGTTGTCTCCCATAAGCACATTGAACGTAAGGTCAATGGCGGCAGCTTCTTCTTCATCGTAGAGCACTTTTTTCAGTACCCGGCGCTCGGGATCCATCGTGGTCTCCCAGAGCTGGTCTTCATCCATTTCACCAAGACCTTTATACCGCTGCACCTTATTGGAGGAATCACGGCCGATCTCCTGCATGATGTTTTCCAGTTCTTCATCACTGTAGGCGTACCAGACCCGCTTGTTCTTTTCGATCTTGAAAAGGGGCGGCTGGGCCAGATATACGTGGCCGGTCTTGATAAGCTCCGGCATGAACCGGTAGATAAAGGTCAGAAGGAGCGTGGAAATATGGGCGCCGTCAACGTCCGCATCCGTCATCAGGATGATCTTGTCATAGCGGAGTTTGGTGATGTCAAAATCGTCATGGATGCCGGTGCCGAAGGCGGTGATCATGGTCTTGATCTCTTCGTTGCCGTAGATCCGGTCCAGCCTTGCCTTTTCCACGTTCAGGATCTTTCCCCTTAAGGGAAGGATGGCCTGGGTATGGCGGTCCCGGGCGTTTTTCGCGGACCCTCCTGCAGAATCACCCTCGACGATGAAGATCTCGCATTTAGCAGGATCCTTATCAGAGCAGTCCGACAGTTTTCCGGCAAAACCAAAGGAATCCAGGGCGGATTTCCGTCTCGCGGTCTCCCGGGCGTTCCGGGCAGCTTCCCTGGCTCTCTGGGCAACGATGGCCTTGTCGCAGATCTTTTTCGCCACCGCGGGGTTCTGTTCCAGATAATACATGAGCTTTTCGGAAACCACGCCGTCAACGGCGGATCTGGCTTCTGAATTTCCCAGCTTCTGCTTGGTCTGGCCTTCAAACTGGGGCTCTTCTATCTTGACGGAAATGATCGCGGTCAGGCCTTCCCGGATATCTTCTCCTTCCAGGTCTTTTTCCTTTTCCTTGATCAGCTTATTTTCCCTGGCGTAGCGGTTGAAGGTCTTTGTCAGGGCATTCCGGAAACCGGTAAGATGCATGCCGCCTTCCGGGGTATTGATATTATTGACAAAAGAATAAATGGATTCGTTGTAGGCATCGTTATGCTGAAGCGCTACTTCCACCTGAACATTGTTCTTTTCGCCGCTGCAGTAAATGACGTCGTCGTATAAAGCTTCCCGGGAATGATTGAGATAGGTGACAAACTCCCGGATGCCGCCCTCGTAATGATAGACCGCGTCCTTTTTTTCTTCCCGGTCATCCACCATTTCGATCCGTAAGCCAGCGGTCAGAAAAGCCATTTCCTGAAGGCGGGTCGCCAGGGTATTAAAATCAAAATAAGTATCTTCAAAGATCTCGCTGTCCGGATGGAAGGTAACGCGGGTGCCGGTCTTTTCCGGTTCGCATTCTCCCACGACGGTCAGCTTATAGATCGTCTTTCCTCTTTCATAGCGCTGACGGTAGACCTTTCCCTGATGGAAGATCTCCACCTCCAGCCAGTCGGAAAGGGCATTGACTACGGAGGCGCCTACGCCGTGCAGACCGCCGGAGACCTTATATCCCCCGCCGCCGAATTTACCGCCGGCGTGCAGGATGGTAAAGACCACCTCCACCGCGGAAATGCCGGCCTTTTCATGCATGCCTACCGGGATGCCCCTTCCGTTGTCCGTTACGGTACAGGATCCGTCTTCATTCAGTTTTACGTTGATGGTGGTGCAGAATCCGGCCAGAGCCTCGTCGACGGCATTGTCAACGATCTCGTAAACCAGATGGTGAAGACCTCTTAATGACGTGGATCCGATGTACATTCCCGGACGGCGTCTGACAGCTTCCAGACCTTCGAGGATCTGGATCTGGCTGGCATCATAGTCGTTCGCATGAAGGTTTTCCATATAGCAACTCCTTTATCGTTTCGTAACAGTTCCTTTTTCCACCTGATAGACAGAAGCTTTTTCAAGCTGCTGATCCACAAAATCATCCAGTCCCGTACAGGTAATGAAGGTCTGAACGTCCCGGATGCCGGACAGCAGATACTGCTGTCTTCCGGCGTCCAGCTCCGAGAGCACGTCGTCCAGAAGCAGCACAGGCTTCTCCCCCGTCAGCTTTTCCACCAGGCTGATCTCCGCAAGCTTTAAGGAAAGCGCACAGGTCCTCTGCTGTCCCTGAGACCCGTAAATACGGGCGTCGATGGGCTTATCGTCCGTCAGCAGGAACTTAAGATCGTCCCTGTGGGGACCGACGCCGGTGGTTTTCGCATGGACATCTCTGTCCAGGGACGCCTTCAGGTTCTTTTCAAAATCTTCAGCTTCCGTATCAGGTTCATAAAATATTTCAAGTTTTTCCCTGCCGCCGGTAATGCCGTCGTGGACAGGCATCACGATCCGGTACAGTTCATCGATAAAAGCTTTCCGGCGGTTTATGATCTCCGTACCGTACCGGATCAGCTGTTCGTCCCAGATGTCCAGGGTATCCCTTAAAGACGGGGTAAAAGAAAGATCCTTCAGAAGCTGGTTTCTCTGCTCCAGCACCCGCCGGTAGGAGCGGTAATGATTTAAATAGATCTTATCCAGAAGGCAGAGCTCCGTATCCAGAAAGCGTCTTCTTTCCGAAGGGCCCATCTTCACGATCTGCAGATCCTCCGGCGAAAAGAACACCGTATGCACAAGGCCGATGTAATCAGCGGTCCTTGTCACCGGGACCCGGTTTACCGCGACCCCTTTATTCCTGCCGTTTTTCAGATGCATATCGATCCGGATCTCTGTTTCCCCCTTCAGGGCTTCCAGTTTGAGATGGCATTCCTCCGAACCGAAGGCGATCATCTCCCGGTCCCTGGAGGAACGGTGGGATCTTCCGGTGGTCAGCAGGCTGACGGCTTCCAGAAGATTGGTCTTCCCCTGGGCATTGTCCCCGAAGAAAATGGTGATCCCGGGATCCAGGGAAAGATGCAGGCTTTCATAATTTCTGAAATGATCCAGATCCAGTGACGTAAGAATCATAATTTACAGCACGATCTCCACGGTTTCCCCGTTGTATTCGGCAATATCCCCGGGCACAAGCTTCCTGCCCCGGCGCATTTCCTGCTCGCCGTTTACAAAGACTTCGCCGTTCAGGATCACTTCCTTGGCTTCAGCCCCGCTTTCCACCAGGTTAGCCGCTTTCAGCGCCTGCCCGAGCTTGATATATTCACCGATCAGATGAATGACCATATCAGTCCTCCGTAAAGTTCACCGGCAGCACCACATAGGTATAGGTTTCCTCTTCGTTTTTGATGGTGCAGGGATAATTGTATTTCACCAGATAAATATCGATCTCTTCATCTTCGATCACCCTTAAGGCGTCCATTAACAGCCTGGGATTGAAGGCAATCTTGATGTCCTGGCCTTCCTTCTCGATAAAAAGATTTTCATTCATGGCGCCGATGCCGGAACGAAGCTTCAGGTTCATTTCTTCATCGGTAATGGTAAGAATGACCGGCTTTTTATCATTTTCATTGACAAAAAGCGTGGAACGGTCCAGACATTCCAGGAAATCCTTTTTATTGACCTTCACATGGGTCTCGTATTCGGACCTCAGCATGGATTCGATCCGGAAATACTGGCCCTCGATGAGGCGGCTGACCATCCTGGTGGAACCAAATTCGAAGATGATATGGTTCTTTGAGAACAGCAGATGCATTTCATCTTCCAGGCCGCCGTTAATGATCCTGGAAAGATCGGAAAAAGTCTTTCCGGGAACGATGGCGGAGACGTCTTCGTAATTTTCCTTAAGCTCGCTGACACGGATGGAGATCCGGTGTCCGTCCAGCGTGGTCATCTTGAGGGTATTGTTCAGGACTTCCACGTACACGCCTGCCATGGCAGCGTTCAGATCGGACTCCGCGATGGAGAAGATGACCTGGTTGATCATTTCCTTTACGGTAAATTCGGAAACGGTGATCTGGCTTGAAGAATCCACAGCGGGAAGGGCGATGAAATCATCGGTGCCCCTGCCGGCAATGGCAAAGGAAGCCTTCTGGCATTTAATGGATACGCCGTTGTCCGCGTCTGTCTCGATATAGACGTCGTCCTCCGGCAGCTTCCGGATGATATTGGTGAAAAGAGAAGCATCGATGGCGATGGTCCCGGTTTCCTGAACTCTTTCCGGTATCCTGGTCTCGATACCGAGGGTCGTGTCGTTTGCGGTCAGGGTGATGCCTTCCGGATCCGCCTTGATCAGGATGCATTTTAAAATATCCAGCGTTGTCCTTACCGGTACAGCCCGGGAAACGGTATTCAGCCCTTTAAGCAGGGAATTTTTTGAACAGACGATTTTCATGACGGAGCGTCCCCTTTCAGATCAGGTAATTAATTTGTTTGTCTGCAGTAGCTGCAGTAGTAGCTGTCGAAATGTGAAAAACCGTTTCAAAGGCCTGTCAGTCCTGGAAAAAACAGCCGGGAAAAAGCTGTTGGAATTCCGGAAGACCGTAAACAGTATCCACACGGTTCGAGGTAAAGGTTCGGTAAGGACTCAGCTGACGATTTTCTTTTTCAACACTTCTATCGTGTTTTCCAACTCTTTATTCACATGGATCTCGTTGTTTATCTTCTCATAGCCGTGGATGATTGTGGAATGATCCCGGCCGCCCAGGGCGCCGCCGACCTCTTTCAGAGAGATGTCGTTCAGCATCCGGATCAGATACATGCAGATCTGTCTGGGCTGCATGATCTCTTTGTTCCGTTTCTGGGACTTGATATCCTCAGGCCGTACGCCGAAGTGCTCGGCGACCACCTTGATGACATAATCCGGCGTGATCTTCTTTTCATTATCCGGATTGATGATGTCCTTCAGGTTTTCCTTGGCGATCTCCAGTGTCAGGGGCACCTCGGGATGCAGCTTGGAATAGGCGTACATTTTGGTAAGAGCGCCTTCCAGTTCCCGGATGTTCGTGCGGATATTGGAAGTGATGTACTGAAGGATCTCGTTATCGATGGAATAGCCTTCCGTCTCCTCTTTCTTCCTTAATATAGCCATACGGGTTTCGTAGTCAGGCGCGGAGATATCCACGGTCAGGCCCCATTCGAAACGGCCGATGAGTCTTTCGTCCAGCGTATTGAAGCTTTTCGGCGACTGGTCGGAGGAAAGCACGATCTGCTTGCCGTTCTCGTACAGGTAATTGAAGGTATGGAAAAACTCTTCCTGGGTCGATTCCTTTCCTATTATAAACTGGATGTCATCGATCAGGAGGACGTCGATATTCCGGTACTTGTTCTTCAGGGCCGTCTGGGTCTTGTTCCGGATGGCTTCGATGACCTCATTGGTGAAGACTTCGGAAGAAACGTACAGGATGCGCGTATCCGGGCTGTTGGTCAGGATAAAGTGGGCGATGGCCTGCATCAGATGGGTTTTCCCCAGGCCTGGCCCGCCGTAGATAAACAGCGGATTGTATTCTGTTCCGGGAGATTCCGCCACGGAAAGAGACGCTGCGTGGGCAAACTTGTTGTTGGCGCCCACGACAAAGGAATCAAAGGTATAGCGGGGGTTCAGGTTCGCGGAACGGATAACGTTCTCCTGGGTATTGATGACCTTTCTGTCCCTTTTGAAAAGCACGCTGCCGTTCTGGGCAGGTTCAGGGATGAATTCCACGTTTACCTGGTATCCCGTAACTTCTTCGATGATGACCTGGAAAGCTAGAGTATATTTTTTTGTAATATAACTGAGAGGAAAATGGTCTGAAGATCCCTTGAAGAGGATCTGGACCACGTCTCCGGAGACCGCGTATAATTCCAGGGGCAGGATCCAGGTATTGTAGGAAACGTCCGTCAGGTTATAGATATCCCTGAGCGTATCCTTGATGATCTGCCAGTTTTCCTTTATTTTATCGTACATCATCTGACTTCTCCCGATAAAGCAGGCCAAATTCGAAAATAAGCTTGATCCGTCTCGTTCATGAGACAGAAAAAAAGCTGAAACAAGCCTTCTTATTATACTAAAAAGAAAGGGAAAAGTAAAGAACAATCGGTAAAAATCTGTTGATAAGTTTGTTGAAAAGTTGATAACTTTATTTGTTGATACTGTTGAAAATGTTGGAAAAGTGGAAAGAGAACCCGTTTTCAAACCGGTTTATGAACAATATCCCTATCGAACAAAGGATCGGTGTTGATGGTCTGGAAATGTTGATTTTACTGGATCTTAGCGTGAAATGAATAAAACTGTCAACGTTTTTTCAACAGGCTGTCAACAAAATGTTGAAAAAGTTTAAAACAAATTTCAAAAATGTGCAGAAAACGGTGTTTTATGTTGAAAACCCTGTGAGTAACCCGTTTTAACGAATTTGAAAGGGAAAAAGCTTGACTTTAAGGGGCCTTTTTATTATAATTTTCGCTGATGTCTTTGTTTTCGGATGCCTTTTAAATCTGAAAAAAACGCATTTCGCAAAACAATCTGGAGGTAATTAATTATGAAAATGACATTTCAGCCTAAGAAGAGATCCCATAAGAAGGTTCACGGCTTCCGCGCCAGAATGGCTACCGCCGGCGGAAGAAAGGTCCTGGCCGCAAGACGCGCCAAGGGCAGAAAAGTTCTGACCGTTCAGTAAAGATCTGAAGACACTATGACCGGCAAAAGGTCACAGGACGAATGATATTATTGTCGGGTAGGTTCGCCTACTCGATTTTCGTATGCAGGAAAACTGCATGCATCTGAAGGAGTTTTGGATGAGAAATATCGATTCTCTTAAAAATTCCGGGGAATTCAGACGCATCTATGAGCTCCGCTTATCGGAAGCGGACAGATATCTGGTAGTCTATCAGGCGGAAGGAAGCGGTAAAATAGGAATCGTCTGCAGCAAAAAGGTAGGCAATTCAGTTATTCGGCACCGGATCGTGCGTCTGATCCGGGAGGCTTACCGCCTGAATAAGGAAAACATCCGAAAAGATAAAGACATTATTATAGTAGCAAGAAAATCTGCAAAAGGTCAGGGGTTTACGGAAATCAGCAGCTCATTACTGAAACTCCTTAAACGCTGCGGTCTGCTGGAAAACAGCAATTGATCTTGAACTGAAGTGTGTAAAACGGTATAGATGTTGTTATTATGAAAGGAATGGATATGAAAAGCTTTATGTGCGCCTGTATCCGCTTCTATCAGAAGCATCTTTCGAAATTAAAAGTAAGAACACACTGTATTTTTATCCCCACCTGTTCACAGTATGCTCTGGAAGCCATAGAAAAGTACGGCGCCCTGAAGGGCGGCTGGCTGGCCTTTAAGAGGCTTCTCCGGTGCAACCCGTTCAACAGGAACGGCGGATATGACCCTGTACCTTAAAACAATGGAGGCTCAAATTGGAGTTTATCACAGCGACTCAAAGCAACTGGTTTCTGATCGGTCCTATTGCCTGGGTGCTCGGAAAGATCATGAACGTGATCTTCGAAGCCATCAACGCCATAGGCCTTCCGAATATCGGTCTTGCCATTATTCTGTTCACGCTGGTCATTAAGGCCCTTATGACCCCTCTGACCATCCGTCAGCAGAAATTCTCGAAACTGAACGCGGTCATGCAGCCGGAGCTGCAGGCGGTTCAGAAAAAGTATGCCGGTCAGAAGGATTCCGCATCCTATATGCAGATGAACGCCGAGCAGAAACAGATCTATGCCAAATACGGCACCAGTCCCACGGGCGGCTGTCTGCAGCTTCTGATCCAGATGCCCATTCTGTTCGCTCTTTATCAGGTTATCTACCATATGCCCGGTTACATTTCCCGGTTAAAGGAATATTACACCGGCGTAGCCAATACCCTGATGAGCATCAAGGGCTGGGAATCCTCTGAAGAACTGATCGCCCTGGCCCAGTCCAGCACCGTTTCGAAGGCGGCGGAAAAGTTTGTATCATCCGATGCCGCAAATTACGTCATCGATATGATGTACAATTTCACCCATGAGAAATGGGAACAGCTGTTCAACATCTTCAGCAGCAACCGCGCTGCTCTGGAAGGCGCCTATAATGCGGTGGCCTCGAAGATAGATTCAGCCAACTATTTCCTGGGTATCGACCTGACCATGACGCCCACACAGCAGCTGTGGCCCGCCATCTTCATTCCCATCCTTGCCGGCGTGCTTCAGTGGCTTTCCACGAAACTCATGCCGAACCAGGCTTCACCTCAGCCGGATGACGGTACCATGGCCACCACCATGGCGTCTTCCATGAATACCATGAACGTGATCTTCCCGATCATGTCCGTGATCTTCTGTTTCATGTTCTCCGCCGGTATCGGCCTTTACTGGGTCGCTTCCTCCGGCATCCAGGTCCTGATGCAGCTGTTCGTCAACCGTTATCTTGACCGGGTGGATCTTAACGAGATGGTCAAAAAGAACGTGGAAAAAGCCAATGTGAAGCGGATCAAGAAGGGCCAGGAACCCATCAAGGTCACCAATGTTTCCAACACTGTGCGCTCCCTTGAAGAAGACAGACGCAAGGAAGAGGAATATAAAAAGAGCCTTGCTAAAAAACAGCAGGAATCCACGGAATTCTATGCTTCCCGTTCAACGGCCAAAAAAGGCAGCCTGGCGGAAAAAGCCGGAATGGTGCAGGCCTATGAAGAACGCCAGAAAGAGATCCGGTCAGGAAAGAAGAATTAAGGAGAACCATTTTGAATAAGCAGGAATTTAAAGGTGCTACATTTGATGAAGCACTGAATGCAGCCATTCTGGAATTAGGTATTCCCAGTGACCGCATCGGATATGAAGTAGTCAGAGAAAGTAAAAAAAGCTTTTTCGGTCTTTTCGGAAAAGATGAAACCGTGATCATGGCCTGGGATAAGACCCAGGAAAATGAAAAGACTGAAGCTTCTGCTGAAAAGAAGGAAGCCAGACCCGAAAGAAAACCGGAAAGAAGACCCGAAAGAAGGCAGGAAGAAAATAAGGCGGAAGTCAGAAAACCCGAAGCCGGAAAGCCTGAAAACAAACCTGCGGAAAACAGGAACGAAGCCAGAAAACCGGAAGTCAAAAAGCCTGAAGCCCCCAAGGCTCAGGAAAAACCCGCAAAGCCTGTTGAAAAGAAGGCTCCCGAAGCGGAAAAACCGGTAAAGAAAGCCGAGGCGCCCGTTTCTGCAGCTCCGGAACCCGCAAAGGCGGCCGAAGAACCTGTTGTCAAAGAAGAAAAGATCAAGGCGACTGCCAACGATGCCCGGCATTTTGAAGACGGCAAAGCCTTCCTTCAGGATGTCTTTGATAAGATGGGCATGGAAGTCCAGATCGAATACCGGTATGATGAAGAAGACAATTCCCTGGAGATCAACCTTTCCGGCCAGGAAATGGGTGTTCTGATCGGCAAACGCGGTCAGACTCTGGATTCTCTGCAGTATCTGACAAGCCTGGTGGTGAACCGTTCCGGCGAGCATTATATCAGAGTAAAGCTGGATACGGAAAATTATCGTCAGCGCCGGAAGGAGACCCTGGAATCCCTGGCAAAAAACATCGCCTATAAGGTAAGAAGGACCCGGAGATCCGTTTCCCTGGAGCCCATGAATCCCTATGAGCGCAGGATCATTCATTCCGCCCTTCAGCAGGACAATTTCGTAATGACCAAGTCTGAAGGCGAGGAACCCTACCGTCACGTGGTGGTCTTCTACAGAAGAAACCGCAACGGTGAAGAAAGATAATAAAACCCGGATGTGATCGAGATCCGGTCCGTATGCAAGGGCTGCTGAAATTTTGTCAGCAGCCCTTACTTGTAAATCTCAATAGCGAAAAAAAAAGTGCATCCATGCACATAGAGATGACGAATGCCTGCGATCCCGGAATACAGCTCAAGCGGTTTGCAGCGGTTTGAAGAAGCTTTATATGGATTTACAGACTTCTACCCTTGTTTTATAAAGCTTTATGAAACTTGATATAGTTTTATGCCGTTTTATGACACCTCCAGTGGTTTAAAAAGGAAAACAGAAGAATAACTATAAGGAACGGAATGACCGATCTGACCGATCAGGATAACCGGATCGAAAGAAGGATAATTGATCAGGAACAGGATAACCGGATCGGAAACAGGATAACTGATCAGAAACAGGATAATCAGATCGGTTACGGTTCAGACAAGCAGGAAATAAAAATGGAAAAGACGATTGCCGCGGTCTCTTCAGGCCTGACCCCTTCCGGGATCATCATCGTCCGGATGTCCGGGGAAAAGGCGCTGGAGATCGCCGATAAACTATACAGAAGCAGAAACGGGAAGAAAAAACTGAAGGATCAGCCTTCCCATACGATCCATTACGGCTATATCCATGACGGGGATAAGGATATCGATGAGGTGCTGGTTTCCGTAATGAAGGCCCCCCATACCTATACCGGGGAAGATCTGGTGGAGGTAAACTGCCACGGCGGCATCCTGGTGGCCCGTTCCGTTCTGGAGCTGATGCTGAGAGCCGGCGCGGTCATGGCGGAACCCGGTGAATTTACCAGAAGGGCTTTTCTGAACGGTAAGATCGATCTGGCGAAGGCGGAAGCAGTCATCGACGTGATCGATGCCAAAAACCGTTTTGCCCTGGATGCCGGCATGAAAGGTCTGAAAGGCGCTGTATCCGATAAAATAAAAGAACTCCGGGATAAGATCCTGGATGAAGTGTCCTTTATCGAAGCAGCCCTGGATGATCCTGAACATTATGATCTTTCCGGCTATTCCGAAACCCTTTCCGAAAAGCTGAAGCCCATACAGGAAGAAATCAGAAAGCTGATCCGTCACGCGGATTACGGAAGCCGTATGAAAGAAGGCATCCGGACGGTCATTGCCGGCCGGCCGAACGCGGGAAAATCCTCCCTGCTGAATCTGCTTTCCGGCTATGATAAGGCCATCGTTACGGATATTGCGGGAACCACCAGGGACGTTCTGGAGGAGACGGTGCACATTGGTCCGGTGACGCTCCTTCTTATGGATACCGCGGGCATCCGGAAGACCGGAGACGTGGTGGAAAAGATCGGCGTGGATAAGGCCAGAGAAGCCCTTTCCGACGCGGACCTGGTGCTGTACCTGGTCGACGTCCGGGAGGGGATGCATGAAGAGGACCGGGAGATCCTGGAGGCCTGCGCGGATAAAAAAGTGATCCTCCTGAAAAACAAGAGCGACTTATATACGGAGGCGTCTTCAGCCGCCTTTGACGCAGAGGAAGATAAGAAGACCGCTGTAACTGAAAAACCAAACGGCATCGTCCGGGAGATTTCTTTTTCCGCGGTTACAAAAGAAGGACTTGAAGAACTGGAGTCACTTATTGTATCCTTATTTGAGAATCAGGAGATCACGGAAAATGATGAGGTCCTGATCACCAGCATCCGCCAGAAGGAATGCCTGGAAAGTGCGGATAAGGCCCTGGATTATGTGTTTTCGGGGATCGAAAATGAAGAGTCGGAAGAATTTCTGACGATAGACCTTATGGAAGCCTATGCGGAACTCGGAAAGATCATCGGGGAGGAAGTCGGAGAAGACGTCATCAACCGGGTCTTTGAAAAATTCTGCATGGGGAAATAAACAGTTCCGCATGGGGTAATAAGGGAAAAAGAAGCGGCTGTTAAAAGCCGTAAATTGCAATAACCGATTGCAATAACAAATTGCAATTTAAGAACATTATGATATAGTCGCCAAAAGTAGATTCCGGATGGTTCCGTGCTTCGCACTCCCACCATCCTCCCTCATTCCGCACTCTCGTGGAGTAAAAACTCCACTTCGTGCTTCATGAGGGGCACGCCAAGAAGTCTTTCCTCCAC
>JAFRVX010000020.1 GCA_017438305.1 Lachnospiraceae bacterium | reverse complement strand
TGAACGAGGAACAGATCTGCGCAGCTTTGACCGATTCCTTTCAGGGCAACATGAGAGAGATCATCGGTACGGTTAAGTTAAAGGAACTGAACACGGACCGCAAGAAATTCGGCGATGAAGTACAGAGCAAGGCCCAGACCGACATGAACGCCCTCGGTATTGAGATCATTTCGTGCAATATCCAGAGGATCGACGATGAGAAGGGCCTGATCATCGCCCTGGGTCAGGATAACATGTCCCAGATCCAGAAGGATGCATCGATCGCAAAAGCCCAGGCGGATAAAGACGTTGCCGTTGCGGAAGCGGAGGCAAGAAGACTGGCCAATGAAGCCCAGGTGGCAGCGGATGCGGAGATCGCCGCAAAACAGAATGAGCTGAGGATCAAACAGGCAGAACTGAAGAGAGAATCAGACGCCAAACAGGCGGAAGCCGATGCGGCCTACGAGATCCAGAAAGAAGAGCAGCGGAAGACCATTGAGATCACCACAGCCAATGCGAACATTGCCCGCCAGGAAAGAGAGATCGAACTCAGGAAGAAAGAGGTCGAGGTAACCGAGCAGACCCTGGACGCCGAGATCAAGAAGAAAGCGGAAGCCGATAAGTTTGCCAGGCAGCAGAAAGCAGAAGCCGAACTGTTCGAGAGAATGAAAAAAGCAGAAGCAGAAAAGTTCGAGCAGGAGAAGGCAGCGGAAGCCAGAAGGATCAAGGCAGAGGCTGAAATGTATGCGAAGACCCAGGAGGCCGAAGGTATCAAGGCTGTAGGTGAAGCGGAAGCCAGGGCTATTGAGGCCAAGGGTATTGCGGAAGCCGAGGCTCTTGAAAAGAAAGCCGAAGCCATGAAGAAATACGGCCAGGCAGCTATGATGGAGATGATCGTCAAGGCGCTTCCCGAAATGGCGAGAGAGATCGCGAAACCCATGGAAAACATCGATAAGATCACGATCATCGACGGCGGAAACAGCGGAACTGGAAACGGAGTCAGTTCCATGGGCACCTATGTACCGAACGTGCTGGCGAAAACGATGGAGACCGTGAAGGAAGTGACAGGACTGGATCTTCTGGAAGTCATGAAAGCCGAAACTTATGACGCAAAAGTCAACAAGAACGTCAATGTCACAGGCGTAACGATCCCGGTATCATCCGAATCAACCGACGCCAGCGAATAAAAAACAGGGGACTGTAAAAAAGCCCCAAAGACACGGAGCTGCCGCACTAAGCAATTAGTGCGGCAGCTCTGTGCTTATGATAAGCTCAAGAGTCATTCAGAGGATCTTTGAATCACTTCTTTTCCTCTGGTCCATCGATCCTGTATTCTTTCAGCTTTTTTGATGACAACAGATGCGCAGTTTTCCGGGATCAGAGAAGCGGAAGAGGCCGGAACGGGAGAGGGAAAGTCAGTATCAGCCAGGACTTCCAGATCGATCTCAATGGTGCTCTTTTCCTGAGTCAGCATGATGGGAAGGACCGCCGTATAAGTTCCGGCATCGGTTATCCTGCGGTTTCCGAAGTCCAGTCGGAAGAAGGTTTTTCGTCAAAATCCACATATTCTAAAGAGAAATGAGTGGATATCCCGGAAGGTTTTCCCTTTGTGAACACCTTTCTCAGGAACTTGTTACAGGGTAAACCCGAATTCCACCCCGGTATCGGTGTTTTTCACACTCAGGGTGCCGCCGTGCAGCAGGATGATGCTTTTGACGATGGAAAGGCCGATACCCGTGCCTTTTTGGCTTCGGGAGGCATCAGCCCGGTAAAAGCTGTCCCAGACCTTTGTCAGAGCATCTTCCGAAAGCGGTTCACAGTCATTTTCAATGGAAAAACAGCTCTTTCCGTCTTTGTGCCGGATCCGGCAGCGGATGCTGCCGCCGTTTTCCGTATACTTGACGGCATTGGACACCAGGTTTTCAATAACCCGTCTGATCAGGGCTTTATCGGCAGAGGTCAGAAAGTCTTCACCGGGATCAAGGGAGACGGTCAGGTTTTTCTCTTCCGAAAGCTTCCCGAACTGTTCCAGCACCTCCTCCGTCAGCTCTTTTAAGGAAAAATCCTCTGCCGAAACGGTCACTCTTCCGGCCTCCAGACGGGACAGCTCCAGCATGCCAAGGACCATCTCGTCGGTCTGGTCGGTCTCCTTCAGGATGACGTCGATATAGTGATCCCTTTTATCTTCATTAATATGTTCCTTCAGCCCCTCCGCGTAGCTTCGGATCACCGCGAGAGGAGTTTTTAATTCGTGGGCCATTCCGGAAGTCATTTCCCGTCGTTTTTCTTCGGCGTTTCTGGCATAATCGAGGGCGGTATTTAGCCGGGTGATCTGCCGGCTGTTCTCGAGGGTATTCCGCTGAAGGGTTTCGAAAAGTTTCTTCAGCCGCATACCTTCCGGCCACAGAACAGCGGTATCCTTGATGGGCGGGTCCGTGTTCCAGCTGTCTTCTTCCATGGCTGTGATCATTTTATCCACAGGATCGGTCAGGTGTCTTTTCACGATGAAGAGAAGAATTGCCGCAAGAAGGCAGGCAGCGGCGAAGGTAATGAGATAGATCCCGCCAAGACCCTTTACGGCGCAGAGCAGCGGGCTGCTTTTTTCCGCTGTTATGATATAGACAGCCCGGTTTTCCGAGCTTTCTTTTTCTTCCGGCAGCGGCTGCTCCGGATCAGACAGCAGCCTGGCGTTTACCATCAGAAGGCCGGAAAAAAGTCCGTATTTTATCCGGTAAAGGGAAGGATTCATCGGATCAAAAACAACGTTTCCATCGGAAGGAATATCCAGGCCTTTCAGCAGTGAAACCAGAGAAGGATAGGTTTTTCCGTCCAAAGTGACTTTTTTTTCAGAATGAATCCAGGTATTGGGGTATACCAGGTAATAAGCCTTCAGGGACTGTTCCGGAGAAACGTCAGGGCTCTCATAGACTTTCCGCCAGACCAATTCATTTTTCAGATCCAGGTCCCGGGCTTCTTTGATAAAATAGGTCTGCAGGGGAAGAGTGTCATAGGATACATAATCCACATTGGCCGGGACCAGACGGCTTCCCTCAAAATATCCTTTGATCCGGAGAATTCCGTTTACGGTATTGACAGGCAGTTCTTCGGAAAACAGCTGCCGGATGGCAGTCATCAGGCTTGCGTCACCAGCGGTTTCTTTTCCGAAATCGATCCATCCGGTTTTGGCAAGCAGTTCAGGCCAGGAATCATCAAAAGTTTCCCATTCCTCCTGGGTCAGATAAGAGAAATACAGGATGTCATCGTCGGTGGAAAACAGAATCTTTCCGGAGGCATCGTACAGGACCACGGCTGTTTCCATGGGATAAGGCACGGAATAACTGCGGTAGTATATGATTTCCGAGTGCTGCCGGCTTTGCCATGAAATACTGGCAGTCTTACCGCTGATCATTGAACAGTCGAGCACGGTGGAAAGCATATCATATTCATATATGGAAGTATTATCATATTGTACGCCGTACCGGGGATCGCCTTCTGTGAAATAGGGCGCCAGCTGTCTTTCACATAAATAATCGGTAAAGGCTGCCGAGCTGTCATACAGGATATCCCGGATATAGGCGGTGTTGTTAAGGGTGACGAGAATGATGGTTAAAAGCCAGAGGGCAAGGATCCCCGGAATGATCCTCCGGGCGATCATACGAAAGGATGTTTTCTTCTTCATGGAATATCCTCCTTAAACCGGTAACCGGACTTGATCACGGTCTGTATGCAGGAAGCCTTGTCCTGAAGCTTTTCACGGAGTCTTTTGATGTGCGTATCCACCGAACGCTCGTCCCCGTCGTAATCATATCCCCAGCAATGGACCAGCAGCGCTTCCCGGCTTAAGACCTGGCCTTTGTTCTGCATCAGGTAAAGCAGGAGCGCGTATTCTTTCGGCGTAAGCCGGATCTCCCGACCGGAGATCCGGACGCTTTTTTCCAGAAGATCCAGGGTTATGCCCCCGGCGATCAGCTGTCCGGAAGAGAGGACCTTCCTTTCATTCCTCCGGATGAGGGCCATGGTCTTTGCGTAAAGCACCGACAGAGAAAAGGGCTTGGTAACGTAATCGTCGGCCCCAAGCTCGTAACCCTTCAGTTTGTCTTCTTCATCAGAAAGGGCGGTGAGGATGATCAACGGAACATCATTGTTCTTCCGTACAGCCTGAAGGACGGCCAGACCGTTAAGACGGGGCATCATGATATCCAGAAGGACAGCGTCAAAACGCTCTTCCCGAAGCGCTTCAAGAGCCTCTTCTCCGTCGGCAGCCTGGCAGACTTCCGTATTCTTGCTGCTGAAGTAATCGGTCACGATCTCACGCAGCCGCTCGTCGTCTTCAGCGATCAATATTCTGTAACTCATGACCGGTACCTCCTTTTGAGGACATCATAAACAGGGGATTTGTATTCTGTGTGTCATTTTACCATAATTTTCTGAATTTTGAAAACAGAAGTGATCTTCTGATGAAAGCTGGTTAAAGTGATCTTTCGGGTGAATCTTGATAAGCAATCTCCCGGTTTAGACTTACTAAAATAATCCTCCCGGTTAAGGCTTGTTAAAATAATCGTCCCAGCTTAAGGCTTGCTAAGGTAATCCTCCGGGTTAAAGCTTGTTTCAGAGAGGAAATATGAAACAGCTTTTTTGAGCGCTCCTTTTTGGACGCCGCTTCCTTTTGAACGTTCCTTTTGAAAGCATCTTCCTTTTGGAATCCGCTCTCTTGACTGAAACCGGGGCGTATGATATAAGTAAAGCTGATGTATGTAAACAGAAGAGAATATAAGTAGAGCGGAAGAGAATATAAGCTTAACAGAAGAGAAGCTAAGAAAAACGGGAATTAAAGAAAAACAAAAGAGATCATAAGTAAATCGGAAGAGAACTGGATAAAGTTCACCTGATAACGTATTTGCCGTTTTGTATCAGCGGTAATGCATGCGGCAGGAGAAAGGAGTCTGAGATGAATGTAGATACCATTATGAATCTTCAGTACAGGAAGATCCGTACCGTTAAGGATGATCTGTGGCAGGATCTCCGGGAAGACTGGGACAGTGAAGGCGACCTTCAGATCTCTCTTACGGCCGCCATGTCACTGTTTATTATTGACCTGGACAGTCTCTCTTATCCGGAGATCGGGGAAGAGGAAAGGGTCTTTCTGGGCCAGATGATCCGGATCCTGGAAGAGCATCCGGATGAGGATGTCACGGTAAGCCTGACCGATGTTCAGCGTCAGGACATGACGGAGATCGCCGGTAAGTTCCGCCTTGATGATGAATGGCATAAATATATCGTTCTCAGGTTTGCGGATCTGGCAAATCACCTGAACCCTATGATGTTTATCGGAAAAGGCATGCTGGAGGAAATACTCTGAGGATCCCATGCTGATACCATCATGATGTTTATCGGGAAAAAGCGCCGGAGGTAATACCCTGATCAGCATAAAGCTTTGATTTTCATATCCATCAGCGGAAAATTGACATTAAGGCTGCTTCAGCGGTTAGAAAACTGAAATCGAGACTGTTTCAATCGTTTAAAAACTGACCTTGCGGCTGCTTCAGCCGTTAAAAACAGAAAACAATACAAGAGAACAGGAGAATCACTGTGGAACTGAACAGAAGAAAAGATGTCCCGGAAGAACTGACCTGGGACCTGTCACTGATCTATAAGACGGAAGAAGACATGTACGCGGACTTTGAAAAGGCCGGCGGCATGGTGGAAGAGATGGTCAGAAAGTACCGCGGAAAACTGACGGACGCGGATACCATCGTCGCCTGTCTGAATGATTTTGAAGCCTATGAAAAGATCCTGATCCTGGTGGGAAGCTACACCGGGCTCGCGGTGGAGGTGGATTATTACGACACCGCCAACCAGGAGCGGAGCCAGAAGATCGATAACCGCATGGCAGCTTGGGGCGCGGAGCTTTCCTTCATCGAAAGTGAGATCCTGGAAGCGCCGGAGGATGTGCTGAAAGAGGCTATAGAAAAAGCCGAGGGCTGCAAAAACCGGCTGAAAGACCTGCTGCGGCAGAAGCCGCATCAGCTTTCCAAGGAGTCGGAAAAGGTCATGGCGGCCTTGTCCCGGACCTTCCAGACGCCTTATGAAGTCTACAATATGGCGAAGCTCGCGGACATGCAGTTCGATTCCTTCACCGTTGACGGAAAAGACTACCCCCTGGGGTATTCCCTCTTTGAAGACGATTATGAATATGAACCGGATACGGCTGTCAGACGGGCTGCCTTCAAGGCTTTTTCCGATAAGATCCGGCAGTATGAAAATGTCACAGCCGCCGCTTACAATTCCGCGGTGTCCACGGAGAAGGTCGTGGGAAGCTTAAGAGGCTTTGACTCTGTCTTTGATTACCTGCTTTTTGAGCAGAAGGTCACGAGGGAGATGTATGACCGCCAGATCGACCTGATCACGGAAAAACTGTCGCCCTATATGAGAAAGTATGCCCGGCTCCTGAAGGCGGTCCACAAGTTGGATAAGATGACCTTTGCGGATCTTAAGCTGGCGGTGGATCCTTCCTATGATCCCCGGGTGACCATTCCGGAAGCCCATGAATACGTCCGGAAAGGCCTTGCCCTTCTGGGGGAGGATTATGTTTCCATGGTGGATGAAGCCTTCGAAAACCGCTGGATCGACTTTGCGAAGAACCAGGGCAAATCCACCGGCGGCTTCTGCTCGTCGCCCTACGGAAAGAATTCCTTCATCCTGCTTTCCTGGAACGACAGGATGTCGGACGTCTTTACCATCGCCCATGAGCTGGGCCATGCGGGACATTTCCGCCTGGCCAACGCCAGCCAGTCTCTCTTCGATACGGACGTCTCCACCTACTTCGTGGAAGCGCCTTCCACGATGAACGAGATGCTGCTGGGCCATTATCTGTTAAGAACTTCCGATGATAAACGGTTCCGCCGCTGGGTGCTTTCTTCCATGGTCGGCCATACCTATTATCACAACTTTGTCACCCACTTAAGGGAAGCCTGGTACCAGCGGGAAGTCTATAAGATCATTGACGAAGGCGGTTCCGTTTCCGCGGAAGTTCTTTCGGATATCTTTAAAAAGAACCTGGAACTCTTCTGGGGCGATGATGTGGAGCTTCTTCCCGGCGCCGAGCTCACCTGGATGCGTCAGCCCCACTATTATATGGGTCTCTATTCCTACACCTACAGCGCCGGCCTTACGGTGGCTACCGAAGCGGCCCTCCGCATTGAAAAGGAAGGCGCGCCGGCGGTGGAAGACTGGAAGAAGGTCTTGAAGGCCGGAAGCACCTTTGACCCTGCCGGCCTGGCAGCCCTCATGGGGATCGATATCACAACGGAACAGCCGCTCCTTCATACCATAAAGCACATCGGCTCCATGATCGAAGAGATCTGCGCCTTGACGGAGGAGATCGACGGCATCCGGGTAGAGTAAAAGGAAGGGAAGGCCGTAGTTTTTCTGCTCATGTACAGAAGCAGGGCAGCCGGTACATGAGACGGATTTTTGTACAGAAGCAGAGCAGCCGGTACATGAGATGGCTTTTGTACAGAGGCAGGGCAACGGCAGGTCTGTGAGAAAGATTTTCGGGGCAGTTGTCCGAAGAAGTCTTTAGAAGAAGCTTTCTGAAGAGGCGTACGAAAAAGCCGTGTGAAATGGCTGCAGTAAAGGCCTCGCGAAAAGAAAAACTGTCTGAAGTGCCTTCCTGAAGTCACTATCTGAAGACTCTGTGACAGCAGCTGAAAAACTATTTGATTATGCTTTAAGGATATGCTACACTGATAAAAACGGAAAGGAAGAGAAAACCTGTCCGGCGGCACCCTGCAAAAAAGTGCGGGGACCAGATATTAAGGAGGAAGAATACTATGGCAAAATATGAATGCCCCTGCGGCTATGTTTATGATCCCGAAGTCGGCGATCCCGATAACGGCATCGCACCCGGCACCGCTTTTGAAGATATCCCGGAAGACTGGGTATGCCCCATCTGCGGCCTCGGTAAAGATGCTTTCACGGAAGCCTGAGGATAATCATTTACAGTAAACAGGACCATCCCCGCAAAAGTCCCGGTTTTTCCCGGCTTTTACGGGGATGGTTTTTTTATCTGTAAATTCGGAAAACCTCCCCGCCTCTTAACTTAGTGCAGGCGGGGGGGTAGTACAGGAGACTCAATGAGACAATGTTAACAGCTTATCCCGTACGGACTTTTTAGTCCAGGTCTTCATTTATCCGGCTTAGTGTATACTCAGATGACCCTTATCCGGTGTTGTGTATGTTCAGACGACCCTTATCCGGCTTTGTGTATGTTCAGATGAACCTTACCCGGTTTTGTGTATGTTCAGATGGCCCTTACCCGGTTTTGTGTATCTTGAGGTGCACCTTATCTGATTTGAGTATGTTCAGATGCACATATCCGTAAATGTTTTTACTCAACCCCGGCTTTTTTCAGATAAGAGATAGATTCCATGCCGAGATATTCTCCAAACTGAAGGATCCCGCCGTTTGCATCCGCCCGGCAGACGTAGACCCGGTCCGCTGGCTTGAGGTCTTTATCGTATCCTTCGATCACGAGAGAAGGTGCATCATGGAAAACGACAACAAAGGCTGCATTGATGTTATTGATGTTCCAGCCGGGGTAGATACAGCGGTCGACCAGCGTATCCAGGCTTGAACCGTGGTCATAGAACACCTTTACCGAAGCCAGGTATTCATCGGTTTTTCCTTCCGGAATATAATCCCTGAGAGGCGCGATGGCGGTTATGCCTTTGTTATACAGGTCTTCCGCAGCATCATCCGGAAGGAGCTCGTAAAGGGCTTTGTCCAGCAGGGCAATTTTCAGATTTTCCTCTGCAGCGGAAAGATTTTCCGCAGTGAGCGGCATGATTCCTTCCTGCCGTGTAAGCAGAGTTCTGTAAAGCGCCGCAAGATCCGCAACGTCAAAATTCGGTCCCATCCCGTAAGATTCATCGCCGTAGGCTCTTCCGTAATCGGCAAAGACTGACCAGCCGGTCTCCGGACGGGTATCCACATTGACAAGGTGCAGGATATCTTTGTATTTGACGGATGCCAGGATCAGACCGCCGTCGTTATAGATGATCTCTTCAATACAGTTTTTTCCCTGATCGACAGACCAGTCGTCGGCATGGGGATACTTATAGTAAGTTTTCCAGTACCGGACGATGCCATCGTGGACAAAGGTAAAGCCGAGATCTTCCCGGGGATCTTCATAGAGGCTGAAATAGATGCTGAGGAATTCCCGCAGGCCTTCAGGCTCGTTTTCCGGTGGCCATGTGGCATCCTCAAATGATACCGGGTTTGTGAAATATGCCCGGGCTTCCTGAAGACCAAGCTTTGTTTCGGGGATCGGCGATGTTTCCCATTCGCGTCTCTTTCTTTCAGCCTCTTCCAAAGCCCGGCTTTCTTCGATGGACCTCATTCTTGCTTCTTCCTCTTCGAGGATGCTCGCTTGTCTTGCGGCTTCTTCAGCTTCACGAGCCAGGCGTTCCGCCTCCTGTCGGCTTTGTTCTTCTGACTCTCGGGCCAGGCGTTCCGCTTCCTGCCGGCTTTGTTCTTCAACTTCCCGAGCCGCACTTTCTTCTTCCTGGCGGCTCAGTTCTCCGGCTTCTTCTGAAGCGGAGTCGTCCTGCAGAGAGGTTCCGCTGTCCGCTGTATTCTCCTGATCTTCGGAAGAGGCGGTGATGGGGATCGGTTCCTTACCCGGAGCTCCCTGGTTCCGCTTTATGGTCTGATGGACCACCAGGCCGAAGAAACCTAAGATCAGTACGGCTGCCAGGGCGGAAACCACGGCAAAGGTTCTTTTTCTTTTCTGTTCCTTCATCTTCAGATATGCTTCCTTTCTTTCCTGATACCAGTCGATCCATTTTTCATCAACATGGGTATGAAGATCGACTTTCTGATTCTTTTTCACAGTTCATACCCCCTTTCTCTAAGAAGCTGCTCCAGTTCCGTCCGGATCTGCATAAGCTTTTTTTTCGTCCGGTAACGGGAAAGGCCCATTTCCTGAGCGGCTTCTGTGACAGGCCGGTCAAAGACAAAGACTGCCAGGAATAAATACCGGACGTCGTCAGGCGCCTGCTCCAGGTATTCGTTGAGGATCCAGCGGACCTCATCGGATTCTGCAGCCTGCTCCACGGTATTTCCGGAAGCCAGGACCTCCTCCAGACCGTCCGTTGTCTGGATCAGCTCTCTGGGGATCCTTTTCTCCGCCTGCTGTTTCCGAAGGCTGGAGACCGCCTGGTTCTTCAGGATCTTCAGCATATAATAGAGCAGATGGTCCGGCTGATTCGGCGGAATGGAATTCCAGGTCTTCAGGTAGGTGTCCTGAAGACATTCCTCCGCATCTTCCGGGGATCTCAGTATGTTTTTTGCCGCGGACAGAAGTTCCGGCCGGTAACGGGAATCCACGGCCTGAAGAGCCCGTTCGTCCCTTGCCAGAAACATCCGGATAATCTCTTCATCAGATATGAAACCGGTAAAATGATCCCCTGTATTCATCCGCGCATCCTTTCAGGGCAGTCATCCCGCAGGAGATTCTTTTCGGATCCCGGCGGCCTGGTGTTATTGCCCTCTGTCCTTACAGACGCAATTTTCGGAAGAAAAGTAAAAAAAGTCAAGAAATTTATGGAAAAATTTCAGGACAGAAAATTTCAGGAATCTGCAAAGAAATCAATTATCGTTAATTTTTTCGTAAATCTATTTCGTAAAGTTATTTCATGAATTTTCGTTAATTTATTTTCGCTTTCGCAAATTTATCTATCGGCTGCAATGATCATGCTGAAATCTGTATTACGGTTCAATTTCAGAGGTTGAAACAGCCGCAAAATCTTATTCTATCCGCCGGATCTCCATCAATTCCAAAGGATCTTACAAGTGCCGGACCGGTATTGATTTGGTTATTTTTTTTGGATTCAAATGAATAATCATGCATATTTTGTGCAAAATTCGGCCCGCCTGAAACCCTTGTTTTTATTGACAAAACGGGATTTTTCAGTATAATTCTAAGAATAAATCACCACTAATCAACAGTATTATCCACGGAATGCAAAGCCGGCTTCCGGATAAGAATCACATCATAAGAGGAGACAGATTATGAATGCCTATTTAGAGAAAGTTCTGAAAGAAACCCGCGAAAAAAATGCGAGCCAGCCTGAATTCTGTCAGACCATCGAAGAAGTCCTTACTTCTCTTGAACCCGTTATTGAACGGCATCCGGAGTATGAAAAGGTAGACCTTCTCGGAAGGATGGTCGAACCCGAAAGAATCTTCTCGTTCCGCGTAGCCTGGGAAGACGACAACGGCAACTGGCATACCAACCGCGGCTACCGCTGCCAGTTCAACGGCGCCATCGGCCCCTATAAAGGCGGTCTCCGGTTCCGCGGCAATGTAACAGAGGGCATGATTAAATTCCTCGGATTTGAGCAGACCTTCAAGAACAGCCTTACCGGCCTGCCCATCGGCGGCGGCAAGGGCGGTTCCGACTTTGATCCTGCCGGAAAATCCGATGCCGAGATCATGCGTTTCTGCCAGGCATATATGTCGACCCTTTATAAATATATCGGGCCCGATGTTGACGTTCCCGCCGGTGATATCGGCGTTGGCGCCAGAGAGATCGGTTTCCTGTACGGTGCGTACCGTCATCTGAAGAGTGTTTTCGAAAACGGCGTGCTTACCGGCAAGGGCTTAAGCTACGGCGGCTCCCTGATCCGTCCCGAAGCCACCGGTTACGGTGCGATCTATTACCTCCAGGAAGTCCTGGCTCACGAGAATGATACCATTGTTGGCAAGAGGATCGGCGTTTCCGGTTACGGCAACGTTTCCTGGGGCATCATCAAAAAGGCTGTTGAACTCGGCGCTGTCTGCTGCTATATCTCCGGTTCTGACGGTTATGTCCATGATCCGGAAGGCATCAACACCGACGAGAAGATCGAATACCTTCTTGAGATGAGAGAGAAGCACACCGGTGTCAAGGCTTATGCCGACAAGTACGGCTGTGAATTCTATCCCGGCGAAAAGATCTGGGGCGTCAAGGATGTGGATATCTTCATGCCCGCCGCCACCCAGAACGAAGTGGATATGGAAGAAGCAAAGCAGATCGTCGAATCCGGCGTCAAGTATTACATCGAAGTATCCAACATGCCTACCACGAACGAAGCCATTGCCTACCTTAAGGAGAACGGCGTGATCGTAGCTCCCTCCAAGGCAGTCAATGCCGGCGGTGTTGCAGTTTCCGCTCTGGAAATGTCCCAGAACTCCGAGCGTCTTTCCTGGACCGCCGAAGAAGTGGATCAGAAGCTTCATGGCATTATGAAGAACATCCACAAGATCTCCGTGGAAGCAGCAGAGGAATACGGCTTAGGTTACGACCTGATCGCCGGCGCCAACATTGCCGGTTTCCAGAAAGTCGCCGACGCCATGATGGCCCAGGGCGTGTTCTGATCGGCATGATCTGACAGGAGCATCCCGATTGGTACCATCTGACAGGAGTATCCCGGTTGGCGCAATTGTGACCAGATCGTTATGATCGGTGCATTGTAAGTGTATCATCAAGCCCCGCACAGGATGAATAATGTATCATCAAACCCTGCACATTGTGAATGTATCATCAAATTCGGCACATTGTGATCGGAGCAGGATGACCGGGAAAACAGAAGAATATCAATACGCCGCAGCAGCGTAAAACCAGCATAAGCCGTGACGTATTGATCAGGTACAATTGAAGAGCAAGGTCGCAGATCTATGAGAATAGATCTGCGATTTTTGCGTTTAAGGATAAAAATAACACAAAAACACTGTCAGAAAGATATACATCATTAATCGATTGCAAGCATGTAAACACTTCAGAAAAAACTGTTTTATATGCCAACAAACGGAAAACTATATATCAGATTTATGATTAAGCAGAATAGGGAGAACTAAGAGGAAGCTTCTGAGAGAACTAAGAGGAGGCTTCTGAAAGAGCCAGGAGGAAGCTTTTGAGAGAGCTAGGAGGAAGCTTGCAAGAGCTAGGAGGAAGCTTCAAAGAGAGCTAAGAGGAAGTTTCTGAGAACTCCTGGAAAGGAATAGTCCACCCTATAGAAGAGAGAGATGAAGAGGGGAGGACTGAACAGAGGATTAAAAAGCTCTTCGACATAATAAGTCCACCCCAAAGAAAAGAAAAGATTACAGGGGAGGTCTCTATGGACGATTTAATACGCTCTTCCACATAAAAAGCCCACCCTAAAGGAAGAAAAAGCTTATAAGGGAGGACTTTGCAGAGAGATTTGAATTCTCTGTGGAATAAAAAGTCCACCCTCTATAGGATAGCAGTTAATTGGGGAGGATTCCATGATAAAATCTACGAATTTTGAGGTGCTATCAGCCCACCCCCAAAAGATGTAAGAGAGAAATAGGGAGGCTTTTAGAGGAAAAAGGAAGGCTTTTAGAGAGTAAAAGGGAGGCTTTTAGAGAGAGAAGGAAGGCTTGTGCTGAGAATTGCAAGAATTCTGCAGTGCAAAGCAAAACATCTTATAAAAAAGAAAGCTAAGAAGAAAGTTGAAAAGGGACTTCTCTCAATGATTACAAAACACTGATGCTGTATGCAGTCCGTTTCGTAAATAAAACGCCAGCAAGAAGGACAATACCAGCAAGAAAGATAACAACAGCAAGAAAGATAACAACAGCAAGAAAGACAACGCCAGCAAGAAAGGCAGCAAAAGGAGGAACTATTCAGTTGAACAACAGAAAACAGAATGACCAGAAAAGGCAGAATCCACTTAAGGATTACGATGTTTCAAAACCTGATACAGCAACATTTTATATGCCTGTTCATGAACAGATCGAGTTTGTTGAAAAGTGTATAACTCTGGCGCAAAGGCAAATCGGAGATCCGGCTGCGGATCAAAACAATGGGATCCTGATTATCAAGAATAAGGGATCTAAAACCGAATGGTACATAAAAAAGGCGGATCACAGCTTAAGATATCTTTCCAAAAGCCAGGAAGAGGCTGCAGCAAAGTTAGCGCAGCGCTCATATACGATTTTATTTCTTCGTAAAGCAGAAGCAATGCTGAAAGAATTAAACAAAATGAAGTCTCTGGCGGCGCAGAAAAGTGCTTCATATATGTTTCATGCACTTTCAGAACCTTATGAGAAGCTGAGTGAGGCACGAAAAAAACTCGTCAGACCGTATGTGCTGCCGGATGACGAATTTATCAGAAGCTGGGAGCAAGCTGAGTATCCGAGGAAAGAGTTTGAAGCCGGCACTTCAGTGATCATATCGGAAAAAGGTGAGCGGGTTCGATCAAAAAGTGAGAAGATACTTGCAGATAAACTGTATTTAATGAAAATTCCATATCTATATGAGTTTCCTCTTCGCTTGAAGAATGTGGGAATGCTGAACCCGGACTTTACGCTGCTGGACGTATACGAAAGGAAAACCGTTATCTATGAGCATTTTGGAATGATGGATGATCCGGTTTATTGCAAAAATACTCTGAGGAAAATCGAGCAGTATGAGAAAGCAGGTTATTATCTTGGCAGACAACTTCTGTGCACTTTTGAATCAAACCAGCATATGCTGGATATGAAGCATTTTGAATTGATGATAAAGGAGAGGTTTCAGATGGAGAATCAACAGTCCAAATGATTTTCCTTTTCTTTTGCAGTCCAAATGATTTCCCTTTTCTTTAACCTTTATTCTGATCTGTGATATAATCATTGATGAAAACAAACGTTTTGAGATCAGTATCCCGGAGGCTGTGCTGCTGATGTACATAACCGTGATACACTGATGCGAGGAGAAGACCATGAAGCTTACCATGCTCGGGACCGGCCATGCCGGGGTGACGAAATGCTATAATACCTGTTTTATCCTGGAGGATGCCGGGAAGTATTTCCTGGTGGATGCAGGAGGTGGGAATACCCTTCTGAAACAGCTTCAGCGAGTCAACATTTCTTTGGATAATATCCATGATATCTTTATAACTCACAGGCATCTGGACCATCTCACAGGTGCGCTGTGGATACTGAGAAGGCTGTTTTCCCAGATAAAAAGCGGCAGGTCCAACGGAGAATATCGTTTTTATGCGCATGATGAGGTGATCCGGCTGCTGCTTCAGTTTTCGGAAGGCCTGTTTCCGGAAAGTGCGTCTGATTGTATAGGGAAAGGAATCGATTTTATTGAGGTCCGGGATCAGGAAACCAGGAAGATCATCGGGCATGACGTCACTTTCTTTGATATCCATTCCACAAAAGCCCGTCAGTTCGGGTTCAGGATGGACCTTGATGGGAAGAAGGATAAAGAGTTTCCTGAAACTTCCGCCGAACAGTACGTCAGAGAGAATCAGAGATGTCTGCTGTCATCTGGATCTTCTGCTGATCCCTGCTGCAGAGAGGATCGGAAAAGCGTGAAAACAGAGAGAAACCCGGATAGTAATGGTTCGGGGCGCCGCCTGGTCTGTTTCGGAGACGAACCCTGCACTGAAGAGACGATGCATAATGCGGAAGGCTGCACCTGGATGCTCCATGAAGCCTTCTGCCTGTATGAAGACAGGGACCGGTATAAACCCTACGAAAAACATCATTCCACGGTAAAAGACGCCTGTCAGGCAGCGGAAAAGCTGGGAATCCGGAATCTGGTGCTTTATCATACAGAAGATGATGATCTGCCTTCCAGAAAGAAACGCTATACGAAAGAAGGAGAGCAGTACTTCAGCGGGAATCTTTATGTGCCTGAGGATCTTGAAACATTGGAGCTGGGGTAAAACCGCCCCGGAATATGCCTCTTGAAAAAAAGCCTGTTTTTGATATAATGAATGTAAATTGGAAAAGTCTTGGAATCGCGCCGGTGATACCTGTCTGCGGGTGGTTCCGGAGATTGATCCATCGGGACGAAAATAGTAAAACAGTCAGAAAAAAGGAGAAACAGCTATGAGTTACACTGCTTATGCGTTTATCGGTCTTACGGGCCATGAGATCTGCCGTTTTGAACTTCCCTGGGAAAAGGAAGCTCCGGCTAAAGAAGAGATCAAACTTTCCGGCAATTATTTCGGAACCAAACGGATCGAAGCTATCCGCGCGAAAAGAGGAGAAGCCGCTGGAGATGTGAAAGAAGTCTGCTTAAACGAAGGCGTTCTGACCATCGACGTGGTGCCGTTCTCGACCCGTCAGCCCTATACCCTTACTATCGGTGATGAAAGCTTCACCAATGAAGATTTCTCGGACGTTAAGACCCGCACCATGGATGAATTCGAGCCCTTCGCAGAGGACGATGTTCTTTACCGTCTGTACACCCCGAAGATGGGCGGCAAACGGCCTCTGATCCTGTTCCTTCACGGCGGCGGAAACGGCGGCACGAAAGAAGGCCGTGACAACATCAAGCAGCTGAAGGCTGATTACGGCCCGGTAAACTTTGCGGAAAACTATCCGGACTGCTATGTCATGGCTCCCCAGTGCATCGAGAAGCCCTTCGGCCCCGGCGGCCCGGGTGCCGGCATCCGTCGTCAGACCTTTAAGGATGCCATGAACGGCCTGGCAGATGAGACCCAGTGGAACCGGATCTATCTGGCCAAGGTCTGCAACATCATCCGCCGGATGATCGATGAAGGCAAGGTTGATGAGAAGAGAGTCTATGTGACCGGTCTTTCCATGGGCGGCTGCGGCACCATCCGCGCCATGTCCGTAGGCGCCGGCCTGTTTACGGCCTGTGCTCCGGTATGCCCCACCATGATCAAGGAAACCTATGACATCCTCCGGACCATGAAGGCTCCGGTGTGGGTCTCCACCGCTTATGTGGACCATACCATCTACCGTCATAAATACATTACGGATGCCATCATGCAGCTTCAGAACGAAGGCAACAAGAATGCGCATCTGACGCTGTATTCTCCGGAAGAACTGGCGGAATACGACATCTCCATCGTGGATGACCTGACTCATGAGCAGCGTTTCGGCGAGAACCACCAGAGCTGGGTGCTGACCTATCATGACGAGAAGGGCATCATGTCCTGGCTGCTGAACCAGGTCAAGGACTGAAGGTAAGCATATCATCTGAAAATTAAGGACTGAAGGTAAGCATACCATCTGAAAACCAGGGACTGAGGTTAAAACATACCATCTGTTAATATCGCTGAAAAGGATGTCTGCAGTACCGCAAAGTCATTCATTGAATGTGATGTTTGAATACTGTATACAAATGCCTGATAAAGTGATGTTTGAAGGACTGTATGCAGATGCCCTGGAAGCTGATGTAAGAGCAGCACAGGCAGATCCTTCATGAATTGATGTAAAAGCCCTGCAGGCAAATGCTCCATAAAGCGACTTTGAGCTGTCACTGAAAAACAGCAGCTGAAAAACAATTAAAACAGTTAAAACCTGTAAAAAACAGTAAATACTTTAAGAGTCTTAAAAGAGAGCTGTCATGAATAACCGTTTAAGAATCTTAAAAATCACACAGACAGCGGTACTGGCCGGCATCATTCTGCTGATGGCCTTTACCCCGCTGGGATACGTGCATGCAGGTCCCGTATCCATTGCGCTGGTCACCATTCCCGTGGTGATCGGGGCGATGGTGGTGGGACCCGTGTGCGGTCTCGTACTGGGCCTGGTGTTCGGACTGTCGTCCTTTGCCCAGTGCTTCGGGATGGATTTCTTCGGGACGACCCTTTTCGGGATCCACCCGTTTCTGACATTTGTTATGTGTGTTCCGACAAGGATCCTGATGGGATGGCTTGCCGGCGTCCTGTTCCGGCTGTTCAGGAAGGCCGACAGAACCAGAACCGTCTGCTATTTTGCCGGCGGTCTTCTGGGGGCGCTTCTGAATACCGTCTTTTTTATGGCCGTGTTTATTTCCGGTTTTTTCCATACGGAATATGTACAGAATCTGGCTGAGGGACGGGGGATCCTGGCTTTTATCGCCTTTCTGGTGGGGATCAACGGGCTGGTCGAAATGGCGGCCTGCTGTATCATCGGCGGCGGGATCTCAAAGATCCTGAGCCGGCTGCTGAAATCCACCAGCGACGGGGTCTATCTTTAACAGCACCGTCTGGCACATTAACGGCAGGCGCTGTCTCAGACGATATGGCCGGATCGGGACCGTCAGCGGCAGGAACTATTTCTGGCGTATTGGCCGGTCGGGACCGTCAGCGGCAGGTATTATTTCCGACGCATTGTCCGGGCAGGATCGTCAGCGGCAGGTATTATTTCCGACGCTTCGTCCGGGCAGGACCGTAAAAGCAGAAAAGGTCCCTGAGGACTTCGTCTGCGGATAAATGACAGGCTGCTGAGGATCGAATAAACCGGAACAGTTTTTTTGGAATAGAAAAGGAGCCTTTTTACGTTGGCGGAAAGTTATATATTGACGGGAGATGAGGTAAAAGACTGGGAGAGCCTCATGTTCCTGTATAATTCGGCCATTAAGGAGATCATGACGAAAATAGAGATCCTGAAGGACGAATTTGAATACACGCATCATTATAATCCCATTGAACATGTGACCAGCCGGCTGAAAACGCCGCAGTCCATTGTCAGGAAGCTGAAAAAACAGGGTTATGAAACGGACATTGCTTCGATGCACCGGTATCTGAACGATATTGCGGGAGTACGGATCGTCTGCTCTTTTACGTCGGATATTTACCGGATCGCCGATATGATCGGTTCCCAGTCCGATATCAAGACCCTTCTGATAAAGAATTACATTGCATCTCCGAAGCCGAACGGTTATAAATCCTATCATATGATCGTTACGGTGCCTGTTTTCCTGTCCGACAGGGTGGTGGAAACGAAGGTGGAGATCCAGATCAGGACCATTGCGCAGGATTTCTGGGCTTCACTGGAACATAAGATCTATTACAAAATGGAAGGAAACTGCCCGGAGGAGATCAAGCAGGAGCTGACGAGATGCGCTGAAATGGTCAGCGTTCTGGACGACAGGATGCTGTCGCTGAACGAGGCGATCCGGCAGCTGTCGGAAGAGGAAACCGTTTCTTAAGGCGCAGATGTTTCTTAAGGCGCAGACGTACGGTTGGTTATATACCGGAAAAACATACCGGAAAATGTATACCGGAAAAGAATATCGGAAAAAACATACCGGAAAACATACCGGAAACATACCGGGACGGGCTGCGGCCGGGCAGCCGGCATGTTCCAATCATAGAGCAGGAAAAATCTGCTTCTATCATAGAATAAGAAAAAACTTAATTGACAAGTCAGAGCCGCAGCGCGGCTCCGGCGGATGATAAGGAGAATGGTCCTATGGATGGTAAAATTCACGAAAAACTGGGAGAAGTAAGCATTGCGGATGAGGTGATCGCGTCGATTGCCGGTCTTGCTGCCACTGAAACGAGAGGCGTTTATGCGCTGGGAGGCAATATCCTGCACGATCAGATCACGTTTTCAAGGAGCAAGAGTTTATCAAAGAGCGTCCGCGTCCATGTTGACGGAAATGCTGTCTCCCTGAAAGTGGCCCTGGTCCTGGACGGTTCAGTACCGATTCCGGTGGTTTCCAAGGATGCCGCAGAACGGGTCAGGAACGCAGTGGAATCCATGACCGGAATGGAAGTGGAAGATATAAGGATCACCGTTGCAGGAGTGAAGGCATGAGTCTCATCAGCAGAAGGATCTTCCGGGAAATGGCCATGAAGCTGGTCTATCAGTTCGAGTTCTTCAAAAAAGAAGAGATGGAAGACCAGATCACCGTCTTTCTGGAATCTCAGGAACTGCCCGCATCAATGATCAGGGGAAAAGCGCAGACAGTTTCGGGAGATCCGGTAAAGGAACAGGAAGAAGCCTCGGCAGAGTCCGCAGCAGAAGGCGAAGTCGTGAATTCGGAAAAAGATGGCACAGCCGCTGATCCCGGCAGAGATGACGGAGTCAGTCAGGAAACGGTCTACGAAGACAGCCCGGATACGGTTTCCGTGCCCGAGGAAGATCAGCAGGAGATCCGTGCCAGGGTAATGGCGGTTTATGAAAAGCTTCCGGAGATCGACCAGAAGATCTCCGAACAGTCGAAACGCTGGAAGATCAACCGGATGCCGAAAACGGATCTGGCGATCCTCAGGCTGGCGGCTTATGAGATCCTTTATGACGAAAACGTTCCGGACGGCGCTGCCATAAATGAAGCCGTGGAACTGGCCAAGGTTTACGGCTCCGGGGATTCCTACAAGTTCGTCAACGGCGTACTGGGCGGGATCGTGAGAAATAAATAAGCAAAAAAGAGCCATAAAGTGCCGAGATGCCTGAATGAGTAAGTCGTATACCGTAAAACAGCTGAACGCCTATATTAAAAACATGTTCACGTCGGACTTCCTTCTGTCGAAGGTCAGCGTGACGGGGGAGGTGTCCAATTATAAGGATCATCCCTCCGGGCACATTTATTTTACGCTGAGGGATGAAGGGGCGACACTTTCCGTCGTGATGTTTTCGGGCAACCGCCTCAGGGGGCTCAAATGCAGGCTTAAGGAAGGTCTGAAGGTCACGGTCACCGGAGCGGTGTCGGTTTATGAAGCCGGCGGGCGGTATCAGCTGTATGCGAAGGAAATCGAAGAGGTGGGAGAGGGAGACCTCTATCGTCAATTTGAAGAGCTGAAGACCCGTCTCCAGGAAATGGGGATGTTTGATCCCTCCTTTAAAAAGCCCATTCCCGAGTATGTCAGGACCCTCGGCATCGTCACATCGGATTCCGGTGCAGCCCTTCACGATATCGTGACCGTTTCAAGGCGCCGTTTTCCCGGTATACAGCTGGTCCTCTCACCATGTCTGGTGCAGGGCGAGGCAGCGCCTGGATCGATCGTAAGAGCGCTGGAAAAGATGGACGCCTTCGGGCCGGACGTGATCATCCTTGGGCGGGGCGGCGGCTCTCTGGAGGACCTGTGGTGCTTTAATGATGAACGGGTCGCCCGGGCGGTTTTTGACTGTGATACCCCCGTGATCTCCGCTGTGGGACACGAGGTGGACTTTACGATAACGGATTTTGTGGCAGACCTGAGGGCGGCGACACCCTCTGCCGCGGCGGAACTGGCGATCTTTGATCAGGAAGCCCTGCTGCAGCAGTATGCTTACCTGGAGGGCCGCATGAGACGGACTTTTTCGGACAAACTGAATCGTGTGCAGGGGGATCTGGAACAGCTTTCCCTGAAACTGGACCGGCTGCATCCCGCCATGAAGCTTATGGAGAAATCCTTTTATCTTCAGGATCTTTATGACAGGATGGAGCAGGATATGGAAAGAATGCTGCAGCAGCGGAAACAAAGGTTTTCCCTGCTGGCGGAAAGGCTGGATGCCGGATCGCCGCTTAAAAAGCTTTCCGGCGGATACGGCTACATTTCCCTTGAAGGAAAAGCCCTGAAAAATGCCGCCGATGCCGCGCCGGGCGATCTCCTGAAGATCGTGCTTCATGACGGGCAGCTCTCGGCCGAGGTACAGTGAAAACGGAGGCTTGCATGGAAAAAGAACTCACCATTGACGAACGGCTTAAAGCGCTGGAACAGGTCATTAAGACACTGGAGAGCGAAGATATCTCCCTGGAAGATGCCCTGAAGGAATTTGAAAAAGGCGTCGTCCTGGTAAAGGAATCCCGGGAGATCCTGGACGGGATCGAAAAGAAACTGAAGATCCTGACAGAGGGTATGGAGGACAGCACGGATGATGACCTTTCATGAAGAACTTACCGCTAAAACCGAAGGAGTAGAAGAAATCATCAGAAAATATCTGCCTCTGGAGGAGGGCCTTCAGAAAACCGTTTTCTCGGCTTCGGATTACAGTGTCTTAAACGGCGGAAAACGGCTCAGGCCGCTTCTGATGCAGGAGACCTATACACTGTTTGACGGGCGCGGGAAAGGCATCGAGCCCTTCATGGCAGCCATAGAGTATATCCATTCCTCTTCCCTGGTCCACGATGATCTTCCCTGCATGGATAATGACGAATACCGGCGGGGCAAAAAGTCCACCTGGGCGGCCTTCGGAGAAGATATGGGAGTCCTGGCCGGCGACGCGCTTCTGGTCTATGCCTTTGAAACGGCTTCGAAAGCCCTGCTTCAGTGCAATAATCCCGCCAATGTGGTAAAAGCCATGGAAGTGCTGGCCAACAAGGCCGGTATCTACGGAATGATCGGCGGTCAGACTGTGGACGTGGAGCTTACGGGAAAGGCCCTTAATGAAGAACAGCTCCAGTTTATCTATAACCTGAAGACCGGCGCCCTGATAGAAGCCAGTATGATGATCGGCGCCATCATGGCGGATGCCTCCGCGGAAGATATCCGTTCGGCAGAGGCCATCGCCTCAAAGGTGGGCGTGGCTTTCCAGATCCAGGACGATATCCTGGACGTGACCTCCACAACGGAAGTCCTGGGAAAACCCGTGGGTTCAGACGAAAAGAACAATAAAACCACCTATGTGACCCTTTACGGACTGGAAGAAGCCAAAAACAAGGTGGCCTCCCTGACGGAGGAAGCCCTGGAGCTTCTGTCGTCCCTGACCGGGGAAAATCTGTTTCTGGAGAAGCTGATCAGGTATCTGATCACGCGTGAAAACTGATGCTGGATAAAATTCCGAATAAAGAAGAAATGAACAGGATGTCCTCGAGACAGCTTCGGACGCTGGCTCAGGACATCCGTCGGTTTATTATAGAGAAAGTCAGTAAAAAGGGCGGCCATCTGTCCGCGAACCTGGGCGTCGTGGAACTGACCATGGCCCTTTTTATGGTCTATGATCCTCCGAAGGATAAGGTGATCTTTGACGTGGGGCACCAGTCCTACATCTGGAAGCTCCTGACCGGGAGGAAAGACGGCTTTGATACGTTAAGGGAATTCGGCGGGATGTCCGGCTTCCCGAAACGGCGGGAGTCTTCCTGCGACGCCTTTGATACCGGTCATGCCTCCACCTCTGTTTCGGCGGCGGTGGGCTATGTAAAAGCCAGAGATATTAAACAGGAGGACTACAGCGTAGCGGCTGTCATCGGCGACGGCTCCCTGACCGGCGGAGAAGCCTACGAAGCGCTGAATAATGCGGCGCGGCTTAAATCCAACCTCGTCATCATTCTGAACGACAACCAGATGTCCATAGCCAAAAACGTGGGCGGCGTCAACCGGTATCTGACCTCAATCCGGACGGGCAGGAAATATAACCGGGCCAAGGAAGAAGTCAGGGAGACCCTGAACACCATCCCGAAGATCGGTTCGAAGGTCGCCCGGGCCATTTCCGACGTCAAGGATTCCGTTAAGGAAGTCTTTGTTCCCAGCGGCATGCTTTTTGAAAACATGGGGATCACCTATCTGGGACCGGTGGACGGCCATAACATCCGCCAGTTGAAAAAGGTGCTGGAAAAAGCCCGGGAGCTTGACCGGGCTGTACTGATCCATGTGCTGACCAAGAAAGGAAAAGGCTATAAGCCGGCCGAGGAGCATCCGGATGCTTTTCACGGCGTGGATGCCTTCGACGCAAAGACCGGGAAAGTCAAAGGAAAGAAAAAGACCTGCTGGTCCGACGTCTTCGGTTCCTGGATCGATGGGGCAGCGGCAAACGATCCCTCCCTTACCGCAGTTACGGCAGCCATGGGTGATAACGTAGGGCTGACGGCTTTTAAAGCCCATTATCCGGACCGGTTTTTTGATGTGGGGATCGCGGAGGAGCATGCGGTCACCTTTGCCGCGGGCATGGCAGCGGGCGGAATGCATCCGGTCTGCGCCGTCTTTTCCTCCTTTTTGCAGCGTTCCTATGACCAGATCGTCCATGACGTCTGCCTTCAGGACCTGCCGGTGATCTTTGCCATCGACCGGGCGGGCATTGTCGGAAATGACGGAGAGACACATCAGGGCGTCTTTGATCTTTCTTATCTGCTGCCGGTTCCCAATATGTGCGTAATGGCGCCGAAGGACCGGACAGAGTTGGTTCAGATGCTGGATTTTGCGAAGGATTACCATCATCCCGCGGCGATCCGTTATCCCAGGGGCGAAGCCGCGGATCTTGAAGGATTCCCGAAGAAGCCTCTTATTTACGGCAAGGCGGAAGTGCTGAGATCCGGAAAGGGCATCGCCATCCTGTCAGCAGGCACCATGACACAGACCGCTCTGGAGGCATATGAATATCTTAAAGAAAAAGAAATTGAAGCAACCGTCGTCAATATGCGGTTCTTAAAACCCTTTGATGAAGCCCTGATCAGAGAACTGGCCGAAAACCACTCTCTTTTTGTTACCCTGGAGGACGGTGTGGTCTCCGGCGGATTCGGGGAACATATAGCCGCATTCCTGGCATCCGGCAGTCATCCGGTCCGGACGGTCACCCTGGGCATTCCCGATGAATTTGTTCCCCACGGGGACGTGGATTCCCTGAAAAAGATGCTGAAACTGGACGCACTTTCCGTTGCGGAGAGGATCCTGAAAGAACAGGAATCGTGATGAGGCTGGATGTTTTTCTTGTGGAAAAGGGGCTGGCCCCGTCCCGGGAAAGGGCCAAGGAGCTGATCCGGAACGGACAGGTGCTGGTGAACGGGACCGTTCGGACCAAGCCAGCATTTGAGACCGCACCCGATGATGAGGCTACGGTGACCGGGGAAACGCTGAAATATGTGAGCCGGGGCGGTCTGAAACTGGAAAAGGCCCTGGAGGTTTTCCGGCCGGAGATAAAAGGCCTTGTCTGTATGGATATCGGCGCTTCCACCGGCGGCTTTACCGACTGCCTGCTTCAGAACGGGGCGGCAAAGGTCTACGCCGTGGACGTCGGCACCGGACAGCTGGCGGAAAGCCTGCTTCAGGACAGCCGGGTCGTAAACCGGGAAAAGACCAATGTGCGTTATCTGGAACCGGAGGATTTCACGGAACCCATAGATTTTATTACGGCGGACGTCAGCTTTATTTCCCTGAAGCTGGTGCTGCCCTCCGTTTACCGGCTGCTTAAAGACGGCGGGGCCTGTATCGTTCTGATCAAGCCCCAGTTTGAAGCCGGAAAAGGAAATCTGAATAAAAAAGGAGTAGTCACATCAGAAAAGATAAGAGAGGCTGTGGTAAAGGATATAACAGCTTTTTCTGAGACACTGCATTTTCAACCCTGCGGTCTTGTGACGTCTCCCATCAAAGGGCCGGAAGGCAATACCGAATATCTGCTGTATCTGAAAAAAGCGGCGCCGCAGACGGCGCCTGCAGAAGAACCGGTTTAAACCCGGACAGCGGATGATCGTTTTTTGAAAAGGAGAGACCATGCTTGAATCGCTTCATGTCAAAAACATGGCCCTGATAAAGGACGCCGAACTGGAACTGAAGTCCGGCCTGAATGTTTTAAGCGGAGAGACCGGCGCGGGAAAATCCCTGCTGCTGGGTTCTGTGGATCTGGCCCTGGGGAAAAGGGCTGATCCGGACCTGATCCGGAACGGCGAAAGTGCAGCCTATGTGGAACTGGTTTTTTCCCTGCCGGAGCCGGGACTTGAAGAAAAAGTCCGGGAGATGGGGATGGAGCCGGAAGAGGGAAGGCTGATCATTTCCCGCCGGATCACCGAAGGGCGTTCCGTAAGCCGCGTTAACGGGGAGACGGTCACCTTAACGAATCTGAAAAAACTGACGGAACTTCTGATCGATATTCACGGACAGCATGACCATCAGTCCCTGCTGAAGGAAGAAAACCATCTGAAGGTGCTGGATGCCTTTGAAAAAGACCTGCTGCAGGAAGCGAAGGAAGCCTATGAGGCTTCCTATCTGAAATACCGGGCCTTCCGGGAAAAGATCCGGGAGATGGGCGACGATCCCGAAAGCCGGAAACGCCAGCTGGATTTTCTGGATTTTCAGATCCGGGAGATCGAAGAGGCTTCGCTGAAATCCGGAGAGGAAGAAGAACTGGACCGGCTGTACCGGAAGCTGAACAGCCGGGAAATGGTAAAAAATGCCCTGGAACAGATCCTGGAAAACCTGCGGGAAGAGGTATCTTCGAAGATCTCCGAATGCATCAGGCTGTCCCGGGAAGCAGCTGAAGCCGATGAAGAAATAAAGCCCCTGCTTACCCAGCTTTATGATATCGATGCCCTGACAGAGGACGCCGGGCGGGAAGCCTCGCATCTTTTAGAGAACGCCGACGTGGATGAAGAACAGCTGAAGGCGGTGGAAGATCGGCTCAGCCTGATCATCGGCCTCAAGAAAAAATACGGGGGAAGCGTCGAACAGATCCTGAAAAATCTGAAGGCTTACCGGAAAGAATACGATGAGCTGTATGATTTCGACGTGAACGCCGAAAAGATCCTGCAGGAACTGGAAAAGGAGAAGGTCATTCTGGTGGAGAAGGCTGCTGCCCTCCATGAAAAACGCCTGGAGGCGGCGGAATCCTTTTCCTGCGCCATGGAGGAAGCTTTAAGAGATCTGAATTTCCTTCATGTGGCCTTCAGGGTGCAGGTTCAGGAAACCACCCGCTTCACCCGTTCCGGGGCCGATGAGGTGCGTTTCCTGATCTCGACAAATCCCGGGGAAGAACCCAGACCCCTGTCCCGGGTGGCTTCGGGAGGCGAACTGTCCCGGATCATGCTGGCCATTAAGTCTATAAGCGCCGACGCGGATGATATCCCGGTGCTGATCTTTGATGAAATAGACCAGGGCATCAGCGGCAGGACAGCGGCGGCCGTCGCCCGGAAAATGCAGAAGATCGCGGAAGACCATCAGGTGATCTGCATCAGCCATCTGCCCCAGATCGTGGCGTCGGCGGATGACAACTTCCTGATCGAAAAGAGCGTCGAGGACGGAGAGACCATCACCCGGCTTGCGGCCCTTTCCTATGAAGATTCGATCCGGGAGATCGCCAGGCTTTCCGGCTCGGGAGAGATCACGGATTCCAATCTCAGAAACGCCGCGGAAATGAAGGAAAACCTGAGAAGGAAACCTTGAGGACGAATACGTTTAACAAAACTGCAGAACAAAAACCGCAAAATTATCCTCGAAGAACAAAAACGTAAAGAACAAAACAAAAAAAACAAATCGTTATAAAACAGGTGTAACGATTTTGTAACATTTTCTGTCACCTTTTAAGAAGGCTGACAGGCTTCCGGCACAGTGAGGACAGGGAATGGAAGACGAAAGAATCATCAATCTGTTTTTTGATCGGAATGAACAGGCCATCAGTGAGGTCTCAACAAAATACGGACATTATCTGGAAACAGTCTCCTTCAATATCCTGAAGAACCGGGAAGATACGGAGGAATGTGTTAACGATACCTGGATCCGGGCCTGGAACGCCATACCGCCTCAGCGGCCGGCGTATCTGAAAGCATTTCTGACAAAGATCATCCGGAATCTCTCCATTAACCGGCTGAAGGAATCCCAGGCGAAAAAACGCGGGGGCACGGAGTATGACGTCGCCCTGGAGGAGATCCAGGACTTCATTGCCGATGAAAGCGGCGTGGAGGAAACGGTGGACGGCATCCTGCTGAAGGAAATGATCGAGCGTTTTCTGGATACGCTGCCGAAGCGTCAGCGGGTCATATTCGTGGAACGATACTTTTTCCTGGACCCGGTGCTGATTGTGGCGGAAAAAAACGGCATGTCTGAATCAGCGGTGAAAACCACATTGTTCAGGATCCGGAACCGGCTGAAGACCTATCTTGAAAGTGAAGGGGTGACGTTGTGAAAAGAGAAGATTTTCTGGATGCCGTCGGACAGATCGACGAGCGATATATAGAGGAAGCCGCTTCTTCAAAAAGAAGAGTAAGTGCGGCTAAGATCATAAGGCCCTTAGCTTTTCTGGCGGCAGCCGTCGTCCTGTTTTTCGGGATCCGCTTTGTTTTCAGGACCATTCGTCCGGAAAGCGGCAGCAGCGATAAAGAAATTATTACAAACGCTGATGCCGAAGGACCGGGAGATAATAACCAGAAAAACGACACGGTTCCGAACCGCACGGAGGAGACCCGGAAAGAAGCCGAAGGATCCTATGCGTCAACGACCCCTGCTCCGGAAGCCGCCCGGGAGGAATCCAAACAGGGCAGCATGACGCTCACGGAAAAAGCAGAAACGGGCGCATCGGAAGATGCTGTGACATTCCCCCCATCTGCTTTGGGACCTGAGGGGACGGAAAAAGCCGAGTCTTACGAAACAGAAGGGAACACAGAGGCGGCGGCAACCGGAGGAGAGACTTCCGGTGAGGGAGAAGGCACTTCCGGAGAGATGCCTACAGGAGAGAAGTCTACGGGAGAGATATACAATGATCCCGGGGAAGATGCTTCGCAAGACATGGCATTCCTGGAAGACCGGTCCCGGGATGTGAGCGGCCTGATCCACATGGAGACTGCGGACTGCTCCTGGAAAGCGGAAGATTTTCTGCTGTATCTTTCTTCCTCTGACGTGATGGTCGTCAGCATAAAGGCTGAGGCTTATGACGGGACCGTTCTGGAACCGGTCCGGGAAGATGCCGGTGAAAACGGCATCCGGCAGCTGTATCAGATCAGCAAAACCGTCAAGGGTCCCGGAGGACTTGCAGAAGGAGAGACCTTCGCCTATGGCCTTGTCTATGATGACGAAGGCCTGCTGAACGTCCGGCATCCCCTGAACCTGGTGTATGAACCGGGAGAGATGAGTGAAGCCATGAAAAAACTGGTGGATTCCCTGAACTGAGGAACCCCCAGAGATTTTAAGGGAAAACCTGCCGGATACTTACGAAAAAGAAAACGATAAGGGCCCTGAAGAAAAAAACCCGCCAGGCGTGAATAAAACGAAAAAAATTAAACCTCGGCGCCGGGAAAAGACTGAAAACACGAAGAAAGGCTTGAAAGACGGCCTTTCTTCTTTTTTTTGCCCAGCGTTTCGGCGGATACAATTCCGAGGTGCTGTTTTTGTTCCGGTTTTTGGAATTCTGTTTTTGTCGGGATTACGGAATGCTGCTTTTTGCCGGACTCCCGGATGCAGTTTTTTTGCCGGATTTCCGAATGCAGTTTTATGCTGGGTTCCAGGATTTATCGAAAATCGATAATTTTCTTTTGAAAATTATTGACAAACGATAATTTCTGTGTATAATGAGATTATCGAAAAACGATAATTGCTGATCAGCCTTTACTTTTAAGGAGGTTTCTATGACACACAGAAAAATACGGCTGCTCCTTCTTTTTGAGGCAGTGATCCTTGCAGCCTTGCTTCTCTTATCCCTGGGAACGGGAAACAGCATCGGAGAGGGGATCCTGGTCCCGTTGAAGGCTTTTTCCGGCCTCTTCCATACGCTGTCTGAAAAAGGGAGACTCGGAAGTGGTCTCGCTTCCGCCCTTTACGGATTCCTGGCCCTGCTTCCCCTGATACCGGTCTTCCGGCAATGGGGTAAAAAAGAGGCGCTTCCAGAGAAGATCGTCTTTACCCTGTCAGCAGTTCTTTTCCTGGCGCCCCTGGTGCTGATCGTGATCTCGGGAAACCGGGTCCCGGCAGCGCTTCGTCCGGGAAGAGCCCTGGGTTACCTCAGCGGGATCCTGGCGCTGTCTCTGTTATTCCTGGGTATTGTGCTGAGTATCGTCCGGTCTTTTAAGACGGCCAGAACGGTACAGCTTTTCAGATATCTGAAAACCATTCTTATTATCCTGGCCATGTTCTTTACGGCTGTCCTGGTGACCACTGTTTTCCAGACAGTCTGTGAACTGATCAGGCCCGGAGCCGGCGAAGGCAAAAACGGAAGCGTCTTCTTCTCCCTGGTCTCGCTGATCTTCAGCCTGATCCCCTGGGGGCTGGATCTTTTCATCGCCCTGAAGGCGCTGGCCTTGAACGACGCCGTGCTTCTGGAATCCCGGGAGGACATTCTGAAAGCCTCCGGAGACTTAAGCAGAAGCAGCGCCATTGCCCTGATCGCCATCATGGCTTCTTCGGTACTGTTTAACCTGCTGCAGATCATCCTGATGGCCTCCGGCACAGCTGCAGATTATTCCTTAACGGCAGATTTCCCGCTGATCTCCTTGCTTCTGGTTCTGGCAGCCTTCCTCTTTTCCCGGCTGATCACCGAAAATATCAGTCTGAAAGAAGAGAACAGCAGCTTTATATGAGGTGGAGCTATGGCTATAGAAGTTCATCTTGACGAAATTCTGAAGGACCGGAACATGACTTCAAAGGAACTTTGTGCCCTGATCGGGATCACGGAAGCCAACCTTTCCATCCTGCGGTCGGGAAAAGCCAAAGGCATCCGGTTCGGTACCATAAATAAGATCTGTTATTACCTTAATTGCGACGTAGGAGATATCCTTAAGTTCAGCGGCAAATTGGAGGACGAAGATGAATAACCGGATCATGAAAAATAAAAAGATCATACTGATCATTGCAGGCGCTGTCCTGGCAGCCTTTATCCTGGGCTTTATCCGGGACGCTGCCTTCCCCAAGGCGCTGATGGATAACGAGGAAGCTTATCAGAATCGGGATCGGCTGACGGGCGTGTTTATGACAAAAGAGCCTCTTTCTTCCTCAGCATCAGGAAAAGAGTCAGAAGCGGAGAATATTCTGGTTCCCTCGATCCCCGATCATTACTACGTCGATTATAATCCTTTCAATTATGATCCTTTAAATCCCCAGGATGGCGAAAAGATCTACGCAGTATTAAAAGACTGTACAAGAACGGACGACGAAGGAAATGAAGAGACCTATCAGGATTACCGTTTTGAAGGCATCGAAGGCATTCCTTTCTACCTGGTGAAGATCGGAGAAGAACAGAAAACCGTTCAACAGACCTGCGGAGAGGAAAACGTGGTGTCAGACGTTAAAATGCATATTTTCAGCGATGAAAACTTACAGGACTCTGTATCGCTCTCCGGAACGCTGAGGCTGGTGCCGGAAGATAAGGATCTGATCTTCTATCTGAATCCTGTCTACCAGCAGGAGGACGGAGCGGTCTACATGGTGCCGGGAGAGGGGCTTGCCGTCGGGGGTTCCCTGGAAAGCGCATCGGAAATATCGACGAAGCTGACGGAGACTTATACCCAGACCATTATGGTGAAGACGGCCGTTCAGCATACCACGGAAAACACGCAGGAAAACTCGGTGGAGATCGCTTTTGAAAAAGTGATGATCCCGGAAAAGATCGCTGTCCTTCAGTTTGACGAGGAAAACAAGCTGATCGCATCCGAAGAGATCCTGCCCGGAAACCTGCCCGAGTCCGTCAAAAAAGAAAAACAAGCTTCCTGGATGTGCGTGGAAACCGTCTGCAGAGACAGCGCAGGAAAGGAACAGGTTACCCGGGAACTGGTCCCGCAGGAGGACGAATTCATCAGGATCTATACGATTCGGGATGATAATATTGCGGTCCCGCAGCTTATTTCCGTGATCAGATAACGACAGAAGTGGTTGGCCCGAACCGTTGCCTTAAAACGGAGCCGGTGTCTTTGACCTGAGCCGGTGTCTTTGACCTGAGCCGGTATGAAACAGCCTTATCTATAGACTGAACGCGGGATAAGAAAACGCTTGTACCGTTTACGGCATCGAAAAAGTCAAAAAAAGCCGGAAAACTTTCTATTATAAATGAGAGAGAAGAGCAGCCGGGCATCCAGTCTGCTCTTCTCTTTACGAACGGCTCCGGGGTCTGTCCTGTCAAAAAGTACGTGCCTGACGCGGTTCTTCTCCAAGCGGTCAAACAGTTCTTTTCTTCTCCGGGAATATGTGATACAATAAGCCAAATGCCAGGTCGTTCTGATCTGGCGAATGAATCTTTAAAGGAGTTCCAACATGATAAGTAAGGAATTATGCCTGAAGGTACAGGAAGCCGCGGTATCGACAGGTGCGGATTATGCGGAGATCTTTGCGGAAAACACGATGAATCATACCATCAACATGATTTCCCGTAAGGTCGATACGATCAATGACGGCGTGGTTGCCGGCGCTGCGGTGCGGGTCTATAAAGGCCTCAGAAGCGTTATGGCGGCCACTGTGGATACTTCGGAAGAAGGCCTGCTCCGCTGCGCTAAAAAGGCCGCGGCGGCTTTGGGTGAAGGAAAGCAGGAGATCAGCATAACTTTAAGAGACCGTATCTATACGAACATCCATCCGATTCTGGTGGTGCCCTCATCGATATCCAATGCCGAGAAGGCGGATGTCCTGCGCCGGGCCTGCGACAGCGCCTATGCTTACGACAGCCGTATCCGGCAGGTCACTGGTACCTTCCTAGACGTGGATCAGAAGATCCTGATCGCGAATACCGAAGGCGTATACGCAACAGACCGCCGTGTCCGCACCCGTCTTTCGATCCAGGCCATAGCGGACGCTAAAGACGGCGGAACCCAGACCGGTTCCTCCAACCCCGGAAGACGCATGGGCTTCGAGCTGTTTGACCAGGTTGTCAATGCGGAAGAGACCGGACGGGAAGCGGCCCGTCAGGCGGTGGTCATGTCAGAGGCCGGGTATGCGCCTTCAGGCGTCATGCCTGTCGCCATCGGAAACGGCTTCGGCGGCGTGATCTTCCACGAAGCCTGCGGCCATTCCCTGGAGGCTTCCTCTGTCGCCTACGGCCTGTCCCAGTTCAGCGGAAAGCTGGGCGAGAAGATCGCCAACGAAAAGGTGACCGCCATCGACGACGGTACGATCCCCAACGCCTGGGGCTCCCTGAACTTCGATGACGAAGGTACGCCCACCCAGAAGAAGGTGCTGATCGAAAACGGCGTCCTGAAGTCTTATATGATCGATAAATTCAACGCCCGCCGCATGGAAATGGCGCCCACCGGCTCCGGAAGACGGGAATCCTTTGAATATACCCCCACGTCCCGGATGTCCAACACCTACATCGCTGAAGGCACCGACGCTAACGACGACATCATCGCCTCCATCGATAACGGCCTCTACGCGGCGGCCATGGGCGGCGGTTCCGTGAACCCGGTGACCGGTGAATTCAACTTTGCCGTCCGGGAAGGCTACCTTGTCCGGAACGGCAAAGTGTGCGAGCCCGTAAGAGGCGCGTCCTTAGTCGGCCGGGGATCGGACGTTATCATGAATATCGATATGGTGGGGCAGTCGCTGCTTCTCGCGGAAGGTATGTGCGGATCCTCCAGCGGTTCCATTCCCACCTGTGTGGGACAGCCCATGATCAGGGTCAGCTCCATTACCGTCGGCGGCCGTTAAACAGGAGGATGTTATGGAATTCAAGGAATTTAAAGAACTGGTTGTCAAAGAAGCGAAAAATAGAAATATCGATCTGTATGAGCTGTATTATTCGGCGGAGGAAAGCACCGACGTCGCCATGTTCAACGGGGAGATCAACAGCTTCACCTCCTCCCTTCTTGGCGGAGCAGCCTTCCGCTGCATCATAAACGGCCGTGTCGGCGCGGCCTATTCCCAGGAACTTTCCGAAGAGATGGCAAAGAGCCTGGTGGAGCGCGCTTATGAGAACGCCCTGACCCTGGAAAAGGAAGAAGAAGCCTTCTTTGCGGAGGGCGGCGCTTCATATGAGACCTATGAGAGCGTAGATATGCCGGAGCTTTCCGAAACGGAGCTCATTAAGGCAGCCTCCGACGCCAACGAAGCCCTGAAGCAGTCCCACGAAAAAATCACGGACCGCTGTCAGACGGAAGCGGTAACAGGCACTCAGAAGGTATTTCTGGCCAATTCCCACGGCGTGGACCTTTCCTGGGAATCCACCATTGACATGCTGCTGATGGAAGCCGTGGTGGAGGATCAGGGAGAAACCAATAATGATTATGAAATGAAGGCTGCGGATCCCCGGACCCTGGATCTGAACGCTCTGGCCGTTAAGATCGCCGATAAGGCGGCCGCCAAGATCGGCTCCGATAAAGCGCCCACGGGAACCGTTCCGGTGATCTTCACCGGCGACGCCATGTGCAGCCTGCTCATGACCTTTTCCACGGCCTTTTCCGCGGAAAACGCCCGGAAGGGCCTTTCGGTCCTGGCCGGCAAAGAAGGAGAGACTGTTGCTTCCGAACTCGTTACCGTAACCGACGATCCTTTCTATGAGAAGAATCCCGCCAGGCGGAATTTTGACGGCGAAGGAAGTCCCGCATACCGGAAGAACGTGATCGAAAAGGGCGTGCTGAACACCCTGTTATATGACCTTTCTTCGGCGAAGGCGGCAGGAAAGAAGACCACCGGAAATGCTTCACGGGCGAGTTATGATTCTCCCGTAGGCATCCGGCCCTTCACCTTTGTCCTGCAGCCCGGTGAACTTACGGAAGAAGAATTATTCGAGAAGTGCGGGAACGGCGTCCTGATCGACTCCCTGGGCGGACTGCATGCCGGCGCAAATCCCATCAACGGTGACTTCTCTCTGCAGAGTTCCGGTTTCATGATCGAAAACGGCAAAAAGGGAGCGCCGGTCCGTTCCTTTACGGTATCCGGCAACTTCTTTGACATGCTGAAGAAGATCATAGCCCTCTCGGACGAGGTAAAGATCCCCCGGGCGGGCAGTCTGACGGCCTTTGCTTCCCCCGCGGTACTGGTGGAAGAACTGGCCATATCAGGGAAGTGAGTCTTTGATCTTCGAAAGGTTACAAGGATAAAATAATAAGTGCTGCAGAGGCGGAGAACATAACGATTACATCAGTCAAAGAATTTATAAACCGAAGACTGCGGTATGAACCTAAGGCTTCGGTATGAAACAAAACCTGCGGTATGAGCTAAAGGCTTCGGTATGAACCAAAACCTGCAGTATGTACCAAAGGCAGCGGCACATGCTGAAGACAGCAGCGTAAAGCAAAAAGGGCGGAACCCCGGATCACGGGATTCCGCTCTTTTCTTATAAATCGTTCAGCAGCGTCAGATTTACGGACCTTGATCAACATCAGATTTATGGACGTTGATCAGCGTTAACGAGATCGATCATTAAGCTGCGCCGGTCAGTACCTGTGAGGCCAACCGATACCTGCGCTCACGCCGTCCGGCTAATACAGATCCGGCTGCCGGCTATTTTGTTTTACTTCATGAAAATGAAGCGCTCGCCCGGCGTAAAGATGTGGTAGGGCATGCCTTTGTTGTACTGATCGACGCCGGCGGGAATGTAAGACTTCGGGATGGTATTCATCGCAAACATATCGATGTGAAGCGGAATGAAAAGTTTCGCTTCCGCATCCTTTGCGAAAAGCACCGCTTCTTCCAGGGTCATGTTGCCGATCAGGTTGTTTTTTAACTTATAATAACTTCTGCCGTTTACCGGAAGCATCGCGATGTCGACCTTGCCGACCTTTTCCGCCTGGCCGTCGTAGACCGTGGAATCTCCGCAGTGGTAGATGGAAATGTCTCCGAAATTGATCTGATAACCCATCTCGCAGTAGTCGCCGTTTTCGTCCTGATGGAGCTCCTCATGGGCAGAGGGCAGGGGGCGGATCACGATATCGCCGTCGGTGATGACGTCGCCGTCCCGGGCCGGGATGATCTGCTCCCGGGGAACGCCGTACTTTACCACGTTATCCACAAAAGGCGCGGGGATGACGAATTTCACGGTCTTATTGACAGCCGCGATTCCCGAAACCGTGCGGGGATCCGTATGATCCAGATGGTCGTGGGTGCAGAAGACGTAATCCAGAAAATCCAGTTCCTCCGGAAGGATGGGAGCCCTGAATTCCCGGAAGCCTCTTTCGTCTACGCCTCTTACCCCGCCTGTAAGGAAGGGGTCGATGCAGAGATATTTCTCTTTGTATTTGATGATGAAGCCCACCTGGCCCAGATAGAACAGCCCCAGCTGCTCATCCGTCAGTCTGGTGGATAAGATGCGGTTTTTCATAGTCGGTATCCTTTCCGGAATCTGCGTCAATATAGATCCCTGAATCTGTACATATTAAGTTTCTTATTCCGCCCGCTGTTCGCGGATCACTTTGCCCATATTCCAGAGGTGGATGCATTTCTTTTCGGCATCCGCTTTCTCTTCCTCGCTATCATAACGGATAAAGGAAGTGTGGGTCCCGCAGACGGTGCACTGGACATAAACGCACCAGCCGCCTTCTTCTTCTATGATTGCTGAGTCCTCGTGACAGACAGGACAGAATTCAAGTTCATCCATGGGGGTGTTCCTCCTGATCAATAGCTTTTGGTCCCCTGAAAAAAGGCAGAAGCTCCGAATCGTTCTCCGGCTTATATAAAACAGCTGCCATCAGGCAGAATGCTGATCATGAAAAGCAGGCACTGTAAAGCAGGATACAGCTTATGCAGATGCAGACGCCGTAATAAAAGAGCCGGCTCATACAGAAAAGCACTGCCTTGGGGACAGTGCTTTTATTATACAGGATATTTTTCCGTTTGTGAAGAGATAATCGGACGGTTTCCGGCGGGGCTGTCAGTCTCTGCTGCAGTGGTCCGTCTCTGTATGCAGTCTCAGCGGTTCATTTCGTATATTGCCTCAGCGGCCCGCCAAAACGGACTGTGTACGTGTACTGCCACAGCGGTCCGATTACATGTGCTGTCTCAGCGTTCTGCCTTAGTGAAATTTTCCCGATAGCTTTCCATCTCCGCTGCCGTGGGTTCCGGATATTTTTCCGCCGGGAAGGGAAGGCCCAGGGCTTCATATTTGCTGAGACAGAGTTTCCGGAAGGGCAGCAGCTCGGTCTTCCGGATCACGCTGTAAGTGTCCCGGAGGCGCTTCAGCTGGCGGAAGGAGGCATCGTCGTCGTTCAGGCCGGGGATGATGACCCGGCGGATCCAGACAGGGATTTCCTTTTCCTGAAGCAGGTCCAGGAAGGCTTCCGCATCCTCCTGCCGTTCCCCGGTATGGGCAAGATAAGCCTCCGGATCGGCGTATTTATGATCCAGGAGCACCAGGTCGGTCACATCCAGCAGGGCATTGACGTCATCGCTGGTCCGGCAGCCGGAGGTGTCCAGACAGGTATGGATACCTTCTGCTTTCAGACGGGCGAAAAGCTCCCGGACAAAGACCGCCTGCATCAACGGCTCTCCGCCGGACACGGTGATCCCGCCGGAATTCCGGAAATAATTCCGGTACCGCAGGACTTTCCGGGCCATGGCCTCTGCGGTGAATTCTTCACCGCCGCTGAAATCCCAGGTGTCCGGGTTGTGGCAGATGATGCAGCGGAGCGGGCAGCCCTGCATGAACACTACACATCTGATACCGGGGCCGTCTACGGTCCCGAGACTCTGGAAAGAATGGATACGTCCTGTTATTCCTTTCATAGGTCAGACTGCCTCATGGAACATAGATCAGACCGCCTCATGGAAGGTCCGCATGATGACTTCCTTTTGCTGGTCCCGGGAAAGCTTGACGAAGTTTACCGCATAGCCGGAGACCCGGATCGTCAGGTTCGGATAATCTTCCGGATGTTCGTAGGCCTTCATCAGGGTGTCGCGGTTCATGACGTTGACGTTTAAGTGATGGGCGTCATTCATAAAATAGCCGTCCAGCAGGCTCACCAGGTTATCCGTCCGTTCTTCCTCGGAATGGCCCAGGGCGTCAGGAACGATGGAGAAGGTGTTGGAGATGCCGTCCGAGGCCGAGGCATAGGGCAACTTGGATACCGAATTCAGGGAAGCCAGGGCGCCGTTTGTTTCCCGGTTGTGCATGGGATTGGCGCCGGGGGCGAAGGGTTCTCCGGCCTTCCGTCCGTCCGGGGTGGCGCCGGTTTTTTTGCCGTAGACCACGTTGGAGGTAATGGTCAGGGCAGAGAGGGTATGGCGGGCGTTCCGGTAAGCCGGAGTCTTTTTCAGTTCCTCATGGACCGACGTCAGCATGTCCTGGGCGATCTCATCTACCCGGTCATCGTCGTTTCCGTATTTCGGAAAATCGCCGACGGTCTCGAAGTCCACGATGATGCCGTCTTCGTTTTTTACAGGATGGACTTTGGCATATTTGATGGCGGACAGGGAATCGGTAATGACCGAAAGGCCGGCCACGCCGAAGGCCATGAGCCGCTGGACGTTGGTATCATGGAGGGCCATCTGGGTCTTTTCGTAGGCATATTTGTCATGCATGTAGTGGATCACGTTCATCGTATTCACATACAGCCGGCAGAGCCAGGAAAGGTAGATGTTGAAGCGTTCCATGACCTTGTTGTAGTCCAGGATGTCATCGTCCATAGGCGCCATCTGGGGGCCCAGGCGGGTGCCGAAGACGTTGTCCACGCCGCCGTTAAGGGCCAGAAGCAGAAGCTTGGCGAGGTTGGTCCTGGCGCCGAAGAACTGCATCTGTTTGCCCACCTTCATGGCGGAAACGCAGCAGGCGATGGCGTAATCGTCGCCGAAACGGGGCCGCATCAGGTCGTCGTTTTCATACTGGATCGCGTCCGTGTCCTGGGATACTTTGGCGCAGAAGGCCTTGAAGGGTTCGGGAAGGTTCGTACTCCATAAGACCGTCAGGTTGGGTTCGGGTGCCGGTCCCAGGTTGTACAGGGTGTTCAGGATGCGGAAGGAGGATTTCGTGACCAGCGTGCGGTGGGAGAGGCTCATGCCGCCGATGGACTCGGTGATCCACATGGGATCACCGCCGAAAAGCTCGTTATATTCGGGGGTGCGCAGGTGCCTAGCGCAGCGGAGCTTCAGCACCAGGTCGTCCAGGAGCTCCTGGGCGTCTTCTTCGGTGATGAGGCCGCGCTGAAGGTCCCGCTCGATATAGATATCAAAGAAGGTGGAGGTCCTGCCGAAGGACATGGCCGCGCCGTTCTGTTCCTTATTGGCGGCCAGGTAGGCAAAATAGGTCCACTGTATGGCTTCCCGGGCATTCTCCGCGGGACGGCTGATGTCATAACCGTACATTCCCGCCATCTTCTTTAACAGGTTCAGGAAATTGATCTGTTGGAAAAGCTCTTCAAGCAGGCGGATGTTTTCCGTATCCATGAAATTTTCGCCGGCCTTCTGCTTATCCTTCTTCTTTTCCTCGATCAGGACGTCGACGCCGTAAAGGGCAACCCGGCGGTAATCGCCGATGATCCGGCCGCGGCCGTAGGCGTCGGGAAGGCCGGTCAGAAGCGCGCAGTGGCGGGCGGCCTTCATTTCATCGGTATAGACCCGGAAGACACCGTCGTTATGGGTGGTCCTGTAGGTAAAGTATTCTTCGATCTCGTCGCCAAGCTTGTAGCCGTAGGCTTCACAGGCGGCTCTTGCCATGCGGATGCCGCCGAAGGGGTTGACGCCGCGCTTTAAGGGTTCGTCGGTCTGGAGGCCCACAATCAGGTCCTCCTCCGTAAGATAACCGGGTTCATAGTTGCAGAGAGAAGAAACGGTGGAAGTATCCACGGCTAAAACGCCGCCCCGTTCCTGCTCCATTTTTTTCAAAGCCTCCAGCCGGGAAAGGGCCCGCCTGGTCCTTTCAGTGGGACCCTTGAGGAAAGAAGCGTCCCCGGTATAGGGCGTGTAGTTTTTGTCAATAAAATCCCGGACGTTAATGCCTTCTGTCCAGACACCTTCCTTGAAGCCGTTCCATGCGGTAAAATTCATCGTCTCCTCCTTCTGACAGTGCCGGCAAACGGAAAAGTGATCTATACGCTGCCTGTCTGCTGCGTCGGATCATATCCGTCCTTATTGCGCAAAAAAAGGGCAGCCCCGGTTAACGAAGCTGCCCAGACGGTCGGCAATGGTTCTTCCTTCCGGCACACTGTGTCGATTCACATTCCGTCAGCACCGGAAAGAAGGCAGTTTTATGACTGCGCGGTCATTGTAAGCGAAGACGGGAAAAAAAGCAACGGCAATTTTGACGAAAAAAGAGTCGTAAGCTGAAGCTTCTTAAGGCGATAGTGCCTTTTTATATGTCTGTTGTAACAAATTTGTAATAATTAAAAAGCTCATTGGTCCTATCATTACCCTAACAGGTCGAATTTCCGCAGTCTGAACTGCAGTTTTTAACATTTTTGTAATAATTTGCTTGCCATACCGGAGGAAATGTGTTATATTAAGCCACGCAGGTCTGTTTATGTCCTTCCGGCATTCTTTCTGACAGAGGCAGAAACTGATGTCAGACGGTTCACCGGATATACGGCAAAACACATCATCAGACAGACAGCAGGAGACATCCTCGGAGGAACATGAGGACATGCCCCCGGAGGGACGGCAGGACATAACAGCAAAGGGACAGCGCCGCACATTGCCACACACAGACAGCAAGGCGCATTCCCGTAAAAGCCAGGCCTGTAGCCCAGACCATAAAGGCCGGGCAGTCAGCAGGATCATGATCATTCCGGAAGAAGATCCTAAGAATGATCAGAAAAGATCAGAAAAAACAGAAAAAGACAAAGGAGAATTTTCCGATATGTGCGGTATAGTAGGTTTTACCAACAGGAAGATCCAGGCGGCCCCGGTGCTCCTGGAAGGCCTTTCCAGACTGGAGTACAGAGGATATGATTCCGCCGGCATTGCCGTCCGGGACCAGGATAAGGATACGGTAGTCGTCAGAGCAAAGGGACGGCTCAAGATCCTGGAAGAGAAGACCAACAGCGGATTAAGCGTTCCCGGCACCTGCGGCATCGGCCACACCCGCTGGGCTACCCACGGCGAACCCAGCGAGACCAACGCCCATCCTCATGTTACCGAGGATATGAACGTGGTCGGCGTGCATAACGGCATCATCGAAAACTTCTCCGAACTGAAGGACAAGCTGGAGAAAAACGGCTATACCTTCTACAGCCAGACGGATACGGAAGTGGCCGTCAAACTGGTGGATTATTATTATAAGAAATACCAGGGCGGCCCCATCGACGCGCTGGCAAAGACCATGGTCCGTGTCCGCGGATCCTACGCCCTGGCCATCATGTTCAAGGATTATCCCGGCGAGATCTACGTCGCCCGTAAGGATTCTCCGATGATTGTAGGCCTGGGAGAAGACGAAGCCTATGTGGCTTCCGACGTCCCGGCCATCCTGAAGTATACCAGGACTGTTTATTATGTGGAAAACCTGGAAATGGCCCGTCTGGAGCCCGGAAAAGCCACTTTCTATGACCTGAACGGCGATGAAGTGAAAAAAGATACCGTCCAGATCGAGTGGGATGCGGAAAGCGCCGAAAAGGGCGGCTTTGAGCATTTCATGATGAAGGAGATCCATGAGCAGCCCGTTGCTATCCGGGATACCATGAACTCTGTCCTTACCCCTGATGGACATATCGATCTTTCCTCCACGGGACTTACCGAAGAACAGATCAGGAATTTTAAAAACGTCACCATCGTCGCCTGCGGTTCCGCCTGGCATGTGGGCATGGCGTCCCAGTATGTTTTTGAAGACCTGGTCAGGATGCCGGTGAGAGTCGAGCTGGCCTCTGAATTCCGTTACCGGAACCCGATCCTGGGAGAAGGGGACCTGGTCATCATCATTTCCCAGTCCGGCGAGACAGCCGACAGCCTGGCAGCCCTCCGGGAAGCCAAGGACTTAGGCGCCACGACCCTGGGCATCGTCAATGTGGTGGGCAGCTCCATTGCCCGGGAAGCGGATCATGTTTTCTATACCCTGGCAGGACCGGAGATCGCCGTAGCTACCACGAAGGCTTATTCCGCCCAGCTGATTGCCATGGACATCCTGGCCATGGAATTTGCTTATCTTCGCGGAAAGATGGACGAGAAGAAGCTGCTGTGTATGACTGCCGAAATGCGGACCCTTCCCGACAAGATCCAGCAGCTGATCGAAGATAAGGAGCGGATCCAGTGGTTTGCTTCCAAGTTCGCGAATGCGCAGGATGTTTTCTTTATCGGAAGAGGCCTGGATTACGCCATCTGCCTGGAAGGCAGCCTTAAGATGAAGGAGATCTCCTATATCCACAGCGAGGCTTATGCGGCAGGCGAACTGAAGCACGGCACCATTTCGCTCATCGAAGACGGCATCCTGGTGATCGGCGTGATGACCCAGAACGACCTTTACGAGAAGACCCTGTCCAACATGGTGGAAGTGAAGAGCCGCGGCGCCTATCTTGCCGGCATTACGAACTACGGCCACTATGAGATCGAAGATACGGTAAACTTCAACGTCTATATCCCGAAGACGGATCCTCATTTTTCCGCGACGCTGGCGGTCATTCCGCTCCAGTTGACAGGCTATTATCTGGCGGTGGCGAGAGGACTGGACGTGGATAAGCCCAGGAATCTGGCAAAGTCTGTTACCGTAGAATAACGAATAAAGGCGCAGCAGACGGGCAAGGTTAAGAATTTTCAACAATACAGCATCGCAGGCAGCCGGGAATCCTGAAGGATGATGATTCCCGGCTGTTTTTTAAGGAAAAGGCGGAAAAACCATGATCAGAAGAGCAGAAAAAAAGGATATGGAAAGGATCGTGCATCTCCTTCTGCAGGTGCAGGACGTGCATGCGAAGGGCCGGCCGGATTACTTCAATACCGGAGCCCGGAAATATACGGATGCGGAACTGGAGGAACTGATAGAAGATGACAGCCGTCCGATCTATGTGTATGAAGATGAACAGGGCATTGTCCAGGGCTATGCCTTTCTGGAGATCGAGATCACCAAAGGTTCCCTTTCCCGAAAGGACCGCCGGTCCATCTATATCGATGATCTCTGTGTTGATGAAGAAGCCCGGGGAAAACACATCGGGACAGCCCTGTTTTCCTATGTGGAAAATCTGGCAAAGGAGGGGGATTTTGACAGCATTACCCTGAATGTCTGGGAATGCAATCCCGGTGCCAGAGCCTTTTACGAAAGCCTGGATATGGAGATCCTGAAAACCACCATGGAGAAACGGCTGAAGTAACAGCTAAGCAGCTCCCCTCCTCTTTACTGTCTGCTGTGCATTCTATGGCAGATCAGTGGAACGGCAGAACACTTTGATGTTCTCTGTAATAGAAAAACGGCCCTGTAAAAGGGGCCGTTTTTCTGTGGGGGGATATTGCCCTTCTCATTCCCGGTCATTGTCCGGGAAGGGGTTTTCTTACGGATTCGGCAGAATATAGCCGTTATTCAGGTCCGTATTGATGTCCTCTACGGCGATAAGCGTGATCGGATCAACGATACCCTGCATCAGGTCGGCTTTCTTATAGAGATTTACGCTGAAGGGTGCTGTCGTACGGGAGCACCGGAATAGATATTCTTCATTATCGATCCGTATCATCTGAAAATTAAACGCTCCCAGGGAGGCTTCGGGAATGGCGCCAAGAAGATTCCCATCCCTGTCGGTAACGAAGGTGTCATAGATAAAATCATTGCTTTCTTCTCGGTCAAAACAGGTAAAAAGATTAAAATCGTCCTGGATACATTCTGCCTGACAGGTCCATCCGGGATGAGCCTCTGCAAAGGACGTGAAGCCGGAGGTGCAGGGTTTGAATTCTTTGGAAGAAGGATCATATTCGTAGTACTTGCGGCTGTTTAGAATGATCAGCTTACTATCCCTGACCCCGCAGATCGAGTAGATGCCTTCTCCTGTTATCTCCTGAACAGACTGATCTTTAAGCTGGTAACTGAGAATGCGTTGTTTAAGAAGAATGTTTCCGTCATCCTGATGTTCCTGGACACTGTCAATGAAAAAAACCTGGTTCAGGTAGGGAAAAACGCCGGAAATAAAGTGATCCTGGGTGGCCTCATAGATAATTTCAGGAGTCCGGGAGTCCGACAGTAAAGACAAGGCATGCAGGCAATTCCGCTGGACGCCTGCTTCGGTATAGGTGTTTGAAGTATAATAGAAAACGCCCGAAACGTATTATTATTACGCTTACGGACAGGAGATCAGCGGTCAGGAACTGGGAGATACGGAAACGTGGTATTTAGAGAAGCAGCAGGAACTTTATCAGGAGCAGGAAAGGATCAGCAGGCTGGACAACGCTGAATATCTGCTTCGGGAAATGAGGACAAAGTTTGATGCCCTGAGCAGGGTATATAGAGAAGTCATCATCCTTCAGACGCCAAAAAGCAAGGGAATACCCGTACATTATCATTCGGAAGTGATCACAGATCCTGTTTTTAAAGAGACAGAAAATACGCTTCTTTACGGATGGCTTTTCATGGTGCTTGTCCTGATATCCGCCTGCCGGATCTTCTCGGAGGATTACGAGACGGGCATGAGGACGCTGGTCACCACGACCGAAAGAGGCGGAAGACCGCTTCTGTATTCCCGGTATCTGGCTGTATTGACACTTTACCTGGCGGGGTTTATACTTTATCTGGCCCCGCTTTTTCTGAACTGGTTCCGGATCTACGGGATGAAGGATCTGGGTGCTCCGCTGCAGAGCATCATCCGCTTATCTGCGTCTGAACTCCGGATGTCCGTAAGGGGCTTTATGATCCTCTGGGTACTGGAAAGCTTTATATCAGGCCTGGGAATGCTTCTTCTGGTCTTTATCCTGGCACCCTTTATCCGGAAGAGCAGTACGACAATGGTAGCGGGGATCGTACTTTTAACGGTGGATTTCCTGGCATCGGGTCTCGATATATCGCTTCTGTCGCGGATATTTCTGTCCTCCGGTTTCAATCTGATCATGCTTTCCCAGGAAGAGAGCCGGGCAGCGGTGATGGTGCTGATTTGTGTCAGGAATGTCCTTTTTACGGCAGGGCTGTATTTCCTGCACAGGAATCTTTTCATTATCAGGGAGAGGAAGACAGACAGGCGGCTTCGGAAAAGGCATCACGACCGGGGATGATCAGATGATCCGGACGGTCATGGCAGCTGTAAAAAAGGAGAATGTATGGAAGATACTGTCGGCAGATTTGCTGAAATGATCCGGGAATCAGATAATATCGCCTTTTTCGGCGGTGCGGGCGTTTCTACGGAATCCGGGATCCCGGATTTCCGCTCGGCAAAAGGCATTTATTCCCAGCGGTGGAAGCGGGATATTCCGCCGGAGGAGATCATTTCCCACACCTTTTATGAATATCATCCGGAAGAATTCTGGGAGTTTTATAAGGAAAAACTGCTGTTTCCGGAGGCGGAGCCCAATGACTGCCATAAGGCATTGGCTAAGCTGGAGAAGATGGGAAAGGTCAGGGCAGTGGTCACCCAAAATATCGACGGGCTCCATCAGAAGGCGGGGTCGAAAACCGTTCATGAACTTCATGGTTCGGTGCTTAGGAATTACTGCACCGGCTGCCGGCGTTTTTACAGCCTGGAGGATATCCTTGCCATGCCGGGAGTCCCCGTATGCCCCCATTGTCATAAACCCATCAAGCCCGACGTGGTGCTTTACGAAGAAAGCCTGGACCAGGACGTGATGGACCGCGCCGTTAAGGCGATCAGAAAGGCCGATATGCTGATCATCGGCGGCACGTCTCTGGTGGTCTACCCCGCGGCAGGGCTGATCCATTATTACAGAGGGGACAAACTGGTGCTGATCAATAAAACAGCCACCTCCGCCGATGCTTACGCCTCCCTTTCGATCCATGAGCCAATAGGAGAAGTGTTCAGGAAGGTCATGGAAGCGCTTGAAGTATAAGCTCTGCGGGCTGGTGTGCTGCCCGGCAGGAGGAAATGAATAATTGGGCAGCAGCGATTCGGGTTTCTTGAAGGTTCATGGCTTTTGTCCACCCCGGATATCCATCTGACGATTTAGAGAGAGCTGCAGAATGGAAAAACTGCCATGATCTGTCTTAATTTGAGAGAGCAAGTCCACCCTATACAGCCAATCACCGATTCAGGGAGGACTTTGATCCGGAAAAACTGCCGGAAACCGCATGAATATAAAAAGAGAAAGTCCACCTCATGAGCCAATAGGTTGATATGGGGTGGACTTTAGTCTGAAAATCAGTTTAAAACATTGGATTAAGTCCGCTCTGAAAGTAATCAGAGCAGGAAAGGGTGGACTTCAGGCCGGAAACCGGCCTGAACAGAATGAAAAAAATTGTTTGAGGAAGGCGTCAGAACTTCACGACTCTGGGTTCGGACGTAAAGCTGGAGAAGGTAGCGGTGGCGTCTTTGAAATAGAGCACTTCCGTGTTGTCGTCCTCTGCGGAATACCGGCCTTTCAGTCCCGGATTCTTATCCAGCATGTCCTGCTTGGCTTCGATCCTGTCATCCCGCACCAGGGTGCCGGCAAGCCTTAACCAGGTCCCGTCCTTAAAGGCGCAGATCTCCACCTTGGGATTTGCCTGGATCTGTTTGGAGCAGTCCTTGATCTTTCCGGTCTGGATGTAGAGCTTGTCCTCGAAGATCTCGGCGGTGCCGAAAGGACGGACACGGGGCTGATCCCCTTCGACGGTGGCCAGGTAATAAACGCCGGCGTTCTTTAAAAATTCCCATACTTCTTTCATGATAGTTTTCTCCTTGTAAGATTTTGTCTGCCCCGGTCATGTCCCGGAGCTGCCTGGCATCTTCCGGTTAACGTTCCGGTAAACGGAAACCCCTGAAAGAAGATTGTCTGAAACAGAGCTGGTCTGTAACAGAAGACCCGGAACAGAGGCGGTCTGAAACAGAAGGCCTTAAGGCAGAAGCGGGGGACAGGGCAGATCTTTTGCTGACTTTCTTATCTGAAAACAGTATAGCGGTAAAGGATACCGCTGTCATTATCGTTTTCGGGTAATATTATGATTCCGGCGCCAAAAACCGGACTCCACGGAATGTTTACATTCCAGTGGAGGAAAGACTTCTTGGCGTGCCCCTCATGAAGCACGAAGTGGAGTTTTTACTCCACGAGAGTGCGGAATGAGGGAGGATGGTGGGAGTGCGAAGCACGGAACCATCCGGA
>JAFRVX010000019.1 GCA_017438305.1 Lachnospiraceae bacterium | reverse complement strand
GGTGAAGATCCCCATGACGACCCGGAACCATCTTCCGGAACGCTGTTCCTTCAACGAAAGCCGGGTAACGTCTTCGTTCAGTCTGACAAAGGATTCGTATTCCTTTTCTTCCCGGGCGAAGATCTTGGTCAGCAGCGAGCCGGAGACCGACAGGGTCTCGTTGATCATCTGGTTCATCTCGTCCCGTTTGGCCTGTCCTGCGGTAAGCAGGTTGTAACGCTTGCGGCCTACAGCTCTGGACGGCAGGATCAGCAGCGGGATCACCAGGATTCCGATGATGGCCAGCTGCCAGTTCATGGAGAACAGGGCGATCAGCGTCACCACCAGGGTGGCCAGGTTTGAAACGATGCTGGAAAGAGTCCCGCTGATGACGGAGCTCACCCCGCTGATGTCGCTGTTCATGCGGGTAATGATGTCGCCCTGCTTTTCCGTGGTGAAAATGGCGTGGGGAATGCGCTGCAGATGGCCGTACATCTGGTTCTTCATATCGAAGATGACCCGCTGGGAGATCCAGGCGTTGATGTAGCTTTCCACGACCCCGATGACCTGGCTGGCGATCAGGGTGATAAAGGCCAGGATCAGCAGCTTTATCAGCATCGCCAGATCTTTGTTCAGAATAGCCTCGTCGACGATGCGGCCGGTGATGATGGACGGCAGGAGCCCCACGACAGAGGACAGCAGGATCGCGGCAAAAACCAGGATAAACTGCGGCCAGTAGGGCTTAAGATAGGAGAGGATCCTGAAGATCAGCGCCTTGTTCACGACAGGCATGCTGCTTTTTTCCTCATCGGTCAGAAATCCTCTGGGGGACATACGGATATTTCCTGAGGGCGGCATAAAAGAACCTCCAAATGAGAGCGGCTTTATCAGAAACAGGTGCCTTTCGAAGATATTCTTCGAGAAAGAAGCAAAGGCTTTCCGAAAATATTCTTCGAGAAAGAAGCAAGGGCTTTCCGAAAGTATTCTTCCGGGAAGAAGCAGAAACTGGTTTTCCTGATAAAGCAATTTGTGACTATGAAATGATTATAGACATAAATCAATTTAAACACAAGAAAAAGATAGCCTCCACAAACATAAGAAAAAGATAACCCAGGTGCCCAGGCAATTACAAGAAAAAAAGATGGCCTCCGAATTATAAGAAAAAGATAGCCTGGGTGCCCAGGCAATTACAAAAAAAGATGGCCTCTGAAATATAAGGATAAAGATCGTAAGAATAAAGATAGATCTGTCAAGCTTAAGAAGCCAGACCTGTCAGAGCATAAAGAAGATAGACTTGTCAGACACAGCCATAGCATAGGCGCTTATGTATGAATCAGGAGATCCTTTAATTGGATCAGGTGCCTCGTATATATATTGGGGGGAAGCAGGCAATACCGACTTATTCAGCCATTGACAGGGAAAAGTCGGGGATTTCAGAGGCAGAAAACAAGTCGATGCTCGTCCCGTTCCGACCAAGCTGAGAATATTTGAGTATAGGTCGGTATTTTGGAGCGAAAGAAACAGGACGGGGAGCGAAAAACACCGACTTTATTCAGTGAGCCCGAAGAATAGTCGGTGTTTTTTTAACAGAGTAAAGCAAAATGTGAAGGAAACCTCCGACGTATCTATAAAATCATGAAGAAAGGTCGGGGGGCTGAAGAAAAAGAGGCTTATCAGGCAGCGAGAACTCCCGACATGTCCGGGAATGCACAAGGTTAGATCGGGGTTTTATATATTAGAATACTTCGACTGACTCCGACTAAAAAGTAATGATTATTGTGTCCGCTATATGGGTAGTAGTTTAATGTCTATGGTCGTATCCGAGGCTGGAATAATGTAATGTACAAGGCTGATTCGGGGTTATAAACCACCGGAATGCACGATCGGAAGTTATAATCCACTGGAATGTACGAGGTTAAACCAATGGATTTAGAACAACATACAGCCCGGGGCCGATTTGCAGTCCCGGGCTGTCATACAGGTGTTTTACTCAATAAACAGTGTTCTTCCTTCGTTTCTGGGTTTGACCTTCGGATAGCTGCCGTTTATATACCCCAGGCAGACGAAGACCACCGGAAGATAGTCCGGGTCCAGGCCCCATTCATCCAGGAGAGCCTGCATTTCCGGGAATCTGAAGGTGGCTTCCGCGCGGCCGACGATGCAACTGGAAACGCCCAGATCATAGGCTTCCAGAACCATGTTTTCCGCACAGCAGAAGGCGGAACCTATGGGATTGACTTTTTCGAAGCCATCTCTTCTGATGCACACCATGGCCAGGGCCGGGGCGTTGTAAAAGCCGCTTTTGATACTGATATCATCGATGATGGAGGGCTGGTCGGAAGAAACACCGACGCCCCAGTTCCTGTTCTCGCAGGAAGCATTGACAACGCCGATCTTATCGATGAGTTCGGGATCATCGACGATGATGATCTTGGTTCCCTGCCTTCCGCCGGGATTCGGCGCGTACAGGCCCGCTTCCTGGATCTTCAGCAGTTTTTCTTTTTCGACCCTGTCGGGAAGGTACTTTCTGATAGAACGTCTGGTCTTCATAAGCTCCAGTAAATCCATGGTTTTCTCCTTTTCTGATCATCACTTCAGATTAATTTTACTTAACTTGACTATTTCTGTATCTGTGCTGAACTATTTCTGTATCTGTGCTTAACTCTTTCAGCATCTGATCTTAACTTTTTCTGTGTCTGCTCTTAATATTGATCAGCCGTGTTTCCGAGCTTGTCAGCAACTTATTCTTTTTTATTCACCAGTTGTTCGTGACCTTAGCGGATACCCTGTTCCTGCTGTCAGTCTATGGCCGACTCGGCTGATCCAGCTGCTTCCCCCTCTGTCAGCAGTAATTCCGGATCTTTGTCAGCGGTTTAACACTTTGTTTGCCTTTATTGACCTTTTCTGGCTGCTGCTGCTCTTATCCTCTGTCAGCCTTTTCCAGATTATCCAGTATCCTTTCGAGATACCCCTGAAGCGCTGCTTCCTCTTCTTCGGAAAAACCTTTGAAAAAGACGGCATTCATATCATCGGAGACCCGGCGGTAGCCTGCCTCCATTGACCGGGCTTCTTCGGTAAGCCGGATATTGATCTTCCGTCTGTCCGCCGGGTCGGGCACGCGCCTGATCAGCCCTGCATTCTCCATACGGTCCAGCATGCCTGTAAGGGTGGGCATCGTAAGGCTGGTCTGGCGGGAGATCTCGCGGATGGGGATCTGATCCTGCTGCCAGAGAATATCCAGGATACGGCCCTGGGCGCCGCTGAAAGCGTTCATGCCGTGCTGTTCAAGGGTCTCATCCAGCAGACGGCTGGTGAGGTTTTTGATCTGGGAAATAAGGAAACCGCATCGATGCTGCATACAACTGCCTCCTGTTCTGATATACCCTTATTATAGTTAGCTAACGAAAAAATGTCAAGCAAATATTTTGTAAACGAAATAAAAAATCCGTTGACAGACGGCTGGCTATGATTTCTGTTATGGACAATATCAGGCCAAGGTATTATTATGATATTGGTCTGGCTCTGTGAAACCGGATAAGAAACCAGATAAGACACCGGATGAGTTCAATGGAAAACTGTACGATACCGGCCTTTGGAAATGAATGGATGAAAAGAGACAGGAAAATCCGGTAATAACTGCGGAGTCTGCGCAGAACATAAGAAGCAGACAAAAGGAGGATCATTATGCGTCTGATCATGGTAATGTACGATACGCTGAACAGAAGGACCCTTCCCAATTACGGCTGTGATGAAGTGGAACTTCCCGGCTTTCAGCGTCTTGGAAACGAAGCCGTCACCTTTGATACCTGTTATGTGGGCAGCCTCCCGTGTATGCCCGCCCGCCGCGATCTTCATACGGGAAGGATCAGCTTCCTTCACCGGGGCTGGGGACCCATCGAACCTTTCGACGATTCCGTCCCGGAGATCCTGAAACAGCAGGGCGTCTATACCCATCTGGTTTCCGACCATGACCATTACTGGGAAGATGGCGGCGCCACCTATCATACCCGTTATAATTCCTGGGAGATCGACCGGGGCCAGGAGAATGACGTCTGGAAGGGCGACATGGGCATTTATCCGGATGATCATCGGTTTGGTCTGCCTGAGGCCCTTCAGAAGCTTATGGCCGGGAGGAGGAGTCAGAATGCGGTGAATCGTGAATACATCCGCCGCCAGGGCTTTACGCCTCAGCAGGCCATTTTTGACAAGGGTCTGGAGTTTATTGAGACCAACCATGGCTATGACAACTGGTTTCTTCAGATCGAATCCTTCGATCCCCACGAGCCTTTTGATGCGCCGGCGGAAGATCAGCAGGCGCTCGGCGTGGAGGATTTCCCCTATGACTGGCCGCCTTACGCCCAGGTCAGGGAAGATGACGCCTTTGTCGGAAAGGTCCGGAAAAAGTATCTGGCCCTGTTAAGAGCCTGCGACCGTTCCCTGAGCCGGGTCATGGACATGATGGATAAGTATGATATGTGGAAAGACACCATGCTTATCGTCTGTACGGATCACGGCTTCCTGCTGGGTGAACACAACTGGTGGGCCAAGAACAGTATGCCCATGTACAATGAGATCGCCAATACCCCGCTCTTTATCTGGGATCCCCGGTACGGAAAGAAGAATGAAAGGAGGAGCGCGCTGGTGCAGACCCAGGACCTTGCGCCAACGATCCTTGGCTTCTTCGGACAGGAACCCACAAAGGACATGACAGGAAAAGATCTGGCCCCCGTCATTGCCCGGGATGAAAAGGTCCGGGATTACGCGCTGTTCGGCATATACGGCGGACAGGTGAACATCACCGACGGACATACGCTTTATATGAGGGCACCGGTCAGAGAAGACAACCAGCCCTGTTACGAATACACCCTTATGCCCACGGACATGAACCGAAGAAAGAGCGGGGAGCAGCTCTGCCATGCGGAGCTCACGGACGGCTTCTCCTTCACCAAGGGCATGAAAGTCCTGAAACTGCCGGTGAAAAACGCACGGATAAATTATCATGCCTACGGCAATGCTTTGTATGACCTGGATAAAGATCCTCTGCAGAAAACACCCCTTTCGGATGCCGATAAGGAACAGCAGATGATCGCTGCCATGGAGGAACAGATGAAGCTGAATGAAGCGCCGGAGGAACAGTACATCAGACTGGGCCTTAAAGAGCCTTCAGACGGATCAGAAAGTAAATTCACCTTCTGATCTGCCTGAAAAAGGTATTCCCGGCAGATCAGGGCCGAAAGGTTTTCTTCTGCCTGAGAATTCGGCAGAAACCCCGCCTCTTAGCTCAGCGCAGACGGGGTCAACGAGATATGAACTGATTTTGATAGAGAGTCTGCAGAGATAAAATGCCGCAGGCTCTCTTTTTTTCACCACTTCGGGAAAAGTCGGTGTTTCCTGTTTCCTTTAGTGCCCATGATGTGCTATAATCACAACAGCATATTACGGAAACGGATTCTGCTGACGGTAAAACCGGCGGGATCCTGAAATGATAGTTACAGTCAACGTCAGATTATTTACGACATTGACTGTAAAAGAGCTGTAAACGATCAGCAAGAGGCAGCGATATGACCAGTCCGACCAGTCTTGAAGTGATACGGGCAGAAGAAGAGTGGCAGCGGGCCGGAGCCTATTCGGTCCGTATCCAGGGGATGAACCGTCAGCATCATCTGTCCCTGAGGGATGAATTTGACGATCATGACGGGAACGGCACCCGGTACATCGTCCTTCTGGACCGGGGCTACCCTGTGGCAACCTGCCGCTTTTATGAAACCGCCCCGGACCGAGTCACCCTGGGACGGGTGGTGGTGCTGCCGGAATACCGGGGACAGCATCTGGGAAACCGGGTCGTCCGGGAAGCGGAAAGCTGGATCCGGGACTGCGGCTATAAGAGGATAGACATCGACAGCCGGCTGGAGGCGGAAGGCTTTTATCTGAAGCTGGGTTATTTCCGGACCGGTGATGAAGTGGTAAAAAGCGGCCCCTTTGAATGTGTGCAGATGGCGAAAAACCTGACAGAGAAAACTTAACAGATACCGGAAGAAGGATAGAGGATCAACATGATGAATGAAGAGAGATTTGAACAGAATCCGGCTGTGTATCATGATCCGGACACCTTGAATCATACTTATGCAGAAGAAAACCGACGTGACGGAGATACTGCGGGAAGTTCGGAAACTTTTTACAGCCCGGAGACTGATGAGGCCTGTGAGATCCCGAAGAACCCGGAAGACGCCGATCCCGGATACGGGTTTGTGAGCGGGCAGGATTTCAATAATGAACAGATGGCGGATATTGGTGATTGTCCCGGCAGCGAAGAGCCGCCGGAAACTGACGGACTGTCTTCCGGCAGCGAACAGTCATTAACCAACGGCGAATCTTCAACAGAAAAGCAGATTCTACTGTCAGATGAACCCACTGGCGGAGAAAGCTCCATGAATGCCGGCACTTTTTCCGCTGATGACGCATCTGAAAGGACCGGCCTGATTTCTGCAGATGCTGCACCGGAGAACGCTGACCCGGAACCCGAAGAGGAGGAGCCCTTTACCCTTACCTCTGAAGACCTGCATCGCCTGGTGGAACAGATGCAGCAAAAGAACGACGTTCCCAGACAGGAGGAAGAAGAGGAAGAGGATCAGACAGATTATCCGGCTGAACTTAAGACGGTCACCACCAGGAGTATCGTGGCTGCGGTGGCTTTCCTGATCGGTGTGCGGAAGCAGACCTGGGAAGACCAGTACCGCGAGGATAATCCGGGACTGCTGGAGAATCTGATGCAGGACCGGGATGCGCTCCTCATCCGTTACCTCTCCTTCATCCGTTCCCGGCTGATGAGAAACTTCAAGTCCGTGGACGAGGCCATACGGTTTGACCTGAAAAATCTGGATCAGAGCAAGCACTTTGATGAGGTGGATTTTAAACAGCTGGCAGCGTGGGGCTTCCCGGTGCTGAAGGCCAACTACACGGCCACCAGATATCTGACGGACGTCTCCCGGCTGATCAATGAAAATATCTACCGGGTGCAGCATCTGTTCCCGGACTGGATCAAGTGGGAATATATCCGGGACCTTTTCTTTATCAAAAACGCCGAAAAGCCCGGCGTCATGCAGACGGAAAGGAGCCGTTTCAGCGCAAACCGGCAGCTGTATCCCTACGGCACCTATCTTCACTGGAAGATCGCAGAGGACGGAAACATCCTCTATAACGACGGCAAGTTCCTGAAGCTTCTGTATGAACGGCACAAGGACCGGTTCAGCGACAGGAGCAAATATACGGACGCTGCGGCATCCGCAAAGAACGGCATTTACGATTTCATCGACAGGGCCACCAAGGTGACCATGGTGGTGGACTGCGAAAATTCCGACCTCTTCAAGCTGTACAGCGTCCTCCGGGGCCTGGATGACGGCAAGCTTTCAAAGATCGATAAGATCGTCCTGTACGACGATGAGCATACCACCGAGGCCTGGGACTGGCTGGAACAGCTGACGCATCTTACGGTGGAACATATTGAAGTGGAGCGGATCGTGGACCGGAAGTCCCTGGTGGATATCGAGATCGCGGTGGGGGTCTGCCAGAGCTATTACGAAGACCATGTGGATTCGGTGATCCTTTTCTCCAGCGATTCCGATTACTGGGGGCTCATCACCTCCCTGCCCCAGGTGAATTACCTGGTCATGTATGAGTTCGACAAGTGCGGACAGGCCATCAAAGATGCCCTTAAAGAGCATGAGATCTATTACTGTCCCATGGACAATTTCTGTACCTGGGATGTGCCTACGGTGCAGAAGCTGATCCTGTTCAGGACTTTGGAGCGGGAGTTCCCCTACATCATCGGAAGAGATCCCATGGAAGTCACGAAAGAGATCTACGAGAAGACCAGGATATTCGTATCGGAAGAAGAGCAGGAGCGCTTCTGCAGCCGGTATGTGAAGACCCTGAGGACCAAGATCATGGATGACGGTACTTTGGGTCTGGAAATACAGAAATAAACATCGGACGTTTTCCTTAGGACGGTCCATAGCAGTCAGGAGTTTTGCAGTATGAGTAAGAACGACCGCATGGCCATGATGGCGGAGCTTCCCGTTCATCAGGTGCTTATCAAGATGAGTCTGCCGATGATGATCTCCTTCTTCATCCAGGCCATGTATAATATCGTGGATTCCATGTTTGTGGCCAGGATCTCGGAGAACGCCCTGACCGCCGTGTCCCTGGCATTCCCGATGCAGCAGATCGTTACCGCCATCGGCGTAGGAACGTCCACCGGCGTATCCGCGGTCTGGTCCCGTTTTGTGGGCATGGGCGAGAAGGAAAGAGCTTCGCAGACCATCAGGACCATGACGGTCATGAGTCTTTTTTTCAGCGGTATTTTCGTGCTGCTGGGCATTTTTGCTTCCGGCCCGATCTACGCCATGCAGACCGACGTCGAAGACATTGCCCTTATGGGGACGGCATATCTGACCATCAACTGGGTGCTGTCTTTCGGAAGCATTTTCGGCAAGTATTATGAACGGCTTCTGGTATCGGCAGGATTATCGATGCTCTCCATGGCCGCCATGGCTTCCGGCGCGGTGTTCAATCTGATCTTTGACCCGCTGCTGATCTTCGGTCTGGGACCGTTCCCGGCCATGGGGATAAGAGGCGCGGCCTATGCCACCGTCGGCGGCCAGATCTTTGCCGTCATCGTAGCCCTTATTCTGAATATCCGGCATAATGAGGCCGTGAGAAAAGATCTTTTCCGGCTGAATTTCCGCCTGAGCGCAGCCAGAGATATCCTCCGGGTGGGCCTTCCTTCGATCATTACCATGGGCCTGTCTTCGATGACAAGCTTCTTTATCAACCAGATCCTGCTGGTTTATTCCACCACGGCAACGGCCGTCTACGGCGTCTGGATGAAACTCCAGAATTTCTGCTATATGCCTACCTTCGGTCTGAATAACGGCATGGTGCCCATCCTTTCCTATAATTACGGAATCGGCAAAAAAGACCGGGTCAGGCTGGCCATGAAAGAAGCGATCCTTGCCATTGGAGCGCTGATGGTCTTTCTGATGATCGTCTTTGAACTGATCCCCGGTGTGGTGCTGAGTCTTTTCAGCGCCGGGGAGACCATGCGGGACATCGGCATGGTCTGTCTGCGGTTCTGTGTCATTTCCCTTCCCTTCGGCGCCCTTTCGATGATCATGTCCACCAGCATGCAGGCGCTGGATCATGTGCGGTACTCCTTCGTTATCAATATGATGCGCCAGTGTGTGCTGCTGATCTTAAGTTTTTATCTGGTCTCCGAACTGACCCACAGCCAGAAGCTCATCTGGGCTGCGGTCCCGGCAACAGAGATCATTACGTTCCTGGCCGCCATCGTTTTCTTCAGCAGGTTCCGAAAGAATCTGGCGAAGAACTGAAGTGGGTTAAAAAGGTCCGTCAGGGCCGGACAAGAAGAGGACTGACTCTATGACGACAGATTATAAAAAAGAAGCCGAACTGAATGCTTCGGACTTTGTGATGATTTCCGATTATGTACCGGACATCGTTCAGGAGATCCGGTATTTTTCCACCTACAATTTTATCGGCAGCCGGATCGACGGATACGAGGAGCCTGTGGCCTTCCTGACGAAGGAAGCCGCCCGGGCCCTGAAAGCCGTGAGCAATAAGGCGATGGTCATGGGCTGCCGGCTGAAGATCTTCGACGCCTACCGGCCGGCTATGGCTGTCCGGCATTTCGTGCTCTGGGGCATCGAAGACCTGGACCAGCGCATGAAGCCCTTTTTCTATCCGGATCTGGAAAAAACCGAACTTTTCAGCCAGGGCTATATTGCCAGCCGCTCATCCCACAGCCGGGGCAGCACCGTGGACCTGACGCTCCTGGATATGAAGACGGGAAAAGAAGTGGATATGGGAAGCCCCTTTGACTATTTCAGCGAGGTCTCCCATCCGGACAGTAAAGACGTGACCCCGGAGCAGTACGAAAACCGGATGATGCTCCAGGATATGATGGTGAAGAACGGGTTTAAGCCCTATGACTGTGAGTGGTGGCATTTCACCCTGGAGAAAGAACCTTTCCCGGATACCTACTTTGAATTCCCCCTGACAAAGGACGTGCTGAGGCGGTGAACCTTTTGCCGGCCGGCAACTGAAAACTGGTATGCAGAGAACAGGCTGAGGCAATGATCGTTTCAAAAATCGGGCAGCCCGAAAACCGGTATGAAAAGAATATACTGAAGCGGCGGCTGTGTTTCTTTTCGACAACCGGGAAAAGTGAGGAAAACTGCGCAGAAATGCAGGAAAGTGCACAGGAGTGCAGGAATATGCGCAGAAGTGGAGGAAAGTGCCCAGAAGTACAGGATAATGCGCGGAAATACGGAGCAGCCTCAGATAAGGATAGAACTGGAAGAGAATTGATGTAATCATCAGTGCAAACAACTCGAAAAGGAATAGAGAAATTAAAACCGACGAAGAAATCTAAACATACATCCGTGTAGGCATTTGTTCAATAAACATCTGAGATGAGGTTTTATCAGACATGAATCATATAGAAAAGATCCGGACCGACGGGATCTCCTATATGGAGATACTTCCCGGAAGCCAATGGTACTGGGGCAGTGATTATACCGGCGGAGACCTGTTCGAGGCCTACGATCTGTACCGGTGCGGCTATCCTGTGGAAAAGGACAGGCTGATCTTCGTACACCGGGAAACCCGGGAGGTCTGGGAGCCGGTGCCGGCGGAAAAGGGACGCTATTTCGGGCGTCCGGCCTTTATCGATGGAAAGATCGTGATCCTGCACGTGCATTTTCCCGATCAGAAGATCGTTCTGGAAAGCTGTGATGAGATCACGAAAGAGAAGGAGACCCTGGCGGAACTGCCATTGTCCTGCGTGCCGGACTGCTATAACCTGATGCCCTCCGTTTCTCCGGTCTGCATCACGAGACAGGCTTTTGATAATCACTTCCAGATTGTCTGGCCGGAGCAGACGGTTTTTGAGATTGCCCCGGCAGAGTCTTTCTGCTTCCGGGACGGTGATCTCTTATATTTCAGCCATTGGTATGAGGACCCGGACTACCGCGAAGAAGTGGTGGTAAGACGGGTATCGGACGGTACGATCCTGAAACAATATCCCGGATCCATCCAGATCATGCCGGAAGGACAGCGCTGGATACTGAATTAATTTCCGGGAAATAAACCGGAAAGACAGTGCCGAATACTGAATTAAGCTCCGGGAAACAAACCGGAAGGACAGCGCCGGATTACTAAATTAAGTTCCGGAGATTAAACCGGAAAGACGTTGGGAGCTTATTGAAGTTTCGGAAAACAAGCCCGAAAAACTGTGATACGATAAGATGAGGATATAATTATGTGCTGCCGTTACTGGGCCGATGAATCCCCTGAACTGCGAGCGATCGTTGAAGAGATGAACCGTTCGCCTCTTGTGGACAAATGGCATAAAACCACCGGGATCATCACTTCCGGTGAGATCCGCCCCACCAATGTGGTGCCGGTCATTGCGCCGGACCGACAGGGAAAGCGGGCGGTCTTTCCGATGAAATGGGGATTTTCCGGAAAGTCGCTTCTGATGAACGCCCGGTCCGAGACCGCGGCGGTCAAACCGCTGTTTAAGGACGCCTGGGCATCTCACCGGTGCATCGTCCCGGCCTCCTGGTATTTTGAATGGGAACATCTGAAGCTGAACGACGGAAAGACGAAGACCGGGGACAAATATATGATCCAGCCCAGGAACAGCACGATGACCTGGCTGGCCGGGCTCTACAGGATCGAAAACGGTCTGCCGGTATTTGTCGTCCTGACCCGGGAGCCGGCGGAAGAACTTCGGTTTATTCATGACAGAATGCCGCTGATCCTTCCGGAGCAGTTGGTGGATGAATGGATACGGCCGGGGGCAAAGCCGGAGGAGCTGGTCAGGGAAGCCCTTACCGATATGATATTTGAAAAGGCCGTTTGAGGATAGTACAGGCCGTTCGGAAACAGAACGTGATATCTGAAACAGAACGGGTTGACTGGGAACGAAATTTGGTGTCTGAAACGGAACAGGCTTACTGGAAACGACACCTGTTGTCTGAAAAAGGATCAGACCGTTTGAAAACGCAGCATGCGGTTCCGGCCGGAGGCCGGTAGTGTCAAGTGACCTATGAAAACTCAGAGCCAAAGAAAAAAGGCTCTAAGGAACCTTGAAAATCTGTAGATATTGAACCAGGAAAGCTCTCCGAGGGCTCAGGGCGCTGCCCTAAGAACCCGCAAGGGACAAGTCCC
>JAFRVX010000018.1 GCA_017438305.1 Lachnospiraceae bacterium | reverse complement strand
GGAAGCCCTCAGCATGGCCCGGGAGAATGAATACGATATCGTTCTTCTGGACATCATGCTGCCGAAAATGAACGGGCTGGAAGTGTGCCAGCAGATCCGGGAGTTTTCCGACATGCCGGTCATCATGCTGACCGCAAAGGGCGATGACATGGATAAGATCATGGGGCTGGAATACGGTGCCGATGATTATGTCACGAAGCCCTTTAATATTCTGGAGGTCAAAGCCCGGATGAAAGCCATCATGAGGCGGAGCGGCCGGAAGGAAGAAGAGGAAAAAACCGGCAGCCAGGTCATCGTAAGCGGAGATCTGAGGCTGGATGCGGAAAACGAAAGAGTGTTCGTCTCCGGAAAGGAGATCAATATCACAGCCAAGGAGTTTGACGTGCTGCACCTTCTGGTGACCAATCCCAACAAGGTATACAGCCGCGAAAAGCTGCTTGAGCTTGTCTGGGGAGCCGACTATCCCGGCGATGCCAGGACCGTAGACGTCCACATCCGGCGCCTCAGGGAAAAGATCGAAGACAATCCCAGCAATCCCCGGTATGTCCAGACCAAATGGGGCGTAGGATACTATTACCGGAATGAAAAGACTGTTTAAGTCGCTTCGGAGCCGGATCATTTTTTTCCTGATCGTCTTCAGCATCGTGCCCTGCATCGTGCTGCATACGGGGTTGGTGGCGACCTTCGAAAGCCATCTGGTCAACCAGAGGCTTATCGAGATCAACCAGCGCTGCCATGTGGTGGCCCAGGAACTGGGAAAAAACGAAAAGGTTTCCGATTCCCTGACAACTTCATATGCCAGCGTCCTGAACTGGTATTCCGAAGCTTATGGCGGACGGATCCTGATCATCGATCAGAATTATAAAGTGGTTCTGGACACCTTTAATGTGGACCTGGGCAGGGAATGCATCAGCGACGTGGTTTTTAAAGCCTTCGAAGGCCAGGAATACCAGAACTATGACCGCACTACGGAATATCTGGAATTTGTGGTGCCTGTACGGTCTCAGATCCCGGCATCCACAGAGCAGCGTATTTCCTCGGTGCTGATCTTAAGTTCCACTACCGACTGGATCATGGAGAGCTTCCGGGGCACCCAGAGGATCATCCTCCTTCTGGAGCTGGTCATCTTCGGCATCATCCTCTTTTTTGCCCTGTACGTGTCTTATATGCTGATGCAGCCGGTAAATGTCTTCCGGGAACAGCTTTCGGATTTCGGCGAAGGCCACCGGGACTCGGTGCCGGCGGTGGAAGGGGTTTATTCAGAACTGAATTCCATCACGGATTCTCTCAGGATGACGATCCAGCGGTACCAGGACATCGATCGTTCCCAGGAGGAATTTGTTTCCAATGCCTCCCATGAACTCAGGACGCCCATGACCTCGATCCGGGTACTTTCCGATTCCCTTATCGGTCAGGAAAATATCCCGGAAGAGACCTATCAGGAATTCCTGAAGGATATTTCCGTCGAGATCGACCGGGAAGCCAGGATCATCGAGGACCTGCTCCAGATGACGAAGATGGGAAAGGCATCGGATACCCTGAATATCCAGACGACGGATATGAACGAATTTGTCATCGATCTGCTGAAGAGCATCCGTCCCATAGCGGCTTCGCAGAACGTGGAACTTATCTACGAGTCCTTCCGGCAGGTAAATGCCGAGGTAGACAGTACGAAACTGAACCAGGCCTTCTCCAACCTGGTGGAAAATGCCGTCAAATACAATAATGACGGTGGCTACGTCAAGGTTTCCCTGGATGCAGACCACGAGTATTTCTACCTGATGGTATCGGATAACGGCATCGGCATCCCGGAGGAAGCCCTGCCTCATATCTTCGACCGGTTTTACCGGGTGGATAAGGCTCGTTCAAGGGATACCGGAGGCACAGGCCTGGGTCTTTCGATCACCCGCGGCCTGATCCAGCAGCATCACGGGATCATCAAAGTCGAATCCGAAGTGAACAAAGGGACGACCTTTACGGTCAGGGTCCCGCTGAAATATGAAAGAAACGAGGAAGGTTCAGTATGAGAATGAAAAGAAGATTCTGTCCTTTCTGTCTGGCTGTCCTCTGTTTGCTTTTTGCTTTTTCATCCTGTGCTTCTTCGAAAAGCAGCCAGGAATTTTATCTGTATTTCAAGGATATTTCCCGGGACTCTCTGAAACAGGTCCCGGCGGAGATCGGGGCCGATATGGATCAGGCTTCGCTGATATCCTCGGTTTTTTACAGTCTGAAATCCAGTGCGGCCGACTCCTTTGGCTGTACGTCGCCGGTCCCGCCGGATCTGAAACTTCTTTCTTTTGTCCTCGAAAAGAATGATCTGATCCTGGATTTCAGCCAGCAGTATCCCAAAGCGCCATCCAAGGAAGAACTGCTGTTGAGAGCGTCTCTGGTACTGACCTATATGCAGCTGGATGATATATCCACGGTGGAGATCCGTATCGAAGGGCAGCCGCTGACAGCAGAGGACGGCACCGTGACCGGTCCGCAGAACGCCCAGGCGTTCTCGGATATCATCGGAAGGGGCATCAACGGGTTTTCCTCCTCCGACGTCACCCTTTATTTCGCGGATGAAAGCGGGACCCATCTGAAAGCCGTTCAGGAGACCATCACCTACCCCGGGACCATTTCCCTGCAGCAGGCGCTGGTAAACCGGCTGATCCAGGGACCGAAGAGTTCGGATGAAGGCTGTTATCCGGTATTCCCGGCTAATTTGAAGCTGATTTCGGTATCGGCAAAGGACGGCGTCTGCCACGTCAATCTGAACAGCGAACTGCTGAATGAAAGCGTCGGCGTATCTCCCCAGGTGGAGATCTATGCGTTGGTGAACACCCTTACGGAGACCAGAAACGTGTCCTCGGTCATGATCTCCGTAAACGGTTCCTCCAACCTGGTTTTTGCGGATTTGATCGATTTTTCGTCAGCACTGTCCAGAGACCTGGACCTTCTGGAGAACCATCCGGAAAAGACGGAGTAAAAATGCCCGGTTGGGTCCGGAATGATAGGAACCAGTCGTATGCCGGAACTAAGTAACGGCTCGTGATACCAGACCATGAAACCGGGCAAGAAGTAAAACGACAAGGGAGTTTGTCAATGATAAAAAGACCGCTGTTAGTGATAACAGTTGTCTTGATTTTCGGGGCAGTTTATCTGAAATACAATGAAGCGGGAAAGATCGGAAGACTTATTTTCCCGCTTCCTTTATTTGTATCCGAACTGGAAAAAGCAGGCGGATCTATGGAACGCACCATGGCAGGAGAGGTATACCGGATCGATCCTTATGAAGAGGGTTTTGCAATCCTGTTAAAGACCGGACCACGGGAAATGATCCGGGTGATCCTGAAAGGGGACTTAAGACCTGAAGCGGGAGAGAAGATCCGGGTTTCGGGAAAACTGCGGCTGTTCAGAGAAGCCACGAATCCCGGGCAGTTTGATCTCCGGGCTTATTACCGGAACCTGGATATCCATGCGGGGCTTCAGACGGAAGCCTGGGAGCAGCTGGAGCCTTCCCGGAACCGGCTCCTTGAAGCCGTGACCCGGTTACGGTTCGCCCTGCTTTCGGTAATCGAGAAGAACAGCCTTCCCGAAGACCGGGGGATATTCAAATCCCTGATCCTGAAGGTGTCGGGGAGTTATGACCGGGAAGAGACAGATGACCTGAGCCGCTACGGCTTTCTGTTTCTGGTTTCATTTTCCGGTATCCATGTGACCTGTCTGTCCGCTGCCGTTTACCGGGTCCTCCGAAAACTTCTGGGAAAATACGGCGCTTTTTTCGGCCTGGCTGTCTTCCTGTTTTTTCTTTGCGGCCTGTCAGGCTTCTCAGCCTCGGTAAAAAGAGCCTGCCTGGTCTCCGGAGTCCGGGGACTGGCGCCTGTCTGCCGGCGGAAATTCGATTATCTCTCGGGGGCCTCGCTGTCTCTTCTGATCCTGATCGTCTCGCTTCCCGGGATCATCTTTACGGCATCGTTTCAGTATATGGCGGCCGCTGCTTCAGCCGTCGGCCTTTTTTATCCCGCCCTCCGGAAACAGCTGCCTTACAGGAGAACAAAGGATAAAGGCACGCTTTTTATGCGGCGCCTTCTGGAAGGGATCTTCTTTTCCCTGACGCTTCAGGTGTTTCTCCTGCCGGTAAAGTTGTGGCATCAGTTCAGCTTTTCCCCGTATGCGCTGTTTTCCGGCGTGCTTTCGGCAGCGCTTCTTCCTTTACTGCTGTTTTCTCTGTTTCCCGGCGCTGCCGCAGGGCTCATCCGGCCGGAACTGTCCTCTTTCTTTTTCGGGACCGGGCATTATATCTACCGGGGGATCACAGGTCTTTCAGAAGGGATCGGCCGGCTTCCCTGGGCGGTATTCATAAACGGACGGCCGCCTGCAAAGACGGTTGCCGTCTATTATCTTTTCCTGCTGCTGATCCTGCTGGTTTTCAGGATCAGGACAGAAAAAGAGAAGAGCAGGGAGACTGCTGCCGGAAAAACGGCTCCCCTGTCAAAAGAACGGAACCGGGAACGGCGCCTCCGGGGAGCGCTTCTCATCCTGATGCTTGCGGTATACGGAGCCGGAGTCCTTTTTCTGCGGGCAGAGCGGCTTCCGGGAAGCTGTCTCAGGATCACCCATGCAGATACCGGTCAGGGAGACTGCGTTATCATTGAAGCCGATGGGAAGGTGATCGTCTCCGACTGTGGAAGCGCAGACATGAATGATCCGGGAAAGGATGTGCTGGTCCCGCTGCTCATGTCCAGGGGCATTGATCACGTGGATGCGCTGTTTCTGTCCCACGGCGACAGGGATCATGTAAACGGAACAGCTTCCCTCCTGAAAAGGATGCCTGTGGATACGGTCTTTCTTCCGGACCTTAAGAAGCTTTCCGAAGAGTATTCAACGGTCCTTCCGGAGATAGAAGCCGCCGGGGCCGCCGTTGCGATCGTCTCCCGGGGAG
>JAFRVX010000017.1 GCA_017438305.1 Lachnospiraceae bacterium | reverse complement strand
TTACTTCCTTCTGCTTTATTATCTTCGTCTTTTATTGCTGCGGCTTTAATAACTCCGCAGTCTGTTTTCCCGTCCTCAATATCCCCCGCCGGTATTTCTCCGGTCTTGATGTCCCCGGAATCTTTGCCGTGTCTGTTTTTGAAATAGACGCCTTCCAGCTCATCATCCCGGTACACAAAAAGCATCAGGATTAGCGCTGTGATGCCAGCGGCTGTCACGTAGACGTCGGCCACATTGAAGACCGGGAAATTGATCAGATCAAAATACAGGAAATCCACCACGTATTTCTGGGAAGTCCTGTCGATGAAATTGCCGACGGCGCCGGCAATGACCAGGACCAGGACGATGTGCATCGGAATAAACCGCTTCTTTTCCGGGGTCTTGTAAAGCGCAAAGACCAGAAAGGCCACCACGGCCAGGGTCACGATAAAGAAAAGCGTCTGCTGATCTTTCAAAAGTCCGAACGCCATTCCGGTATTTTCCAGGTAATGAAGCCTGAATACGCCTTCCCAGAGGACGATGTCGGGTTTTCCCATCAGTCGTCTGACCGCCCACTGCTTGGTCAGCTGGTCCAGGCCCGCAAGAACGAGGCAGGCTCCCAAGCAGACAGCCAGCTTCAGGAGTTTCTTTTTCACGTTTGCTCTCCTAAAACAGAAAAAGGAGCAGGCCCTGCCCGCTCCTTCAGACATTTTACACTTTACTGCATGATGTTGACAGCGTTCAGATCCACCATATCGCCGATCATGCTGTCAAAATCACCGGAAAGATTCATATCCGGGGGCACAACGATAAAAATCTTCTTGGAGACTTTCTGAAGATTGCCGCCGACCGTATAGCAGGCGCCGGAGGCAAAATCGATGATCCTCTGGGCCGCTGCCATATCGATGCCTTCCAGGTTCAGGAGCACTGCCTTATGGGAAAGCAGGATATCCGCGATGGTATTGGCGTCGTCGAAGGATTTGGGCATGATCATGCAGACTTCCGGAGAACCTTTCTTCATGCCCACCACATTGGAGGTGCGGGAGGTTCCTGAAGCCTGGGAATAGGAAGAAGCTTTCTGCGGTTTTTCCGGCTTTTTCACCGGTTCGTAGTCATCTTCTTCATCATCAATGTCATCATAATCATCGTAGGAATCCGTTTTTGACGCTGCGGGTCTTCGGGAAAGGATCTCATCGTCATCGTCGAAATCGTTATATTCGTCGTCGTAATCATCCTCATCATATTCGTCATCGGAAACCATTTTCATCTTCTTAAGGAAACTGTCAACAATGCTCATATTTATTCACTCCCGTAATTTCTTTTGCCAAACAGGGCCGTTCCGATCCTGACATAAGTCGCGCCTTCCTCAATGGCGGTCTCAAAATCGTTCGTCATGCCCATAGACAGTTCATTCATTAATACATTATCTATTTTTTTTGAGCTGATGTCAACCGATAATTGAAATAATTTGGCGAAAAGCGGCCGGTTTTCCTCCGGATCCGCTGTATTCGGCGCAACACACATCAAGCCTTTTACCCGGATGCCCGGCAAAAGCGCCATCTGTCTGACGGCCTCCTCCGTCTCTTCAAAAGAAAACCCGTACTTGCTCTCTTCATTCCCGGCATTGACTTCCGCCAGGATATCCTGCACCATATTTCTCTTAAGCGCTTCTTTCGAGATGGCTTCGGCAAGATGCAGAGAATCCACCGAATGGATCAATACGGTCTTTCCCAGTACTTTTTTCACCTTGTTGGTCTGGAGATGGCCGATCATATGGTAATGGACCCCGGGAAAAGCCTGCGACTTCTCTTCGATCTCCTGTACGTGATTCTCTCCGAATTCCGTCTGTCCGAAGGATGCCATTTCCCGGATCATTTCCACCGGTTTTGTTTTGGAGACCGCGATCAGCTGTACGCTTTCCCGCGGACGTCCGGCCCTCCTGCAGGCATCTTCTATTCTTCTTATGACCTCATCATAATTCAGTCTGAGTTCGCTCATAATGTCTTCCGTCATTCAAATAATATTTCGTTCTCTTTCACGTCTTCCGGGTCCATGATGATCCTGTCGTAGCCCTTTACGGTCCCCGAAACCCCGGAAGATATCACGAGATACGAGGTCTCCAGAGAGGCCGACAGCTTCTTCACAGGCTTGAAGACGCAGTAACCGCGGTTGATCTGGTAGACGCCGTCCACCGCTGCCATGACCGACAGCGTGGCTTCCAGATGGGTGACGGTCTTGTCATCGTTTTCCTTATCGATAAAGATCGTGTCGCCCGCCTGCAGGCTGCTGCTGTAGATATAAGCTTTTCCTTCACCTATGACCAGATTGTCTTCTTCATTCTTTGATTGGAAAATGACCGAGGTCTCAACGAAATCCGGCGTGCTTCCGCCTTTCTTCATGACCCCGTAATGATCGTTTTCCCCCTGTTTCTGAAGGAAAACATCGTCCACCACAAAGAAACTCTTGGAAACGACGGCGCTCTCCGGGATCTTATAACCGGAGACCTGCCGGTCCAGGATCTTGAAGGAAAGCTTCCGGTCATTCAGATAGTTCCCGCCGTATTTCTGGAAGAAAAGCACGCCCAGAGCGGTCCCGTCGCTTCCTGCTGTTATGGAGAAGGCGCCGGTGATCTCGTCCTCGTCCGGCATCCTGACGGTCAGGCTCTTCCTTGAGGACAGGTTCAGCACTTCCTCATCGGTAAGGGGAAATACCAGCCGGAATTTATTATCCTCTGCCATCTTATAAACAAACTCACCTTCCCTGATCAGGTCGCCGTTTCTGCGGATCTCCGTTTCCATGGGAGAAGCGGTGAAGTCCGCGGCGGAAAGATCCTCCGGCTCTATTCCCTCATAACCGTCCCGCTGAAACAGCACAAAGCCGCTGATGTCCGACCGGACGTACCCGAGGATATTTCCGGAAAGCTGCTTTATCACGTCTTCTCCGCCGTCGGAAAGCAGATTTCTGAAAACGGAAGACCGGATATCGGCTTTGCCGCGCCGAAGTGTATTCATATCCATGGGATCATACTGATCCGCCGCATTCTTAAGAGCCGTCTCTATCTGCTTCAGGCTTTCCTGATCCAGGATATCCTGGCCGTAATAAAAATCATGCAGTTCTTTTTCAAGGTTTCCGTTTTCATCCAGGATCAGCAGCTGGGCATCTTTGGAAAGGCGCTCTCCGGAAACGGCCAGACAGTTCATATACCCCGTAAAATCCGAGGCATAAACCGCTTCATCCCTCAGGATGATGCCTTTATAGGTGCCGGTGATGTTATCTTCGGAAGACGGCTGGACTTCGTAGACCTGGATCTTCGGCCGGACCAGGAAGAGGACGATATGAGCAATAATAAAAACAAGCAGCATCAGAAAGACTGCGTTGACAAAGGTAAACGGCAGCCTTCCGGGATGTCTGATGATATTGCTGTTCTCTTTCATAACACTCCTTACTGCCCGATGATCGAAAGCAGCTGGTTCATCTGCTGGTACAGGGCTTCATAAGACGGCGCACGGCAGATCTCGGCAAAATAGCGTTTTCCTTCATCATCCAGTACCATCAGCACCAGGCATCTCCCGGCCTGGGCCGTATAACCGGTCTTAGCCGCGACGATGTGAAGACCTTCCGGCGGCACGGTATAGCCCCGGAGATAGGAATTTCCCGAAACAAAGCTCTGGACCGACGGTTCTTCTCCCGGGATCTCCGCTGTGATGGATACCCGCATCTGCCCGGAACACTCCTGAAAAACGGGGTACTCCTTAAGGGCGTTCAGAAGAAGATACATGTCGTAAACCGTCATATAATGGTTCTCGTCATGCAGTCCGTGAGGGTTGACGTAATGGGTATTCACCATGCCCAGATGCACGGCTTTTTCATTCATGCGGTCCACAAAGGCTGAAACGCTTCCGGAAACATGAAAGGCCAGGGTATT
>JAFRVX010000003.1 GCA_017438305.1 Lachnospiraceae bacterium | reverse complement strand
GTTGATCAGGCTGATGCCGTCGGCGCCGCCGTCTTCGCAGGCCTTCGCCACGGAAACGATATCCGTTACATTAGGCGTAAGCTTCATGATCACGGGCTTTTTCGTGACGGCCTTCACCGCTTTTGTGACGGCTTTGGCCTGCTCCGGATCCGTGCCGAAGGTCATGCCGCCGCCGTGGACGTTGGGGCAGCTGATGTTCACTTCCAGCCAGCCCACCTGGTCTTCCTTGTCCAGCTTTTCGCAGGTATAGGCGTAGTCGTCGATGGAAAAGCCCGAGACGTTGGCCATGACCGGCTTATGAAATACTTCCTTCAGTTTCGGAAGCTCTTCCGAGATCACCTTGTCGACGCCGGGGTTCTGAAGGCCCACGGCGTTTATCATGCCGGAAACGCATTCCGCGATCCGGGGGGTGGGGTTTCCGAACCGGGGCTCCTTTGTGGTGCCCTTGAAGGAAAAGGTCCCCAGCAGGTTGATATCGTACAGCTCGGCAAATTCATAGCCGTAGCCGAAGGTCCCGGAGGCCGGGATCACCGGGTTGTCCAGGGTAATGCCCAGAAGGTCAACGCTCAGTCTTCCCATAAGATCTCCTCCTTTTTAAGCACCGGTCCTTCTTTGCAGATCCGTTTGTATCCGGTGATGGTCCTGCAGCTGCAGCCCATACAGGCGCCGAAGCCGCAGCCCATGCGTTCTTCAAAGCTGAATTCGCCGGAAGTGCGGGTGTTTTTGTAAACGCTCTTCAGCATGGGTTCCGGTCCGCAGGTGTAAAAGTAAGAATAAGTCTCCGGCAGGGCGTCGGTCACGAAGCCCTTCGCGCCGTAACTGCCGTCCACCGTGGCGACGATGACACTGCACCCCAGTGCCTTGAATTCGTCTTCATAAAAAACTTCCGAAGCGGTATTGAAGCCCAGCACCACATGAACGGTCTTTCCGGCTTCCCGGAACCGCCTCGCCAGATAGTAGAGCGGGGGAACGCCCACGCCGCCGCCAAGAAGCAGGGGTTCATCGCCGGAGGCTGTCAGGTCGTAGCCGTTTCCCAGGCCCGTAAGGAGGGACAGGGAAGCGCCGGTTTCAAGACGCGCCATCTGCTCCGTGCCCTTTCCCACGACCTTGTAGATCAGGGTCAGGATATCGTCCTGCAGGTCGCAGACGGAAATGGGGCGGCGAAGAAACAGCCCTTCCAGGCGGATGTTGACAAACTGGCCCGGCCCGGAAAAGGCGGAGGTATCGCCCTTAAGCCGCATCCGGTAAACGTTATCCGTAAGGGGCTGGTTTTCCGTGATGATAAAATCACATTCTTTCATGACAGGGAATTCTCCATAGGTTATGGTTAATGTCTTTTTTGTATACCAGGAGGGGAGCATTCGTTCCGCCTCCCGGTACAGGCACAATGTTTCAGAAACGAAGGCTGCCGCATTTGTCTGCCGTAAGATTGGACAGACTGTTTTGTCTGAAAGTGCCATCCAGCGCTCATCACGCGTCGATGGTGGAAATGGTCAGGGTGGTCTCCTCCAGGACGTCCAGCAGCACCCGGACGGTGTCCAGAGACGTAAAGATGGTGGCGTTGGTCTCGGAAGCCAGGAGGCGGATCTTGTGGCCGTCGGAGTCTTCCGGATCGGAGCCGTTGTCCTTGGTATTGATGATGTAGGCGATATGGCCCTGGCGGATGGCGTCGGGGATCTCCTCGGAGCCGTCGCTGATCTTCTTCAGCACGTGGGTGCGGATGCCGTTCTTCTTTAAGAACTCGCCAGTGCCGGCGGTGGCCTGGATGTTGAAGCCCAGATTGTAGAACCGGCGGATCAGGGGCAGGGCCTCTTCCTTGTCGTTGTCCGCGATGGTGGCGAAAACGGTGCCGTAATTCTGCATATGGGTGCCGGCGGCCTGCAGGGCTTTGTATAAGGCGCGGTTCAGCTTATCGTCGTAGCCGATGGCCTCGCCGGTGGACTTCATCTCGGGAGAGAGGTAAACGTCCAGACCCTTGATCTTGTTGAAGGAGAACACCGGGACCTTGACGTAGAAACGTTTCTTTTCTTCCGGATACAGGTCGAAGATGCCCTGCTCCTTCAGGGACTTGCCCAGGATGACTTCCGTAGCGATGTCCGCCAGGGAATAGCCGGTGGCCTTGGACAGGAAGGGAACGGTCCGGGAAGAACGGGGATTCACCTCGATGATGTAGACCTTGTCTTCCGGATCCACGATGAACTGGATATTGTAAAGACCCACGATGCCGATGCCTAAGCCCAGCTTTTTTGCGTACTGAAGGATGACGCCCTTCACCTTGTCGGACACGCTGAAGGTGGGGTAGACGGAGATGGAGTCGCCGGAATGGATGCCGGTGCGCTCCACCAGCTCCATGATGCCCGGAACGAAGACGTCCCGGCCGTCGCAGATGGCGTCCACTTCCAGCTCCCGGCCCTGGATGTACTTGTCCACCAGGACGGGCTTGTCCTCGTCGATCTCAACGGCGGTCTTTAAATAGTGGCGGAGCTGGGATTCGTTGGCCACGATCTGCATCGCCCGGCCGCCCAGCACGAAGGAGGGCCGCACCAGCACCGGATAGCCGATGTCCGCAGCGGCTTTCACGCCGTCGTCGATCTTCGTGACCGCCTGTCCCTTGGGCTGGGGGATGTTCAGGTCGATCAGGACCTTTTCAAAGGAATCCCGGTTTTCCGCCCGTTCGATGGCCTCGCAGTCGGTGCCGATGATCTTCACGCCCCGGTCCACCAGGGGCTGGGCCAGGTTGATGGCGGTCTGGCCGCCCAGGGAGGCGATGACGCCTTCCGGATTTTCAAAGTCCAGGATGGCCATCACATCTTCGGGGGTGAGGGGCTCGAAGTAGAGCTTGTCCGCCGTGGTATAGTCGGTGGAGACGGTCTCCGGATTGTTGTTGATGATAATGGCTTCATAGCCGGACCGCTTGATGGTCTGGACCGCATGGACCGTGGAATAATCGAATTCCACGCCCTGGCCGATCCTGATGGGGCCAGCGCCCAGCACCACTACCTTCTTCTTATCCGTCAGGATGGACTGGTTGGTGCCGGTATAGCTGGAATACAGATAGGCGATGTATTTTCCGGTATGCAGGGTATCCACCATGCGGAAGATGGGGGTGATGCCGTTTTCCTTCCTCAGGCGGTACAGGTCGGTTTCCCTGACCCTCCAGAGGGAGGAGATGTATTTATCGCTGAAGCCCATGACCTTGGCTTCCTTAAGGACCTCCAGGTCATTGATGTTTTCCTTAAGCTTCCTTTCCATGTCGACGATCTTCTTGTAGGACTCCAGGAAGAGTTCCGTGATCATCGTGATCTGATGAAGCTCTTCGATGGAATGACCCCGGCGGAGAAGCTCGAAGATAGCATAGACCGAATCGTCCCGGAAATCACGGATGTAGTCGAGAAGCGCCTCATCCGTATAGCTGTCGAACTTCGGCAGATAGAAATGGCAGACGCCGGTTTCCAGGGAACGAACAGATTTTAAGAGACATTCCTCCAATGTGGAGCCGATGCCCATGACTTCGCCGGTGGCCTTCATCTGGGTACCCAGGATATTGGAGGCTGCCGGGAACTTGTCGAAGGGGAAGCGGGGGAACTTGGCCACGATGTAGTCGAGGCTCGGTTCAATGCCCGCGTTGCCGCCGGCGACGGGGATCTCGGAAAGGGCCATGCCCAGGGCGATCTTGGCGGTCACCCGGGCGATGGGGTAGCCGGAAGCCTTGGAAGCCAGGGCTGAAGACCGGGAGACCCGGGGGTTGACCTCGATCAGGAAATATTCGGAGGAGTTGGGATTTAAGGCGAACTGCACGTTGCAGCCGCCGGCGATCTTCAGTTCCCGGATGATCTTGATGGCGCTGTCGTTCAGCATCTTAAGATCATGGTCGTTCAGAGAAAGGATGGGGGCCACCACCAGAGAGTCGCCGGTGTGGACGCCTACAGGGTCGATGTTTTCCATGCCGCAGATGGTGATGGCGGTGTCTTCGGAATCCCGCATGACCTCGAATTCGATCTCCTTGTAGCCCTTGACGGACTTTTCCACCAGTACCTGGTGTACGGGGGAGAGTCTGAACGCGTTGATGCCGACTTCCTCAAGTTCTTCTTCGTTATTTGCGAATCCGCCGCCAGTGCCGCC
>JAFRVX010000016.1 GCA_017438305.1 Lachnospiraceae bacterium | reverse complement strand
GATGCTCGCCGCCATGAAGGAGCGGAGCGACCTGATCAAGGAGGCGAAGGTAACGGTGACCCAGATCTGCAACGACACGCCCCGGTACGAGGTGGAGGACGTGGTGCAGCTTTCTTATCTGGAGGGCCGGGTCATGCGCTCGGAGACCCTGGAAGAGGCAAAAGAAGCGGCGGCAGCCTATAAAGAACTGGCCGGCAAAGCCAGGATCCGGGAAAACGCTCCGGAACGGATCTATCTGTGGAAGGAAGGCAATATGCCGGCCGAAACGGATTATACCGACAACTCCGACTTTAAATACAACCATAACCCGGATTTCAAGCCCTATCTCTATGAGATGCTCATTCCGGAATACGATACGCCTAAGGGCATGATCATCGTCTGCGCGGGCGGCGACCACGGTACCTCTGTCGTTAAGGGCTATGAGATCTGCCGTTCCCTGAATCAGAAGGGCTATCAGTGCCTGCTGCTTTTGAACCGTCCCAATCATATGCCCTGGAACGGCCATGAATGCGGCGCGGATTCCGCCCGGGCTGTGCGGTATGCCAGAAAGAACGCGAAGCGCTTCAGGATCAAAGAAGACAATATCGCCTTCGCCGGCTTCTCCAACGGCGGCCTTACAGGCGAAGCCCTGATCCAGTTCTATTCCGGCGATAAGAAAGTCACGGATTACTTCCCGAATTATGTACCGGATGAACTGGACGATATCAGCGCGACCCTGAACGCTTTCGTCTGCGTTTACGGTCCCCGCTTTAACGGAGACGACAGCTTTGTCTGGGAAGGCACGGTATATCCGCCGGTATTCTATGCCATCGGCCGGCTGGACAACGCCATCGACAATTTCAACTTTGTCTATCCGGATCTTCTGAAGCACAATGTGCCGGTGGAAGTCCATACTTTTGCCGGCGTGCCCCACGGACAGGCAGGCGCGGCCATCACAAAGGAAGGACAGCAGTATCCCAGCTTTGATCTGTGGGTGCCTCTGGCGGATTATTTCCTTCAGGATATCTTTAACTGATATATTTCCATAATCAACCGGACAGTATGATCTGCACAGTGTCTGATGAGATCCTTATCCTGCTGCCGGACCGGGTCCGGATGCCCCGGACGCCGGGGTTATCCGGAAGGCAAAGGCCATTCAAACGCCGGGAAGGCAGCAGGCCCCTGATCTGTTGCCTTTAAAAGGCAGAGGGAGAACAATATGAGAAAAGAATTCGAACGTACAACGCCGGAAAGCGCCGGCATCTCCTCCGAGGGCATTCTGAAATTCCTGGATGCGCTGGAGTACGGCGGCTTTACCCAGATGCACGGTCTTATGATCATGCGCCATGATAAGATCGTGGCGGAAGGCTGGTGGGATCCTTTTGCGCCGGGCCTGCACCATATGTGCAATTCCCTGACGAAAACCTATATGGGAACCGCCATCGGCGCGGCTTATACGGAAGGCCTTCTGGACCTGGATGATAAGCTTTATGACATCTTCCCGGAATATAAACCGGAAAATCCCACGGAATTCCAGGAAAACCTGACGATCCGGAACACCCTCCGGTTTGCCACGGGCATGGATCATTTCCCCTCCATGGAAGGAAACTGGGTAAAGAACTTTATCAACCTGGATCTTACCTACATGCCGGGCACCAGGTTCTTTTATAATTCCGTCGCCTCCACTTTCCTCGGAAAAGTCATAGAAAAACTCACCGGGATGACGGTTTATGAATACCTGGAAGAGAAAGTCTTTCCCTATATCGGCATAGATGCGGAAAACCTGGACCATGGCATCGCGCCGGAGGGCTACGATATGTGGGCCTGGCGGACGGTTTCCACCACAGAGGACAACCTCCGGCTGATGAAGCTCTACAAGGACGGCGGCGTGGCGTCAGGAAAACGCATCCTTTCGGAGGAATATGTAAAACTGGCCACGTCTTTCCAGACGGATAATTCCACGGAAGCCAATCCAGCGGCGGACAATCACGTGGGCTACGGCTTCCAGATGTGGATGTGCCGCTATCCCGGAGCCTACCGGGCAGACGGGGCAGGAGGCCAGTTCTCCATCGTCATTCCCGATAAGGATATGATCGTTTCCATTAATGAAAATGCCTTCGGCGGCGCCCAGAAAACCCTGGATGCTGTCTGGGATGTGCTGATGCCGGCTGTTATGGATGATGCGCTTCCGGAGAACGAAGAAGGGCTGAAAAAGCTTCAGGGCAGACTTAAGCACTTAAGCATCGAACATCCTGTCTTTGCCCCGTATGATGAAAAGAAAGCCTGTTTTGAAGGAAGCTTCAGGGCTTCCGAAGGTACCTTTGATTTTTACTTAAGGGGCATGGGCGCTCAGGAAAACGTACCGGGACTTACACCGAAATTTGCGGAGAAGCTGATCCTTTCCTTCACCCCGATGGAACTATCCGTCACCTGGCAGGCCACCGACAGGACCCGGGAAAAACTGGTCTTTTCGATGGACGGCACGAGACGGCTGAATCATCTGGAAACGCCCTGGGAGTTCGCTTCAAAATGTTACGCCAACGCGTATTTCGAAGAAGCGGGCGTTCTCGTGCTGGAACTACTGTGGCCTGAGAACAATTCTTCCCGGATGCTGAAGGTGTCGCTCACGGATGATGGTATCCTCGTCAGTGAAAGGATCATGAGATTCCGGGAAGGCGCCGCAGAGCTTACCGCAAAGTTTGTGAGGGAATGAAATCATTAAAGTAATTTCGTAAACTAAGCTGCGCCGTAAAAAAAGTTACGTGCGAATGAAGTTGCAGTGCGAATGAAGTTACGGCGCAGATGAAGTTACGGCGTAAAGAAAATTACGCCGCAAATACAGTTACGGAAATCAACGAAACCGAAAATACCAATTAATACTGCCAGTTAAACTGGAAAAAAGGAAAACATACAATGGAACCTAAAAAAGATAAGCTGGTGACACCCGGCTATATTATCCTGTGTTTTTCATACTTTGCCGCCCAGTTCGGCTATTCCATGACCAGCTCCAACATCACGAAATACGCCCGGTTTATGGGCGTCAGCGGGGCGATCCTGGGCGTGCTTCCGGGACTCATGTCTCTGGCTGCGCTGTTCTCAAGACCTGTTGCCGGCTGGATCAGCGACCATTTTGACAGGAAAAGGATGATGTTCTTATCGGAACTGAGCCTGGCGGCGGTTTTCTGCGCCTATGTCTTCTCCAAGAGTACGGTGCTCCTTCTGGCTGTCAGGATCATCCACGGCATCATCTTTTCCATCTTCTCGACGGTGAATCTGGCCTTTGTGGCCGACGCCGTGCCCCGGTCCCAGCTGACGAAGGGCATGGGTTATTACGCCATGATGGGAAACGTCTCCATGGCTTTTGCCCCGCGGGTCGGCGAGATGGTCATCAAACATTTTAATTATTCAGTGCTGTTTTTCGGTGCCGCATCCATGTATGTGCTGGCCTTTGTCCTGCTGAATTTTGTGAAGAACAATTCGGCCCTGGAGGAAGAAAAGGCCAGAGAGATGAAGGAAGCGGTGCAGAAAAGCGAAAAACGGGTCTGGTGGAAGAATCTCATCTGCCCGCCGGCCATTCCCGCGGCTGTTATCAGTATGTGCAACGCGCTGCTTTCCGGCGCGGTAACAGGATTCCTTCTGCTGTACGCAGAGAACCGGGGCGTTGAAGGCGCCAGCATTTTCTTTACCCTGTACGCGCTTTCCAACATCGCCACCAGGCCGCTGATCATGAAGGCGGCGGACAAGCTGCCCAGGCAGTATTTTGTATACATCTGCAACGCTTTTCTGGTGGGCGTCTGTCTGCTGCTGATGAACCTGACCGCTTCCTGGCAGGCGGCCCTTGCCGGCGTGTGCTTCGGTATCGGTTACGGCGGCCTGCAGCCCATCATGCAGTCCATGGCCCTGGGTTCCGTTCCCATTAAGGAGAGAGGCGCTGCCAGCTCCACTTACTATATCGGACTGGACATCGGTATGGCTTTAGGGCCCCTGATCGTCAACTTCATCGCCGGTATGTTTATGGAGAATTACGGCATCGGCTATGCTGCCATGATCGTCCCGATCGTCTGCGGCGCGCTCATCATGTTCTTCCTTTCCCGGAGGCAGACGTCAAGGCTTTCCGGAAAAGACAGGCCGTTCTGACGGTATGGGCAGCAGCTTATAAAAATCATTTTGTGCAGGGATTGTTATGATTCTGACACTGGAAATCATCGGCACCATCGCCTTCGCCGTATCGGGGGCGATGGTCGCCATCGGCAAGAAAATGGATATCTTCGGCGTGATCATGCTGGGGGTGACAACAGCTGTCGGAGGCGGGGTGATCCGGGACGTGATCCTGGACACCACGCCCCCTCTGGTTTTTCAGAACCCGGTCTACGCCCTCACCGGGGCAGTGGTATCGCTGCTGGTCTTTCTCCCTTTTATCCGAAGAAAGATCAATGTGGACGGACTGATCCTCCAGGTCATGGATTCGATCGGCCTGGCCATTTTTGTTGTCGTCGGCATACGCTACAGCATTTCCTTTGAAAACCGGTTTCTTTCCGTGTTTGTCGGGGTGCTGACCGGCGTGGGCGGCGGCGTCATGCGGGATATCTTTGCCGGCGACCGGCCCATGATCTTTGTCCGGCATTTCTATGCCTGCGCAGCCATCCTGGGAGCGCTTCTCTGCATTTTCCTCTGGGAGATCGATGAAAACCTGGCCATGATCTCCGGCGCAGCCCTGATCTTTGTCATACGGATCCTGGCAGCCCGCTTCAGGTGGCACCTGCCCAAGGCGTGATGAAAGAAACATTAAACGTATCCTGTTAAACTCTGACACGGCGCGGGTAAACCGCGCCGCCGTTGATTACGGTCCGGCCGAAGGGAAATAAATTGACGAAAGTTTAATGTAGGGAAATAAACTGCCGGAAGTTTAACTGCTTGCGTTTCCGGATGGTCTTTGTTATAGTAGAAAAAAAGATGCTTGCAGACGGGCTGAGCCTGAACGGCGGCAGCGCCGGCACGGAGGATATGTATGGGAAGAGAAAGCTGGGAAAAAGAGTTCGCGGACCGTTTCCGTTCCTGCGAAGACGAACTCAGATGGCTGTATTTCGAACTGTATCACGGCGACAGAAAGGCCTATGAATACTTTACGGAAATGCTTTACCGGGCTTACAAAGAAAGACCGGAAAGCCTTAAAAACATGGACCGAGCCCGGGAAGCCGAACCGGACTGGTACAGAGGCCATGAAATGACCGGCATGCTGATGTATGTCAATGCCTTTGCGAAAAATCTTAAGGGCGTCCGGAAAAAGCTGGACTACGTGGAAGACTGCGGCGTGAATTATCTTCATCTGATGCCCCTTCTGGAAAGTCCCGAAGGCCGGTCGGACGGCGGCTATGCCGTCAGTGATTTCCGGAAGGTTCAGCCGGAGCTTGGCACCATGGAGGACCTTTACGCCCTTACCGAAGACTGCCATGAACGCGGGATCGCCGTGTGTCTGGACTTTGTCATGAACCACACCAGTGAAGATCACGAATGGGCCAGAAAGGCCAGGGCAGGAGAGAAGGAATTCCAGGACCGGTATTTCTTCTACGATAACTGGGAGATCCCGAACGCCTATGATGAAACCGTTCCTCAGGTCTTCCCCACCACGGCTCCGGGCAATTTCACCTGGTGCGACGAAGCGAAAAAGGTGGTCATGACCACCTTCTATCCCTACCAGTGGGATCTGAATTACGCGAATCCCGTAGTGTTCAATGATATGACGGATAACATGCTGTATCTGTGCAACCACGGGATCGACATCATCCGGCTGGATGCAGTGCCTTATATCTG
>JAFRVX010000191.1 GCA_017438305.1 Lachnospiraceae bacterium | reverse complement strand
TCCGCCTGCATCTGCCGCCACAGCGCCGAAACACTTCCGCCGCCGGAGGCCACGACCTTGCTGCAGGGGACAAAGGACTGCATGATATCCACGATCTGTCTTAAGGAAAAGGTCACGCCCTCCAGCACCGACCGGGTAATGTCCGCCCGGGTGGTTTTTAAAGAGAGGCCGTAAAAGGAAGCCCTGGCATTGGCGTCGGGATAAGGACACCGCTCTCCGGTAAGATAGGGGGTAAAGATGACCCCGTTGGAGCCGGGAACGGACATTTCAGCTTCCTTTCCCATAAGATCGTAGACGTTTTCCTGCGTCAGCCGGGCTTTCTCCACCATATGCTCAGACATAGCATCCCGGTACCAGCGGTAAGCGCCGCCGGAGGTCAGTGGACAGCCGAAAGCATGATACAGCCCGGGTTCGTTATTGCAGAACATCTGCAGGTCGCCGTTGGGGTTCGGATAAAAGTGATCAAGTGCCATGGAAACGTTGCCGGCGGTACCGATCACGACCCCGATGGTGCCGGGAGATATCAGGCCGGTGCCCGTCGTCTGGATGACGGCATCGCCGCCGCCGTAATAGACGGCGGTTCCTTCCGGCAGACCGGTTTCTTTAGAAGCCTTACGGGTCACCCTGCCGGCCAGGTCTATGGATTCATGCACCTCCGGGAAGATGTTTCTGTCAAGGCCGGAAATCCCGATCAGTTCTTCAGACCAGCACCGGTTCCGGGTATCAAAGAAACCTGTGCCCGAAGCTTCCGAAACATCCGTATCCGCGATCCCCGTAAGCTTAAAGCGAACGTAGTCCTTGGGGCAGATGAAGCGGACCATCTTCTCATAATTTCCCGGTTCGTTCTCCTTAAGCCTTAACAGCTTGCCGCCGGTATAGCCGGAAAGCATCCGGTTATTCGTATAACGGAGCAGGCCCTCCTGTCCTCCCGCCTTCTCTGTCAAAGAAAGACATTGGGGCTCCGAACGCTGGTCGCACCACAGATATGCGGGGCGGATCACCTGCCCGTCCTTATCCAGGGCCACCAGGCCGTGCATCTGCCCGGAAAAGGCGATGCCGGCTATGTCCTCTTTCGGGATCCGGGGAAGGATCTCGGCGAGGCCCTTTCTGACGGCCTGCCACCAGTCCTCGGGATGCTGCTCGGCCCAGCCGGGCCTGGGGGTATATAAGGGATATTCCTGAACAGATGACGCCAGAACGGTGCCATCTTCATCCGCTGCCAGGCATTTGGCGCCGGACGTCCCGATATCCAGTCCGATAAGAAGGCATTTTCTCAAAATACTTCCTCCTTCCGCTTCCGTCATTTCTCTGCAGCATGTTTTCTTCCGCTTCAGTCACTTCACCCACAGCATGTTTTCTTCCGCTTCAGTCACTTCACCCACAGCAGATTTGCCAGAAGAATGACCAGCGGCATGGAAATGATGCAGAGGATCGTGCTCAGGGATACATAGCGGGTTGAGCTGACGTAATCCTTGTCAAAAAGCTGGCCGAAGATCGGCGCATTGGAACCCACCGGCGTAATGACGTTGATCAGGACCGCCAGGCGGATGCTGTTCAGGCTCCTTGGCAGGACCGAAAGCAGCGCCAGGGTCGCCAGGGGGGTGATCACCAGCCGGATCAGACAGACCAGGTAAGCCTGTTTGTCGGTAAAGAATTTCTTCACGTCTGTCTGGGCAAAGTAGGCGCCCAGGATCAGCATGGCCAGCGGCGCATTCATCGCCGCCATATCATTGATTCCCGTGGTGATGAGTGCGGGAAGATCAAAAGGCATGAAATAAACGATCAGTCCCAGAACCAGGCCGATCAGGCTGGGGTTGAAAATGATCTTTTTCGGGGCGATGTTCTTCTTGTCCTTCGTAATGATGTAGACCCCGTAGGTCCACTGCAGAAAGCCGATCAGGAAGACCAGAGCCACCACATAGATCACGCTGTCCTCGCCCAGCACATAGGCCACCAGTGGGACCCCCAGGAAACCGGAATTAAAAAAGGCCGCGCTGAAGTTTTCCATGGGATTTTTCCTGAAAACAAGCCAGGCAATGATCATGGAAAGCGCCATGCAGGCGCCGCCTGCCGCAAAGGAGATCAGCATCTTGCTGGTAATATCCGGCGATGAAGGGATGTTGAAAGACTTGATGATGACGGCCGGGACCACGATATAGAGAAGCACGTTTCCCATGGTTTTCGTTCCCTGGTCGGAAACCAGTTTCCGCTTGTACAGGATGCATCCGATGGCCATGAAGGCAAACATGATAAAGATCCGTTTTAATAAGACAAGTGCCATATCCATTGGCTTTCCCCCTTAAAGAAATTCCTCAAACAGGATATTGCAGACATCCTCCCCGTAGGGGGTCAGGGATATCCGCTCCCCGTCCTGCCGAAGAACATTGAAATCGGTATATTTCCGGATGACGGGTCCGTACCGTTCTTCCATAGAGACGCCGAAGCGTGCTTCAAATTCGTCCGGGCTTACGCCCTGCTTCATCCGGAGGCCGAGGATCATAAATTCCGCCATCAGATCTTCCCGGGTCAGAAACTCCTCTTCTGTCCGGGAAAGTTCCCGGTAGCGAAGATCTTCCGCGTTCTTAAACCGGACCGCTGCCGTTCCGGGAGGAATGACGGATCCCGCAGATCCATCCGGGCCACGGAGGTCTCCGTGCCCTGTCAGGATTCCTGCACAGAATACATTTCCTGCTCCGCTGCAGGCTTCTGTCACTTTCTTCTGAAGCCTCCCTGTATCCGTATAGAGAAACGAAGCCGCGGCAGCTCCGAATCCCAGGTATTCTTCTCCTGTCCAGTATCCGATATTATGGCGGGAGGCAAATCCCGGCTTCGCGTAATTGGAAATCTCGTACTGCCGGTATCCGGAAGCCTCCAGGATTTCCCGGGTGCGGTTTACGATCCTCCGGTCCGTATCTTCCCCCGGCAGTTCTTCCGTCTTCGTGCCCTCAGGGCCGTACAGCGCGTAAAAAGGCGTGTTTTCGGCGATGATCAGGCTGTAGACGGAAAGATGTTCGGGTCCAAAGGACAAGACGGTTTTCAGGCTGTTTATAAAGCCTGCTTCCGTTTCCCCGGGAAGTCCTGACATCAGGTCCACGGAAATATTCCGGAACCCGGTCTCCCGGGCCAGATAATAGCTTTTTTCGAAATCCCGGAACCGGTGGATCCTTCCCAGCTTTTCCATCATGCCGTCATCGGCTGACTGCAGGCCCAGGGAAAGCCGGCTGATCCCAGCGTTTTTATAAATAATCAGTTTCTCTTTATCAATGGTCCCCGGATTGGCTTCCATGGTGATCTCAGCATCCTCCCTCAGGGAAAAGTACCGGCGAAGCAGCGCCATCGTCTCCCTGATGAGACGCGGATCCACGCAGGAAGGCGTCCCGCCGCCGAAGAAGACGGAGGACACGTCCGTTCTTCCGGTCTCCCGGCATTTCAGCCCCCATTCCGTGATCTCGCCCTTCAGCGCTTCGAAATAGGCTTCTTCCATGGACCGGGCGTCCGGCAGGGAATAGAAGTCGCAGTAGGCGCATTTTCTGACGCAGAAAGGGATGTGGACATATATTTCCATAGATCAGTTGTCATCCAGTTTCAGGACAGACATGAAAGCGCTCTGGGGGATCTCGACGTTGCCGAAGGTCCGCATCCGCTTCTTGCCTTCCTTCTGTTTTTCCAGAAGCTTTTTCTTCCGGGTGATATCGCCGCCGTAGCACTTTGCCAGAACGTCCTTCCGAACGGCTTTGACGGTTTCCCGCGCGATGATCTTCGAGCCGATGGCTGCCTGGATCGGGATCTCAAACAGATGCCGCGGGATCTCTTCCTTCAGCTTTTCACACATCCTGCGGCCCCGGTCATAAGCCGATCCCGCATAGACGATGAACGACAGGGCGTCGATTTCTTCCCGGTTTACCAGGATGTCAAGCTTCACCAGCTCCGACTTTACATATTCCTTCAGTTCGTAATCGAAGGAAGCGTAGCCTCTGGACCGCGACTTCAGCGCGTCATAGAAATCATAGATGATCTCGTTCAGCGGCAGGTCGTATTTCAGGACGGCCCTGGTGGCTTCGATGTATTCAATGGATTTATAGATGCCCCGTCTCTCATTGCAGAGTTCCATGATGGGGCCGATATATTCGGAGGTGACGATGATCTCCGCCGCTACGAAAGGTTCTTCCATATAGTCGATCTCC
>JAFRVX010000190.1 GCA_017438305.1 Lachnospiraceae bacterium | reverse complement strand
AAGAAGCATTCTGGCCCTGGTAACTACCTGAGCCTGCATCGTCCTCGTTCTGGTAATGCTTTCAAGGTAACTGCGATCGCTTTCAGTTAACGTTAATGCCTGTGCTTTTGCCATTGTTTCTAACTCCTTTAAGGTGATAGATACATTATAACACAGGATGGAATATTAGTCTAGTTAATTTAATTACATTCTACTAGTGGCATAAGAATACACGGTTCCAGGGATCAAGGGAGACATCGGCCATATCGTAAAAAAACACAACGCCGGCGGAACAGAGGAAGAATCGGTCATACAGGATAAGAAAACACGATTCCATCGGAACAGTGAAAGCATTGCCGCAGGACATAAAATTCGCCGGCGCCTATCAAAGCGCCAGCGTGTGGAATAATTTTTCAAAACTGCTCCCAGCCTGCAGCCTCACAGAAGGGGCAGGATAAAGGCTGACCACAGATAACTTAAGGGCATGACGATGATCATGGCCGGTATCATGTCGGCTATGGGGAACATCTTCACCTTGATCATCCGGAAGGACGTCGCCAGGAGGATCATGCCGCCGCAGGCCTTGAAATCCGCGATCATGCTTTCGTTTGTCAGAGGGAAGATCACCCGGGCCAGGAAGAAAATGGCCAGGAAAATGAGCAGCTGTGGCACAGCAATAAAAGAAACCACCATCCCTAATGAGCAGGCAAAAATCATTGCGGTAAAAAAATCCAGGATCGATTTGGAGAACAGGATCGTATGTTCCCCGCTCATGCCGGATACCATGGAGCCGTAGATCCCGGTGGCGCTGGTGCAGAACAGGATGATGATGGTCACAAGAGACGCTGTGTATTCTTCCTTCGAAGCGCTGTCTGTCTTTCCGGGTCCCTTCGTAAAGCGGCTGATGAACTTCTGCATTGAGACCGCGCCTTTGTTGATCCTGTCTTCCAACTTCAGTAAGACGCCGATGGCTGTGCCCAGGATCACGGCCAGGATCACCGGGGGCATGTTTTTCATGGGCATGATAGACGTGATGCCCATCATCATGGCGGAGAGCCCGAAGATCAGGTTCAGCGTATCCTTCATCTTCTGACTCAGTTTTTTTCCGAAAATTGTTCCTGCGATCCCGCCGATGAAGACCGCCAGAACGTTTGCGATAATTCCAAGAGGCATTATCTTCTTCCTTCTTTCCTGTTATTTTGTATTACCTTTTATTTTGTATTGCCTGTTATTTTTTTATTCCCTGGTATTGCTTTGATCCCAAAGACCTGCTGCCGTTCTTTTTTCAGGGAGCAGTTTTGTACAAAGTAGTTTTCACTGCCGGGCACATTGCCGGTTTTCCGGAAGGCATCCGTGCCGGGGTCATTCATCCCATCCCGATCAGGTCCCGCCGGCCGGTGGCGATCTCCACCGTAAAAGCGTCGGTGCCGGGATTTCTGAAACGGATCAGCGCACTATGAAGCCGGTTGGAATAATACCAGCCTTCTTCCGCCTTTTCAAAGTCTTCCCGGTAAAGGATCCTGGGAAGCGTGTTTCCTACAGCTTTGACGTAATAGGGCGCTTTATAGTCGCAGACCACGTCCAGGAGGATATTTTCCGTCCGGGAGGCATAGCTTCCGGAAGCGGTGAACTGCACTTCGATCTTTCCGGAGGCTTCATCAGAAGCTTTCATATCGATCTGCGTCCTTCTGTAAACGCCGGTTTCATAATCATTACTGACGCCGTCGTCATCGTACAGGACAAAACTTCCGTCCCTGTCGGGAATCAGGATCAGCTGAAGATTCTTTACGGGATCCGTCATCCTGACTGAACCGGGATTTCCTTTCTTCTCTCCGAAGAAACCCGCGTCGGCGCTCATGGGCACGATGGCGCCGCTCCTTAAGAACATCGGGATCGAATCCTCATCCACCGGGATCTCGATCTCCTGCCCGCCCGCATAGGGTTTCCGGGTATAAAAATCATAGAAGGAAACGCCCTCCGGCAGATACAGTTTCCGGGTCACGGCGCCTTTTTCCAACACGTTGGCTACCAGGAGCGAATCGCCGAAGAAAAACTCCGTCCGGTTTCCGTGGGTGTTTTTATCATGCGCAAAATTCAGAAGAAGGGGCTCCATAATGGGAAGGCCTTCCTCGTGAGCCCGGACCATAAGGGAATACAGATAAGGCCGGAAAGCATAGCGAAGCCGGATGGCCGACGCGATCTTTTCCCGGATATCACTGTACATCCAGGGCTCCGTCACCGTGTTGTCCGAATTGGCGGAATGGATGGAGAAGCGGGGCATGAAGATGCCGTGCTGCACCCAGCGCAGGAACAGTTCTCTTTCCGGCGCGGGGCCGAAAAAGCCGCCGACGTCCGATCCGGTGTTGGCCATGCCGCTCAAGCCCATGTTCAGCATGGTGCCGAGATTTCCCTTAAGGGCCGGCCAGCCGGTGGGATTATCGCCGGTCCAGACCTGGGCATACTGCTGGATGCCGGCAAAACCGGCCCGGCAGACAGAGAACGGCCTTAAGTGCGGATCATATTCCAGGGTCGCTTCATTGGAAAGCTTGCACATCAGGTTCGCCATAATGGACTTCAGTTCTCCCGAAGTACCGCCCTTTCCTTCAAAGGAAACCGGGGCGTCAAGATCCGCCAGACTGTCATATTCACAGTTGTCGTTCCAGATGGAGGGGCATCCGTAGGAAAACAGATGCTGTTTCAGCATCTCCTTCCATTTTTCCCGGGTCTCCTTCCGGGTATAGTCCATAAAATACCCCGGACCGCCCCACCAGGCGCCTTCGCAGAGTTTTTCAGGATCCTCGGGGTCGTGGATGAACATATCCGCGTCCTGCATTTCCTGCATCAGCGGATGGACCAGCAGCATGCCGGGTTTGACGTTTGCGGAAACCGCGATGCCCCGCTCTTTCATCTTTTCGAAAAAGCGGGAAGGATCCGGAAAACGATCATCGTTCCAGGTAAAGGTGCAGCGCTTGATGCCCTCTTCTGTTTCCACGGAACAGTAGCCGGAAGAAAGCTGGAAGCCGTCCATGGGGATCCCTTCCTTTCCGGCGATATCCGTAAAGGTCAGGATGCCTTCATCGCAGTTTTCCGGAAGCTCTGCGTAATACATGGAGGAGCCCAGATAGCCCAGGGCCGCCTTCGGCAGCATCGCGGGGCGCCCGGTGAGACAGGTGTAGCGCTGTATAACGTCTTTGATTTCCGGACCGGCGATGAAAAAGAGGTCGATATCTCCGGCATCCGCCGAGAAGGCGGCATTCCTGGGCCGGTAATTATTCAGCGCCTTTCCCAGGTCAAAGGAACAGAAGGAGGTGGTATGGTAGAAATAGCCTGCCGCCTGCGTTCCGTCCTCCGACAGTCGTATATAAAAAGGCACGTGCTTATACATACCGTCGGTCTTTTCGGGATCATAGCCGATGGAATCCCCCTGAGTCATGCGGAGATGCTCCCCCGCCTTGTCCAGGCCGCCGGTTTTCTCTCCGAATCCGTAGAAATGATCCCGGGGAGAGATCCTGACGCTGTGGATCCGTCTTCCGTTGGGATCTTGCCGGTAACCGATCTCCGGCAGATCCTCGTGGATCAGGTTTCCGTCCCGGTCATAGATCTTCAGCGCAAAAGGTGCTTTTTCAATGACCACTTTCAACCGTTTTCCCTGAATGACCGCCTGGCTTTCACCGTTCTCCCACGTCTTCTCCAATACGCTTCCCGCAGGCCTTATGATCTGCCGTTCCTTCCGGAAAAGCTCGTCTGTCCGGGACTCCCAGGCGGTGGTCATCAGCGCATAGCTGGCCTCGTCAAAATCCCCGTCAAATCCGGCCCGGATCCGGATGATGTCATCCGTCAGGAACCAGAGGCGAAGGGGTACGCAGTCTGTCAGTACTTCATAAAAAGTCTCATGGAAAGTGATCTTCTCTGCTTTTCTGATTCGTTTCATACTTTTCCCCCGATCTTTATCTGCCGGAAAACCGTCTGGCGGCGGCCTTCTGTAAAGGCCGCCGGCCTGATGCTTTTTCTAAAAGCCTTTTCCCGTCAGTTTTCTTCTGTCCGTTTTTCCGTCTTTTTTCTGTCCGGATTTCTGACTGTATTTCCATCAGCTGATACTGCCTGCTTCCTGAATAACACAGTCTTTCGGAGCAGAATCCGGATTCCTGTATCAGATCACGCGGTTTCTGTATCAGATTGCCCGGTTTCTGTATCACATGGTCCGGTTTTCGGCATCCGTATACTTTTCCATGATCTTTCGTTCCGCCCTGTTCGGGTCTTCCTCCACATGGAATTCCGTATCAAAGACCATGGTGTACCGGTTAACGATGTCAAATTCCGGCCAGGCATATTCTTTGGTGGACGGGTCTCCGCAGCGGGCAAACTGAGCCCACATGGCGGACGTCTTCCGGGAATAGTCTTCCAGGTATTCATAGGGAACGATCCGGAAGAACAGCGGCGTATCGAAGGTATGCCAGCAGATCTTCATCCCCTCTATATAGTTATGGGGCACGTCGAGCCGGTTGAAGTACCGGTAGACCCTGGCGTTTCCCTTCTCCGCCTGAGCCATGGCCTGGTAAAAGGCGCCGGAGGTCAGTGCGCCGGAGGCGGAGATGATCTTTATGAGCATATGGCCAGGATCATCGTGTTTCCGGTTATTCTCCCGGAAGACCTCCAGGATCTCATCCACATTATCTTCCGTGACATTGACGCTGAGGCGGGGAAGGCCGCCCAGAAGTTTTTCCCTGATGTTTTCTTCGGTGACGCCAAGGGCCAGTTCTCCGACAAAGGCAGCCATTTCATCCTCCGATGAACCCACCAGAAGATCGATATCTTTGGCGGTTTTCGGAACGTTGTAAAGGGTGTCTGTCTTCATGATGATGATATCATCCGCTGCCGGAGAAAAGGCCAGGCCTTCGCCAAAGACAGCTTCCTGCCCGGGCTCAACGCCTTTTGCTTTTTCCAGAATATACTGAGCCGGAAGCGCTTTCAGCTTTTCGATAACGTCGGGATCACCCTTCAGCCCCAGGCGTTCCAGCAGGATGTCCGTGGTTTTTGCGCTGTCCTGAACGGTCCTGATCCCCGGGGATGCGGAACCGGATTCCACAATGACTCTTCTGAAGAGCCCTCTGGCGCAGGTCATGGCCATCAGGTGGCAGATCTTTGATCCGCCGCCTGACTCTCCGCAAAGTGTTACGTTATCCGGATCTCCGCCGAAACGGCTGATGTTGTTCCTTACCCAGGTAAGCGCCAGCACCAGGTCCAGCAGTCCCACATTGGCGGACTGCGCATACTTCTCATCCAGATGTCCCAGGTAGAGATAGCCCATGATATCCAGCCTGTGGTTCACGGAGACCATGACAATATCCTGCTCCCGGGAAAAAACATCCGTCCCGATGCCGGTGGTGCCGGTGCCGCTGGAATAACCGCCGCCGTGGATATAGAAGATCACCGGACGTTTGCCATTATCGATGCCCGGCGTCAGCACATTCAGCACCAAGCAGTTTTCATTCTGGGTCTCATATTTCGCAGCGCCGAATTTCTCAGGATGGCCGCCGCTGTAATAGAATCCGAAGTTTTTGGAAATAGAGATCGATTCCCCCATCTGAATGGCAATGGGACCGTTCCTGGTGCAGTCTTTGACTCCGTCCCAGGATTTTGCTTTTACCGGCGGCAGCCAACGTTTTTCCCGGTCTACAGGCCCGCCATAGGGAATGCCTCGGAAAACCGCGATGCCGTCCCGGTTTTCGCCGACGATCTTTCCGCCCGTTGTTTCCACAACCGGCCATGGTTCCTTAACCGTTCCGAAGACCGGTTCTCCATAAGTTTTCATTTTTCCGTTCCTTTCAATTGTTTATCTGTTTCGATCGTTACGTGGTTTTTCTGTTTTAATTGTATCAAAACAGCCATTTCTTTTCAAGATTCAAGATGTATCCGAACAGACAGAATATACACACCCTCAGCATCCGGAGCCATATCAATTTAAGAAAAACTCCCTGCACGGCCTCTTCCGAATCGTAAACATAAAAGAAGAGAAAGACTCGGCAGAATATCAGAAAAAACTGCTCTGACTCCTTGAAAACCATGCTGTCTTATTTTATGATATAGTTGCCAAAAGTAGATTCCGGATGGTTCCGTGCTTTGCACTCCCACCATCCTCCCTCATTCCACACTCTCGTGGAGTAAAAACTCCACTTCGTGCTTCATGAGGGGCACGCCAAGAAGTCTTTCCTCCACTGGAATGTAAACATCCCGCGGAGTCCGACTTTTGGCGTTGGAATCATTATATTATTATCTTTGTCATATAGTATCCTGTTCTTCCAATGAAAGACCGGATACAAAAATCGGTAACCTGATCTAAGGAGCCTCTTATGACTTACGAAAAAAAACCGCTTTATCACTACCACCCCAAAAAAGGCTGGATCAACGATCCCAACGGCCTGGTGTATTTTAAGGGCTGGTACCATATCTTCTATCAGCATGCGCCTCACTATGAAAAGCCCTGGAAGGAGCCCATGCACTGGGGGCATGCCCGGACAAAGGATTTCCTTCATTTTGAAGAGCTGGAACCTGCTCTTCTGCCGGATCAGCCCTATGATAAAGACGGTTGTTTTTCCGGGACGGCACTGGTCAAAGATGATGTTCTTTACCTCTTCTACGCTTCCATCCGCCGCGATGAAGAGACGGGAAAGCTCTCCCAGCGGGCAAGCTGCGCTTTTTCCGGGGATGGCGTCCATTTTACCAAGTATGACGGAAACCCGGTCATCAACGCTTATCCGGAAGACGGTAGTCCGAATTTCAGAGATCCGGCAGCGGCAGCCATTGACGGGAAATACTATATCGTCATGGCCAGCGGCCATCCGGAAACCAGGACCGCGAACCTTCTGCTCTATGAAAGCGAAGACCTGTTCAACTGGACATACAGGGGCGTCATGCGGGAGTGGGCAGATTCCCTGTTTACAGAGTGCCCTTCTTTTATGAAGACGGGTGCCGGCTATCTGCTGGCGGCTTCGGTCTGCAGTGAGGCAAAGCGGTACTTTTCCGTGATGTACGGCACCTTTGCCGACGGGAAATATACCATCATTTCTTCCGGCGAGCCGGATAAGGGACCGGACCAGTACGCCGGCCAGGTCTTTAAAGATCATAAGGGAAGGACACTTCTCATCACCTGGATCCCCGGCTGGAAATATGCCGGCTACCGGGAAAAAGACATCGGCTGTATGTCAGTGCCCCGGGAACTGACCTGCGAAGATGGTACCGTCCGGGCTTTTCCTGCGGAAGAAGTGAGGCATCTTCTGAAAAAAGAAGATCCGGCGCTGAAACGCACGGACACCGGCTTCATCATCGAACGGGACGGCCGGGAACCGGTCATCTATGAAGGGCCTGTCGACTCCCTGGATCTGATCCGGGATGAATATGTTCTGGAAGTCTTCGTTGATCATGGGAAAGCCGTCTATACGGTCCTGCTGTAATGCCCGGCTTTTTCACTTTCGGATCAGCTGCATATAACTCTGACACGGTTATCGGCCTTCAATGAGACCGGCTTTCCTGCTCTTTCCGCCATGTTTTTATATATTTTCTGACTCCTGCCGTTGTTCTTTCTTTCTGCCGCTGTTGTTTTTCATAATTGACGCTCCATTCCTGCGGTAGTATAATAGGCGGCGGGACGAAAAACGATTGTAAATGTCCCTTTCGGCAGTTCATCTGCCAAATTTAGTGAAAAGGAGTTTTGTCAGACATGAAGAAAAAAGTACTTGCTTCTCTGACCGCACTGATCCTTGCCATCGGCCTTATGAGTCCCGCAGTATTTGCAGACGGATGAGCCACTGTTTATGTAACGATCGCCAACGGCGACCTGAAGATGGTCCAGCAGCCTGTTACGGTTACCGACGTCGATGAAGACGGCGCCCTGACCATCTACGATGCTTTCTATCTGGCTCATGAAGCCGCTTTCGACGGCGGCGCGGCAGCCGGCTTTGCTGCTGAAGAGACCACCTACGGCCTTTCCATCACCAAGTTCTGGGGCGTGGAAAACGGCGGCAGCTACAGCTACTACCTGAACACCATCATGGCTATGGGCCTTAAGGATGAAGTGAAAGACGGCGACTATCTGGACGGCTTTGTTTTCACCGATACCACAGCTTTCTCCGATCAGTACAGCTATTTCAACGTAAGGAACGCCGCTGTGAACGCCGGCCAGGACCTGGAGCTGACCCTCTCCGCCCTTTCCTTCGATGAAAACTTCAACACGGTCGTGGGCCCTGTGGCGGATGCCACGATCACCGTTAACGGCCAGGCTACCGAATACAAGACTGATGCAGACGGCAAGGTCACCATTAAATTCGACACTGACGGACAGTTTATCGTCAGCGCCGTTTCCGATACGGCGGTCCTGGTACCCCCGGCGGTAGTTGTCAATGCAACTCCCCTTACCGGCGACTTTGGTTTCATGCCCTATGTTTTCCTGGGTCTTGCCGCCCTTCTTATGATCGGTGTTTTAAGTTTCAGGCGTTCTCATGAAGCATAAGATCTGCTCAATTTTATTATCACTGATAATACTTATCGGCGCGGCAGGGTTTTTCCCTGCCGCCGCCGAACCGGATACCGCTGACAGGGTCACAGGCCTTGTCAGCGGTATTGCTGCTTATATGGAAGCTTCCGATGGAAGCCATTCCCTCCAGGAACTGCTGGACGGTTTTATATCCTCCTATGCAGGATCCGGCGGCGAATGGTTTGCCATCGCCCTGAAGCAGGCCCATCCGGAGCTCGATTACTCCGCTTACACCAAAGCTCTTCTGAATGTAAAAGAGACCAGAAAACTGCCGAAGCTTACCGACAGGCAGCTGATCTCCCTGGCCCTTATCTTCATGGATCACGAAGATGATCCCCTGGTGCATCAGACGGCGGAGGAAAATCCGGCGGAAAACGGCCTCATGAGCCATGTGTTCGGCCTGCACCTTCTGAATAATCTGGATAAGCCTGAAGAAGCCCGACAGCACGCCCTGGAGCTTCTTGATCTTCGAAAGCCCGACGGCGGCTGGTCCCTGTTCGGAACGTATTCGGATACAGACGTGACCTCCATGGCGCTCCAGGCCCTGGCCCCTCAGAAGGACGATCCGGAGATCCGGGAAGCCGCAGAGAAAGCCTTTTCCTGGCTTTCCGAAAAACAGCTGGAGGACGGAGGCTTTATCGGCATGGGCACCGACAACGCGGAAAGCGCGGCCCAGGTCATCACGGCCCTCACCTCCTTCGGCATCGATCCCGAAAAGGACGAAAGATTTATCAAAAACGGCCATACAGTCATCGAAGCCCTGAGCGCCTTTTCTCTTCCGGACGGCAGCTTCTGCCATGAAAAAGGCCTTGAGACCAATATGACCTCCACCAACCAGGCCTTTTACGCCCTGATCTCCGTACAGCTGCTCCGGGACAGCGGCAAGAGCCTGTATATGTACAGTAAAGGAGAGGATATCCCGCCCGGGACCGAAACTTCCTCGGAGACCGAAACCGCATCGGAAACCGAAAAAGCTTCCGAATCGGTAATTGAGTCCGAATCTGTGGAACAGCAAGAGTCAGCATCTCCTGTCCTCCCGACCGATGAGTCCGCACAGGCCTCATCCTCTGAGGAAAACACCTCTGATCAGAAAACGGAGACCGCTTCCACGAAGGATCCCGGACAAAATGACCCCGGCCAGAACGGCAGATCCTCCCGGAAGCTTTCCTACAAGGTCTATGCCTGCGCCGGCGTTGCGGTCCTGGTCCTTGGCGCTTCTCTGATCCAGTACCTCAGAAAAAAAAGACGGTTCAAAAACTATCTTTCCGTCTTCCTTGTGGGTCTGGGGGCTGTGTTGCTGATCCTGTTCACCGACCTGAAGCTGCCGGATTCCTATTATTCCGGCCCTGTCAGCCATAAGGAACACCCCATAGGTCAGGTCGTCCTCACCATCCGGTGCGACACCATAAAGAACGAAGAATCCCCTTATATTCCGAAGGACGGCGTCATTCTTAAGGATACCGTCTTCGAAATAGAAGAAAATGATACGGTTTTCGACGTCCTGACAGAGGCTGTCAGAGCCTTTAACATCCAGATGGAGACCAAAGGATCCGTCTTCAGTTCCCATGGCCAGACCTTCGTTTCCGGCCTGAATTACCTGTATGAATTTGATTACGGAGAGCTCTCCGGCTGGGTCTACCACGTCAACAGCATCACCGCCTCCGTAGGCGCCGGTGAATACGTGCTTAAAGACGGCGACTATATCGAATGGCTTTATACCCGGGACCTGGGCAAGGACGTGGAAGAAGGAAGCAGCCCCCTGTACTGACGGGCTGCTTCCTTCTGTATAAAGATATAGCCGGTTTTTTCAGAAATGCGGAATACGGTTACAACCGGCTGTGTATGTAAAATTCACTGTTCCGCCGCACGAATCTTTCACTGTTTGCTGCTTGAAGCATTCACTGTTTTACTGCATGAAGCTTTCACTGTTTGCTGCATGAAGCTTCCACTGTTATACTGCATGAAGCTTTCACGGATTTGACAAATCCTGAATGATTTCCTATAATGCACTCCGAACTTTTTTATGCCTGTTGAATAACGGATCAGTACGCTGCTTATTTCTGCAATACTATCTGCAGTAATCTCCGCGGATATTTCCGCAGTAATTTACGGCAGTAATTTACGCAGCAGTTTCCGCGGCTGTTTCCGCAGCGTCTGTTCCTCTGAATCGCCTGTTTATATCCTATTTTATCGGCGGGCATAGCCGAAAGGAGCTATCAACATGAGTCTTAACGAATATAACAAAGCCCGTAAAGCGGGTGAACTTTCCTATAGAGAATCCTTAAACAGCAGCCGGTACCCCTACGTCGGGGTCCTGGACGAAATGCTGAGCCATGTCAATATTATTTCAGAAAACAATCTGGGCCTGCAGGAGATCCCGATGGATCTGATCGCCGGAACCTATACCGCGGGAAGGCGCACGGCTTTCGCCCCGAATTTCATGCCGCTGCTGCCGGAAAATACCGAATTTGCCGGAAAATGGAGCAACCTGATCGATTCTCTTAAAGAAGAAGGGCTTCAGGATCCGATCAAGGCCTATGAATACATGAACCGCTTCTACGTCATGGAAGGCAACAAACGGGTCAGCGTGATGAAATTCCTGGGGGCCGTTTCCGTTCCCGGCACCGTTATCCGGCTGATCCCCGAAAGAAATGAATCCGAGGCCAGCATCACCTATTTTGAATACCTTGAATTCTATAAACGCTGCCCGGAAAACTATATGATCTTCACAAAGCCCGGCTCCTATGCCCGCTTCCTCTCCCTGGCTAAAAAAGGCGCAGACGAGGTGTGGGATGATGAAGAGAGAAGCACCCTGAAGTCTCTCTTCTACCGCTTCCGCCAGGCTGCCTCTTCCCTGGATGAAGCATTCCTGAACCATGAAGTCACCGGCGATGCCTTCCTGGCCTACCTGAATATCTACCCCTATCAGGAAGCCATGAAAAAATCGATGGAAGAGTTGGTCAAAGATATCCGCTCCATGAAGGAAGAGCTTCTCTTCCAGGACAGCGACCGGTCCGTAAAGCTTCTGCTGAATGAAGATGAAGCGCCTAAGCAGAGCATTTTCGGCATCTTCTCCCGTCAGGGAACCGGAAATCGCGTGCTTCACGTGGACTTTATCCACGACCACGATGTCCATACCTCCAGCTGGACCTATCTCCATGAGCTGGGAAAAAACCACGTGGAAAACCATTTTAAGGAAAAGGTGGTCACCAGGAGCTTTTACAATGTGCAGGGGCCGGATGAGACCGAAGCCGTCCTGGAAAAATGCGGCCGGGACGGATCAGACATCGTCTTTGTCACGTCCCGCCTGTTCTTAAAAGGCGCGCTGACCGCGGCCGTCAAATACCCGAAGACCCGTTTCCTGTGCTGCACTCTGAATGCCGCTCACCGGTATATCCGGACCTATTACGCCCGGCTTTTTGAAGTGAAGTTCCTGAGCGGGGTCATTGCCGGTTCCATGGCCGAAAACAACAAGATCGGCTATATCGCGGATATTCCGATCCCTGCCCATATCGCCAACCTGAACGCCTTTGCTCTGGGCGTGCAGATGATCCGCCCGGCGGCAAAGATCTATCTTCAGTGGCTCCATCAGAAGGAGACCGAACCGACGGAGTTTTTCCGCCGGCAGTCCGTCCATCTGATCTCCGGCCGGGATATGATCAATTTCAGCGCTCCGAGCGCGGACTACGGCCTGTACCAGCTGGAAGACGGCGTCAGGACCGAACTGGCCCTGACCGTACTGAACTGGGGCCTGGTCTATCAGAAGATCATCGAAAGCGTCCAGAACGGCGCCTTTGACGAGGCTCAGACCAATGAAAACAGCATGACGGCCCTGAACTACTGGTGGGGCATCCCGACAGAAGCCGTAGACCTCTTCTATTCCAGAAGCATACCTCCCCAGACAGCGCGGCATGTGGAAGTCTTAAGGAACGTCGTCAAGAACGGCTCCCTGAAGGTCTTTTCCGGAGAGATGATGTCCCAGACCGGCCCCGTCACCACAGAAGGCAGTTCACTGCTGACGCCTTCAGACATTCTGAACATGGACTGGCTTCTGAATAATATCGAGGGCTCCATTCCGGCTTATGATGAACTGACCGAATACGCCAAAAGCCTGATAACCGCCCATAACAACTGACCGGCGGTCCATATTACAAGCCCTTAGCGAAGAATTGTTCCGGCTGGGGAAAAGATCCCTGTTTTCTGCAGCCGCTGAGAAAAAGAATGCATTGATCAGATTGATACCATACAAAAGATATCCTACAGAGTATACTATACAGAGGAGAAAGTCTTATGGGACTTGGAGACTATATCAAAGCCAGGCGGCTCGGGGAAGCCACCTATAAAGAGCAGCTGAATGCGGGGAAATACCCTTATCTTCAGGTGTTGGAAGAGATCCTGAGCAAGGTCACCATCGTTTCGGAAAGAAACCTGGGAACCATAGAGATTCCCATGGACCGGGTCCGGGGCACCTATGCCGCCGGCCGGCGTTCCGCCTTTGCCGCGGATTTCATGCCGCTTCTGGAGGATGATACCGAATTCGCCGAAAAATGGATCTTTCTCTGTGATTCTCTGAAGGACGAAGGCCTGCGGGACCCGGTCAAAGCCTATGAATTCATGAATTATTACTATATCATGGAGGGCAATAAACGGGTAAGCGTCACCCGGTATCTGGGGGCGGACTCCATCCCCGGAAAAGTGACCCGCCTGGTGCCCCGCTTTGAGTTCACCCGGGAAAGTCTCTGCTACTACGAATACCTGGATTTTTATAAAAAGTGTCCGGAGAACTATCTGGTCTTCAATGAGCCCGGTTCCTATACCAAGCTCAATTTCAGGATCGGAAAACGCCCGGAGGATGAATGGACCGAGGAAGACAGGGATACGCTGAAGTCTTCCTTCTATCGTTTCCGGAATGCCTTCCGGGCCGTCGTTCAGACGGAGGACCCGGAAAACATCGTCGGCGACGCCTTCCTCTCCTATCTGAACGTCTATCCCTACGGCGCGATCCTGAACAAATCTTCCATGGAACTGCAGAAGGAACTGCAGGCTATGAAGGAGGAGCTGCAGCTTCAGGGAAGCCGGAAAAATGTCAGGCTCATGCTGGATGAAGACGACGTGCCGAAACGGGGCATCTTCTCCTTCCTGTCTTCTCCCGGCACCGGCAGCAAGGTCCTCCGGATAGATTTTATCCACGATACCGATTCCCGGACCTCGGAAGCGGTCTATCTGCATGATCTCGGGGTCAATGCGCTGAAAAACGAATATGGCAGCCGTATCGAAGTAAGAAATCATTACAGCGTGAATCCCTTTACGGATATTTACCACCTGCTGGGGGAGTGTGCCGGGAACGGCTCGGATCTGGTCTTTACCACTTCCCGGGTGTTTCTGGATCCTACCCTGTCAGCGGCTGTTCGATTCCCAAAAACCCGCTTCCTCTGCTGCACCCTGAATGCCGCCCACCGCTATTTAAGAACGTATTATGCCAGGTTTTATGAAGTGACCTATCTTTGCGGCATCATCGCAGGTTCCCTGACAAAGGACGACAAGATCGGCTATCTGGCGGATCTGCCGGTGCCGGAAACCATGGCTAACATCAACGCCTTCGCCCTGGGCGTCCAGTTAATGAGGCCCTCTGCAAAAGTCCACGTCCAGTGGCTTCTCAAAAAGGACAATGACCACCTGGAATACTTCAGAAAAAATAATATCCATCTGATCTCCGGCAGGACCATGATGAACCAGTCCTCTTCCTTTGCCGATTACGGTCTCTTTGAATATGAAAACGGTTCGATGAAGAGGCTCGCCATGCCGCTTCTGGACTGGGGTACTGTCTATAAAAAGATCGTCGAAAGCGTCCGGAACGGCGCCTATGACATGGCGGACAATACAGGAGACGGCTACAATGCCCTGAACTACTGGTGGGGCCTTTCCACAGGAGCCGTCGATCTTGTCTATACAAAGGATCTGCCGCGCCAGACCATCCGGTTTGTGGAAAATCTGAAGGATGCCATCCGTGAAGGCTTCTATCCGGTCTTTTCCGGCAAGATCATCGGGAAATTCGGGTCCAATGCTGTGACGATCTCGGACAGCCACGATTCCGTCCTTCCTCAGGACGAGCTGCTCCACATGCACTGGCTTCTGGACAACGTGGAAACCCGTGAGCCAGGCCTGGATGAACTGACGGATTACGCCCGTATCCTGCTTCTTTCCTACATCAACAATTAGGAGAACGCCATGAAAGTCCTTATCGTAGCTGATGAAGTTTCCAAAAAATACTACGATTATTATGAACCGGGAATGCTTAAGGACATTGACCTGATCATCTCCGCGGGAGACCTGCCGCCCCAGTATCTGGAGTTTCTGACCACCATGTCCTGCTGTGACGTTCTCTACGTCCACGGCAACCATGACGGCATCTATGATACCAGGCCTCCTGAAGGCTGCATCTGCGTAGATGGCTGTGTGTATAATCATAAAGGTTTACGGATCCTGGGACTCGGCGGATCCCAGCGCTACAAGCTGGGGACCCATATGTATTCAGAAAAAGAGATGCGCGCCCGGGTCCGGAAGCTTAAATTCCAGCTGTTTCGGAACAAAGGGTTCGATATCCTCCTGACCCATGCCCCCATAGAAGGCCACCACGACGGGGAAGATCTTCCGCATAAGGGGTTCGCCGTCTTCGGAGAGCTGATCGAAAAATACCATCCCAAATACATGATCCACGGGCATCAGCATAAAAATTACGGAAAGGCCTATCAACAGGAAAGCTGGTACAAAGACACCCTGGTCATCAACGCCTACGTCTCCTATATTCTGGAGATCCCGGATGAACTGCTTCAGAAGCGCCGCTGATCTTCCGGAGCAGGCCGGAAAATCGTTTCCTTTATGAACCGACATTACTGTTCAGCCGCCGCTGTTCCCCCGTTTCGGGAAACAGGGATAGATGTCATTCTTCACCCGTATCAGGGAAACAGGGACTTTTCGTTATCCGGCAGGTCATAGGGTATTAACCGTTTCGGTAAAAGGCTTGTCAGGCAGACCCTTTTATGTTATATAAGATATCAGCAGGATATCATAAAGACTGCGTCCTCTCTGCTTCAAAACCGGCGGATCCGCAGCAGAAGAAATCCTGATCAATAAACAGTTTCAAGGAGGTTTGGTTTGGACAACAAACAGATCTATTCAAAAACCCTGGGCTTCTCCCTCAGAAGAGTGCTTTGGGACGTCATCGCTCTTCTGATCCTTGGCGCCGCCTGCGGCATCGGTTTCTATGCAGCGGAGAAGGCTTCCGACAAGGGCTTAATCGGCCTGCTTATCGGCCTGGTCCTGGGTCTCATCATCATCGCCGTTCTGACAAGGTATATCTCCTATTCCCTTAAAGCCGGACAGATCGCCATGATGACAAAAGGCATTACGGAGGGTTCCCTTCCCGAAAATGTCATCCGCGAAGGGAAAGCTATCGTTAAAGAACGGTTCCTTACCGTTGCTGCCTTCTTTGCCGTAACTAACGTGATCAAGGGTATTTTCAACCAGCTGGGACGCCGCCTTACGAATCTTGGCGGCAAGCTCGGCGGTGATACGGGAAGAAGCATCGGCAGCGCCATTTCCATGGCTGTCTCAGTCCTGATCGCTTATCTCAGCGACTGCTGCCTTGGCTGGGTCTTCTACCGTAAAAATGTAAACGCGGCAAAAGCCACCTGCGAAGGGGCTGTCCTCTTCTTCAAGCACGGAAAGACCCTGCTCCGGAACATGGGCCGTATCTTCGGCATGGGCCTCGCCTCCCTGATCATCATCGGCGCGCCTTTTGCCGGCCTGTTCTACTGGATCGCCTCCCATTTCGGGAATGCTTTTCAGGTTCTGGCTTCCGAGATCGGCGAAGCCGCTGCCAGAGGAGAACTCAATATTCCTGAAGCTCTCACTGATCCCCGGATCCTGATGATCGCCGCGGCCGTTATTGCTGCCGTCATCATCTGGAGCATCATCCATTCCGTATTCATCCGCCCCTTTGTCCTGGTAGGTGTCCTCAGGAATTACGTAGAATCCGGCATGCAGGACGTTCCGGCGGAATCCGACTTCAGAGCTCTTGATTCCGTATCTCCCAAGTTTAAAAAGCTTCACTCAGGCCTGGCATAATAAGAAAAGCGGCACATTACAGGAGGCACTGTACCGGGTAATTGAAATACCTTACAGTGTCTGAGAAAAAAAAACTACGGAGAATAAAACTATCAAAAAAAGAGATGATGTACTGTTTTCGTACACCATCTCTTTTTTTGGCTGATCCGTTTGCCGGGATCATATCGGCGCTCAATCAGCAGACTCATATCAGCTCTCGTTCACCGAAAACGGATCAGCCCGCATTTAACAAAACCGTATCAACCCTTGTTCACCGGTTTCGGGACGATCATTCCGCTGCCGGTTTCTTTCAGTTTTTTTCAAACGTATCCAGAAGCTTATAAAGAAGCTCGTATAATTTCGCGGCGTCTGCCATATCCAGGGGCAGGCATTTCGACAGTCCTGCCGGTACGCTTAAAGCTTCCTGTTTAAGCGCCTGTCCTTTTTCAGTGATCTCGCAGAGCACGACCCGCTCATCTTCGGGATCCCGGTATTTTTTTACCAGACCTTTCTGTTCCAGGCTTTTTACCACCGGCGTCAGCGTCCCGGAATCCAGGTACAGCCTCTTTCCCAGTCTTTTGACGCTGACCGTCTCTTCTTCCCAGAAGACCATCATGGCTATATACTGGGTGTAGGTCAGATCCAGCGGATCCAGAAAAGGCCTGTAGAGCTTGATCACTTCCCGGGACGCGGCATATAAGGGGAAGCACAGCTGATTATCCAGTTTTAACGCATTTTCCTCAAATAAAGTATCCATATCCGATGGCGCCTTATAACTCCTCTCGATTCTCTCTCACAAACCTTTTCTGGATTCCTGATCGCTTTTGCAAGCCCCCCGGATCATCGGCGGAAATCATGGTTTCCCTGGAATTACTCTGAGCGTTCCCTGAGACTTCCCTGAGATTTCCATCTGAAACATGTATTTGCCCTGCGCGGCCTCTTAGGGCTTTGCGGAATAGTTTTTACTTTCCAGGTTCTTACAGTGCGGCCTTGACTTCAGCCATAACGGTCTTCATATCCGTTGTGGGCTCAAAGCGCTTCACGATATTGCCTTCCCGGTCGATCAGGAACTTGGTGAAGTTCCACTTGATGTTGCCGTTGTTCTTAAAGTCCTTATCCATCTTTTTGGCAACGCCGTTCATTATCAGTGCTGCAGGACCTTTGCCGAAACCTTCGAAGGCGGTTTCTGTGGTCAGCCACTTGTAAAGCGGGATCGCATTTTCGCCGTTTACTTCGATCTTGGCAAACTGGGGGAAGGTGATGCCGAAGCGGCCGGTGCAGAAGGTATGGATCTCTTCATCGGTTCCCTTAGCCTGCTCGCCAAACTGGTTGCAGGGGAAATCCAGGATCTCAAGGCCGGCTTCATGGCACTCATCGTAGAGTTCCTGCAGTTCCTTGTACTGAGGGGTAAAGCCGCAGGCCGTAGCAGTATTGACGACCAGCACCAGCTTGCCTTCATAGTCCTTAAGCGCAACATCTTCGCCTTTACGGGTTTTTACGGTAAAATCATATAAGTTCATGTGTACCTCCGATTCCTTGATTGGTTTGTAAGGGACTCTGCCCCTTTATATTCCGTTTCCTTTGTTTCCTTCTTCTGTTTCAGTTCTTTGCAGCCGCTTTCCGATATCGGATCTTTGTACCGCTTTCGGATTTCGGATCTTTATACCCGCTTTAGGGTATTGGATCTTTGGTTCGATTTCGGTATCGGATCTTTGCAGGCGATCCTTATCCGGCTGCCCGGTGCTGAAACTTTCTGCTGCATTGGCTGAAACAGTTCAGAATGACTGTTCAGTGCAGTATGATCAATTGAATCATTTCCAGTTGAGTTAAATTCAATTGAACTAAATTGATTTTAGCAGATTAATTCCCGCCTGTCAAGCGGGAATTAAAAAAGCACAAAAATAGTTGTCTGTAAAACAGGCATTCGTTGTAAAACAAGCCGTCAATTGTAAAACAAGTCATCCTATGAAACCAGCCTGAAATATTAAACAGGCAGGCTCCCTTTTCACCCTTCCAGCAGTGGGAAGGCAGCTGCGGCCTTGAACAGGTCCCCGTCGATGCTGATGGTCAGGGTCCCGTTCTGCAGTTCTGTCAGGCTTCTGGCAATGGATAACCCCAGTCCCGAGCCTTCCGTATGCCGGGAAGCGTCTCCCCGGGTAAACCGCTCCATCAGTTCTTCTTCCGTCATATTCAGAGGATCCCGGGAAATATTCCGGAAGGTCACCACTGCCCGGTCCTCTTTCTTTTCAAGGGAAAGATACACCCGGGTCCCCGGCTGGGCATATTTGCAGATGTTGTTCATCAGGTTGTCGAAGATGCGCCACATACGTCTTCCGTCCGCCAGGACCATCAGTTCCTCTTCAGGCTGGGAAACCACCAGGTCCAGCCGCGCCTCCGCCAGCTTCTCTTCGTATTCTCCGGCAGCCTGGCTGACAAAGATTCCCATATCACAGGGAACAGGATCCACCTCCAGGTTTCCGGTTGAAGCTTTTGACGCTTCCACCAGATCCTCGATCAGCCGTTTCAGCCGGTCGGACTGACGTGTCAGGACCGCTGTATATTCTTTGATCTTTTCATTTTCCGTGGGTTCGCGGCTGATCAGGTCCGCATAATTGATGATGGATGTCAGGGGCGTTTTGATATCGTGGGACACGTTGGTGATCAGTTCCGTTTTCATGCGCTCACTTTTCAGACGGTCCTCCACGGCAATACTCATCCCCTCTCCGATCCGGTTCAGGTCCTCGCCGTGTTCCTTAAAATCCATCAGCATCCTGGAGGTATCCGTCCGGTATTCCAGCGCACCGGAGGCAAGCTTCCTGCCGCTTTCCTTCAGCCGTTTCAGCATCAGGACGCCGTACAGGAGGAACGGGATCAACACCAGCTTCTCGAAAAACCAGAAGAACAACAGATTATCCAACTCCTGATTGCTCAAAAGGATGGCCGCAAATTCGATGACGGAAATGATCCCGAAAAGGAGCACGCTTTTCCACAGAAGAGGGATATTCCGGATCAGGTCCGCCAGGAAACTTCCCAGAGCTTTCAGGCCTCTTCCCAGCCACAGGAAGAAACGCTTCAGGAGTTTCAGCCCCCGGAAGATCAGGGTGTTTCTGAAAAGCGTTCTTGTCTTCAGCCGGGCGGCTATGCTCATACAGAACCCCAGAACCAGATTCAGAATGATTATACAGACAGCAATCACCGCAGCAACAGCCCCATAGGAACCCAGGGGCCTGGGTTGGAAATCGATAATCACCGATGCTGTCATCATAACGATCACGGCAAGAACGGCCAGCATAAGGTCTGAAGGAACCCGGTGCAGAAGCCCCGGCTTCAATTCTTCCTGTCCATAGACCCGAGCCGATGCCGTCATCAGTGCAATAAAACATACTGCCAGAGCCGCCAGAACAAATAGTGCAATGACAAAGATCCAATAACGGAGAACATACGCCAGATGAACCGCTTTAGCCATAAACGAATAATAGTCAACTTCCGTCATCAGCCCCGGGAGTCCGGCCCTGAAGGTAAAGACTTCCACCGTTATGTCTGTTTTGTCCGAAGCTTCGGTTTTGCCGCCAGAGACAGCAGGCCTGTTGTCCGCAGCTTCAGTTTTACCGTCGGAGGCGGTGGTCTTGTTTTCCGCAGCTTT
>JAFRVX010000189.1 GCA_017438305.1 Lachnospiraceae bacterium | reverse complement strand
TGCTGCTGGTGGAATATGCCCATGCCATGGGCAACGGCCCGGGAGACCTGGAGGACTACTGGAGAGAGATCTACAGCCATGATAAGATGTCCGGCGGCTTCGTCTGGGAGTGGTGCGACCATGCCGTCTATATGGGGACCACCCCCGACGGAAAGGATAAATATTTCTACGGCGGAAACTGGGGCGACCGGACGGACGGCGGCAACTTCTGCATGGACGGCCTGGTATTCCCCGACAGGACTGTCGGAACGGGTCTTCTGGAATACAAAAACGTGCTCCGGCCCATCCGTCTACTGGAAAGAAACGGCAATACCTTTACCTTTAAGAACATGCTGGACTTCACGAACCTTTCCGGAAGGATCGGCATCGATTATGAAGTGGTCTGTGATGACGAGGTGCTTTTTGAGGGAGAATGCTATGATCTTTCGGCAGAGCCTCATGAGACCTTTACCGTCACCCTGAAAGAAACGCTTCCCGAGAAGGACCGGTGCTCCGTGAATTTCTATTATGTAAACCTTGTGGAAGACAGTCTGGAATATATGCCGGAGGTCTGCGGCTGCGACCAGGTGATGCTGGAAGCAGCAGAAGAAGAAGAATCCGAGAAGAAAGAGGCAGCTGTTTCCGGAGGGCTTCAGGAAAAGGATCCTGAAGGACGTGAAGCAGAAAAGCAGGAGAGCGGTGATACAGAGAAACAGGAGAACGGCTATGCAGAGACAGCTGCTTCAGGACAGCTTCCTGAGATCTCTGAAACAGAAGAGAAGGTCATCGTTTCCGGCAGCTGCTTCCGTTACGTTTATAATAAAAAGCTTGGCGCGCTGGAGAGCCTGGTAAAGGATCAGAAGAACTATCTGGAAAAACCCCTTCAGATCGCCATCTGGAGAGCGCCTACGGATAACGACAGGATCGTTCGGTTCCGCTGGGAAAGAGCCGGCTACGACCGGATGATGGTCCGGGTCTATGAAACCTCGGCCTTTATCGAGAACGGGCTGGCGGTCATTGAAAGCGACATCGGCTTAAGCGCGGAATCCATCCAGGTCTTTGCGAAGGTTAAAGCCCGGTATGAGATCGGAACCGACGGCAGCATCGCCATCAGCCTGAAGGGCGAAAGACTGCCCGTCATGCCTGCCTTCCCGCGGTTCGGCTTAAGGACCTTCCTGAAGGAAGACTTCAACGATGTTTCCTACTACGGCTGCGGACCCTTCGAAAGCTATATCGATAAACACCAGTCCTGCCTGATGGGCCGCTTCGAGGACACCGTGGACGGTCTTTTCGAAGACTATATCAAGCCCCAGGAAAACGGCTCTCATTATAACTGCCGGGAAGCAGCTGTAACAGACGGGGAGAAGGAGCTCAGGATCAGTGGCAGCGGATTCTCCTTCAACGCATCCCGCTATACCAGTGAAGAACTGACGAAGAAGGCCCATAACTTTGAACTGGAAAGATCCGGCTATACCGTCCTTTCCATCGACGGACATATGGCCGGCATCGGTTCCAATTCCTGCGGCCCCGCCCTCATCTCTGATTATGAAGTCCCGGAAGAGATGAGCCTGGATATCAGACTGGACCTTGCATAAAAGCCTTCCCCTCTGGGGAAGGTGGCCCGAAGGGCCGGATGAGGTCAGAAGCCCTCATCAGTCTGCCTTCGGCAGACAGCTTCCCCTCTGGGGAAGCCGATTAAAACCTGATAAAGAAAACGCCTTCCCCTGCGTGGAGAAGGCGCTTTCTTTATTGTCCTGCTGTATCAGGACAGCCTCTATTTATCCTGCTGTATCAGGACGGCCTGTACGATGATCCGTGAGGCCTCGTTGTAGGTCTTGGTGCAGGTCACCAGGGTCAGGATCCTGTCGGAAGGGCTGACCCGGATGCCGGAATCATAATAGGACGCTTTCCGGCAGCGGTTCAGAAATACCTTAAAGGCCTTGTCATCGTCAAAACGGCAGGTATAGGGGAAGGTATCTTCTGTCTCGTAGGAGGCAAAGATGAGATACCGGTTCAGTGTGCCGTCCGGAAGATAAATATCAACATAAGGGTGTTCTTTCAGAAACTCCGGATCCTTATAGGCGAGGAGCTGGTGGAACATCCTTAAGCTTTGCTGGTTATGGCCGTACATGATGGTGTTTTTATCGGTAAAGTCCTTTTCATTCCGGGTATCGACGAAGATGGTCCCCGCGTTGCTGGGCTTCTTGTCCGGCCCCAGCCGGAGATAGGTGCTGTTGTCGGTATACTGGACAAAGGGATAGTCCACGTAGGTGCCGTCGATCCGGATCCAGCCGCAGATGTCGGAATTCATCCGGGTCAGCACCGGAAAGTTGAACATATATTTTTTGACCAGCAGATAATTGAACCAGGTATGCAGGAAGGGAAGGGCCTGCTCGTGTTCATGGGAGCCAAGTCCGGCGAGGACAGATTCCGGGATGTCCTTTTTTACCGCGTCAGGAAGACGGGGAGCGGTCTTTTCATAAGACGATTCATCAGTAGGGGTCTTTCCTGCTTCATGATCATCCTGAGGATCGCCGCTGTCTTCCGGATCCCCGCTTTCCTTTCCCGAATCTTCTGTATCCTTCTCCGGATCCCCGGACGCTTCTTTCGGATCAGCGGTATCCTCCGCAGGGTCCCCGGCTTTTGTTGTTGTTTCGGCTTTTTTATCCGAAGAACGACGGGTCCGGGGCTCCATGACTTCTCCTTTGATGCTCTCATACTGATCCGCATCTGTCTTATAATCCTTCAGGATGGTCACGACCTTGTAGGCGGAGAACAGGAAAACGCCCAGGAAAATGATGATCAGCAGTGTTTTTATGGTTTTCTTCACAGTGCTTTCCTCTTATCTTGTCAGGTCCTGGACATAGGAACCGATTTCTTCTGTACTGAGATATAGATCCGTCAGGTCGGTGATCACGGCGTCGGCAAGATCAGAGGGCAATGTTTCCGGCGTGGTCTCCAGCAGCGCATGGGGCATATAGGTAAACCGGTCTTTGCCATTTACATAGAAAGACTCTTCTGAAGGGCTCACGGAAAGGGTCCCGGAGAACTGCAGCAGCTGATAAACATAGCCGTTATCGGTCGTATAGACGGTAAAGTCGCCGCTTCTGGTCATCTTATTCCATGAACCCGCGAACAGGAAGGGATCGGAATAGGGATTCAGCCGGATGATGCTGAAAGCCGGCGTATAGCCTTCCTGATACTCTGAGGTCTTGGAGATCAGGATGAGGAGGGTGTACAGATCGTCCCATTCATAATCCTGGGCATACTGAAAATAGGAGTCATGGATCTTTACGCCGTCCATCTCGGTGACCTGTGACTCCTGCAGCGCCGGAGCTTCAGCAGAAGCAGGACCTGAAAAAAGAAAGGCAGTGAGGATCGCCGGGATCAGCAGCGCCAATGCCTTGGTGAAGATCTTTCTGAAGGGGCTCTCAGCGGTCCTTCCGCTACGGCTTCCGGTTATTGGCTGAGGAATGCTTTTCTGAAGGTTGGTTTTCTGATTAATGATCATCTGAATAATACTCTTCTGATAAGGGTTCATCTCGTTATAATTCGTTCGGCCTGATCCGGCCCTGTCAGGCTTCCCACCGTCCCGAAGAGCCGCAGGGAAGCATCATGCCGGTCTCCCGGACCGGAAGGCCCACTTCATCGGCGATCACGCTGCCGCCGAACCGGGACTGAACCTCCAGGTGGATCAGATAGGAGAGGACGCCCGGAGCGAAACCGGTGGTATAGGAATTGATCAGGAAGAAGAGCGGATCGTCGGAAAGCAGTTCGGCCGTCAGCTTAACAAAAGGATGCAGGGCGTCTTCCAGCTTCCAGACTTCTCCCCGGGGGCCTCTTCCGTAAGAGGGCGGGTCCATGATAATGCCGTCGTAATGGTTTCCGCGGCGGATCTCCCGCTCCACGAATTTGCGGCAGTCATCCACCAGCCAGCGGATGGGTTTATCCCGGAGTCCGGAACACTCCGCGTTTTCCTTGGCCCACTCCACCATGCCCTTTGAGGCGTCCACATGGGTCACGGAAGCGCCGGCAGCGGCGGCGGCCAGGGTCGCGCCGCCGGTATAGGCAAACAGGTTCAGGACCTTTATGGGCCTTCCCGCTTCCCGGATCAGCTTCGAGAACCAGTCCCAGTTGGCTGCCTGTTCGGGAAACAGGCCGGTATGTTTAAAGGAAAAGGGCTTTAGACGGAAGGTCAGATCCTTATACCGGATCTGCCATTCGGATGGCAGGTCAAAAAATTCCCATTCCCCGCCGCCTTTGTCGGAACGGTGGTAATGGGCATTCAGCTTTTTCCATTCGGGAGCCTTTTTTGCATCCTGCCAGATGACCTGGGGATCCGGACGGCACAGGATATATTTTCCCCAGCGCTCCAGTTTCTCCCCGTCCGAGGTATCGATCACTTCATAATCTTTCCAGTTATCAGCAATAAACACGAAAATAAGCTCCTTCAACAGTTTTTACGAAGTATACCATAGAAGGAGCTCTTTTTCAATTCTTCCGGATGTGAATCATTTTACTTCCGGAAACAGATCGTTTTCAAACCATCCGGGACGGGAGGTTATTTAAACGCGGATTCGTTTTCCCGGAGGGTCCATTACAGAGCGATTCGTTTTCTCCGCGGATTCGTTACGGAAGTGATTCGTTTTCCCGGCGGATCCATTACGGAAGTGATTCGTTTTCCGCAAGGGATCATTTATCAGTCTGATTCAGAATTCAGCTCCCGGAGCCTTCTTATTCCATCAAAAAAGATCTTTCTCAGCGATTCTACACTATAGAATTCAAAGGTACGGGTGTTCGAAGCATCAGCATTAAAAAACAGAATGGCGCAGATCTTCGGATCATCTGCCAGATAATCAAAAATGCTTTGGAAATAGGCTTCTCTTACCTCTGGTGTTTCATTATAATAAGCCACTTCGGAAATGATAATGGGCTTGTTGTAGGCTTCCACGAAGCTTCTGCTTCCTTTCTTGGCATAATAGTCCGAGAAATCCATATAGGGTGCCGTATAGTATTCCTTGACGGTCAGGTTCAGGGTGATCCCCACATAGTCTACCCATTCATCTCCGGGATAATAAGGGATCGTGTATTCATCGTCATGGTTCGGGGACCAGACCCATTTGAAGTTCGGACTGATTTTTCTTCCTATCGAAACCACATGTCTCCAGGCTTCTATATAGCCCTCCGGGTCCCGTTCATCCTGCCAGCTGTACCAGGCATGGAGGTAATCAGGCCGCATCTCCATTTCATGGGCGAAACGGATCAGCACGTCATTATTCGGACAGGCTTCGGCAATTTCCCGCAGATAGGATTCAATGTAATCATCATAAAGGCCCGAGGCGATATAACGAAGAGGAACATCTGTCGGCTGCCAGGTGATCATGGGGATGAAGCGGTGGTCCGTCCCGCAGAGTTTAAGCTTCTGATGGCTGAACCAGTTCTCGTGGAACCAGGTATCGAACCATCCGAGAAGAGTGGGCTGTTCTTCCAGGCTGTCTATTTCCGCCATCTCATCAAGATAAATGCCGATGTTTTTCTGATCATCCCGGAAAGAAAGATAGTCTCCGGAACTTCCGGCGCTTTCTGCTTCACTTTCAGAGGCGGCTGTCCGGCTGTTAAAAAGGCCGTAATAAAGACAGGCAGCAAAGGAGAAGACCAGGACGGCAATGATAAAAACAGTTTTGGCAGGCTGTGCCTTTCCGGAAACACGGGTTTTCATAAGCGGCCTCCTTTCAGCGGCTCCTTCGAAGGGGTGCCGTCATATTCGGGACCCGAAGGGTTGGTTTCTTCAGATCCGCTGACAAGCTGCCGTGTCCCCCAGTCCAGATCGTCGGCGCACCGCATCAGGCCCAGAAGCCGCAGGGGAGCCATCACAAGACTTAAGAACAGGGTCATAAAGGGCAGGAGCAGCAGCGAGGAAAGGGGCTGATGGATCAGGACTTTTATGTTTCTGGCTCCGAAGCCGAAAACCGCGCCAAAAAGGATCAGGACAAGGGTCAGGACCAGCGGCTCCGTGTAGTTGATGGTATTAACGGCAAAACCCAGGGTCCTGGCCAGGAAGCAGAGGAAGATATTGGCATACATGCCGATCAGCAGAAGGGGCATCAGCATATCCGTCCAGAAGATAAAGCACATGAGCGGCGCGTTCTTGAACATCCACCGCGTCATGCGGAGGTTGTTGTACTGGGAACCCTCCGCCCATCTGAGCTGCTGGCGCAGGAATTTCTTCCAGGTGAGGGGGGCGTCGGTATAGACCAGGGAAGAATCCTGCATGACGGTTTTATACCCCTTTTTCAGCGTGATATTGGTAAGGCTCCTGTCGTCGGAAACTTCTTTATGGATGCCCATAAAGGTCTCCGTCATGAATTCCTCCATGGCATCCTTCAGAATGGAGGTCCTGAAAGCGATCGTCCTTCCGGGAAGACAGCCGACCTTTCCGGTCACGCTCATGGCCTTCATGGTGCCCTCCGCCCGGATCTCTTCCAGAAACGCCGCGACGCGGGTGGTGAGGGTCCTCCGGGCGTTCAGGATCTTCTGCCGGGTGGTGACGCCGCCGATGGCTTCGTCTTCCGAGAAGGGTTTCAGCAGTTCTTCCAGAGTGTTTTCCGTCCAGATGGTATCGCTGTCCACGAGGAACGTGATATCGCTGTTTTCGGAAACCTGTTCCATTCCCAGACGTATGGCATTCCGCTTTCCGGGACTGGGGGTATACAGGCATTCGGTCCGGACGGATTTCGACTCCGGGGTTTCATTGCAGGCTGCCGCCGTTTCTCCGACGATCTCCTTAAGGGCCGGGTTTTCCGGCCCGTTGATGACGACAATGACTTCGTCCGGGCGCTGGCTCAGGATACGCGTCATGACGTCCCGGAAGAGTTCCGGATCTTCATCCACCACCGGAATGATGACCGACGTAAAAAAAGAGACGCCGGGCGCACCGTTGTATTTCCGGTAGCGGAGCGCCGGGAAAAAGATGACGGCCCACCGGATCATG
>JAFRVX010000188.1 GCA_017438305.1 Lachnospiraceae bacterium | reverse complement strand
CCTTTACTTCCAAGCACGCCACCGAATTCACCTGCTTTGACGTGGAGTTTTCTTATATTAAGAGTTTCCGGGACGTGATGCAGTTTGAAGCGGAGCTTCTTACGGACATGCTGAAAAAGGTGAAGGCGCAGTACGGCGAACAGCTGGAAGCCCTTTACGGCCTGACCATCGACGTTCCCACACTGCCGTTCCCGGAGGTCACTCTTGCGGACCTGTATAAGGGTCTTGAGGAAGATTTCGGCTTTACGGTCCCCGACGAGGAAAAAGGCGATCTGACCACGGAAGCGGAGCGGCTTTCCTACGAGTGGGTCAAAAAACATTATAACCACGAATTCCTGTTCATTACGGATTACAGCGCCGAAAAGCGCGCCTTCTACCATATGCGGGATGAAAACGGCGTGCCCCAGGGCTACGACCTCATCTGGAGAGGTGTGGAGATCACCACGGGCGCTCAGCGTGAGCATCGCTATGAAGTGCTGAGAAAGCAGGCGGAAGAGAAGGGCCTGGACCAGGACGTCAAGTTCTATCTGGAGTTCTTTAAATACGGCTGCCCGCCCCACGGCGGCTTCGGCTTAGGCATCGACCGGCTCACCATGCTGCTGACCGGCCTGCATATCAACGAGGCGGAATTCCTGTTCAGAAGCCCGAAGCGGCTTACGCCCTGAGGCTGTTTTATGATGCGTGTTTCCTCCGGTCCCACGTAAGGATCATTCTTCCGGAAACAGGCGGGCTGTGATCGCCGGAAATATAACGGGATCATTTCCGCCGCAGGAGGCACAACGGAAGTCATTTATGCCACAGGATGCATACGACAGTGCAGAAAATACTGGATGCATCCGCAGTTTACTGCCGCCGGAAGTACATGACAGTGCAGAAAATGCTGGATGCTTCTGCAGTTTACTGCCGGCAGATGGCATAAAGCCAATTGCCGTAAGAAGAATGACCCTTAACAGGAGAAAGAGATAAATGGGAAAATACGATAACGAGATCAAAAGAAGAAGGACTTTCGCGATCATTTCGCATCCGGACGCGGGCAAGACGACCCTGACGGAGAAATTCCTTTTATACGGCGGCGCCATCAATACCGCCGGTTCGGTAAAGGGAAGAAAGACCGCGAAGCACGCGGTCTCCGACTGGATGGAGATCGAAAAGCAGAGAGGTATTTCCGTCACCTCCTCCGTCCTTCAGTTTGAATATGACGGATACTGCATCAACATTCTGGATACGCCGGGCCATCAGGACTTCTCGGAAGATACCTACCGGACCCTTATGGCGGCGGACTCCGCGGTCATGGTCATTGACGGCGCGAAGGGCGTGGAGCCCCAGACCATCAAGCTGTTCAAGGTCTGTGTGCTCAGGCATATCCCTATCTTTACCTTCATCAACAAGATGGACCGGGAGATCAACGATCCCTTTGAACTGATGGATGAGATCGAATCCATCCTGGGGATCAGGACCTGTCCCATCACCTGGCCCATAGGCTCCGGAAAGTCCTTCCAGGGCGTTTACGACAGGACGGATCAGATGATCACCAAGTTCACCGCCGCCGATGCGGGCCAACATATGCTGGAATCGGAGCAGGTGGCTTTTGACAGCGCGGAAGGCGTGATCGGAAGCGCGGCCTTCGAAAAGCTTTCGGAGGATCTGGAACTTCTGGACGGAGCAGCGGAGGAGTTTGACCTGGAGAAGGTCTCCAACGGTCTCCAGTCCCCGGTGTTCTTTGGCTCCGCTCTGACCAACTTCGGCGTGGAAAACTTCCTGCGGCATTTCCTGTCCATGACCTATTCCCCTCTGGAGCGGCATTCCTCGGAGGGCATCGTGAGTCCCTTCGACGATGAATTTTCCGCTTTTGTCTTTAAGATCCAGGCCAATATGAACAAGGCCCACCGGGACAGGATCGCTTTCATGCGGATCGTCAGCGGGAAGTTCGAAGCGGGCATGGAGGTCTTCCATATCCAGGGAAACCGGAATCTGCGGCTGACCCAGCCCCAGCAGATGATGGCGGAGGAGCGGAAGATCGTGGAAGAAGCCTATGCCGGCGATATCATCGGCATTTTTGACCCGGGGATCTTCCACATCGGTGATACCATCCTTACCGGACAGAAAAAGTTCCGTTTCGAGGGAATACCCACCTTCGCTCCGGATCATTTTGCCCGGGTGCGCCAGGCGGATACCATGAAGCGGAAGCAGTTTACCAAGGGCATCTACCAGATCGCCCTGGAAGGCGCCGTCCAGATCTTCAAGGAAGTGAACGCCGGCATGGAAGAGATCATCGTAGGCGCCGTCGGCGTCCTGCAGTTTGACGTTTTAAAGTTCCGGCTGGAGAACGAATACCATGTGGAGATCGCGATGGAGCAGCTCCCCTATGAGTATATCCGCTGGATCGAAAATCCCCAGGAGAAAGACCCTGCGAAGATCCAGGGCACGTCGGATATGAAGCGGATCACGGATCTGAACGATAACCCGCTGCTTTTATTTATCAACGCCTGGTCCGTTAATATGGTCCTGGAAAGGAATCCCGGCCTGAAGCTGTCGGAATTCGGAAATGTGGAGAGATTCTGATCATGAGATGTCCCTACTGCAACAGTGAAGATACCAAGGTGATCGATTCCCGCCCCGCGGATGAGCAGAACGCCATCCGGCGGCGCCGGGAGTGTGCTTCGTGCGGAAAGCGCTTTACCACCTACGAACGGCTGGAGACCTTCCCGATCATGGTGATCAAGAAGGATGAGAGCCGGGAAGCCTATGACCGGGAAAAGGCGGAAAAGGGCATCGTGCTGGCTTGCCATAAACGGCCGGTCTCCGCAGCCCAGATCTCCCAGATGCTGGATGACCTGGAGAGCCGGATGTTCAATACCGGGAAGAAGGAAGTGCCGGCGTCGATGATCGGCGAATTCATCATGTCCCGCCTCCAGGAGCTGGACGCGGTGGCTTACGTGCGCTTTGCCTCTGTCTACCGGGAATTCAAGGACGTGGATACCTTTGCTGAAGAGATCACAAAGCTGCTGAAAAAGAAGAAATGAGAAAAGGACTTCTCTCGCCGCTTCTCCCGGATGAAACCGCCGGGAGCATCCGGGAAGTGGATTTTGAAAAAGAATATGAAAGAGGCGTCCGCGGCGTGATCTTCGACATCGACAATACCCTGGTGCCCCACGGGCAGCCGGCGGATGAAATGGTCCTTACCTTTTTTGAAAAGCTGAAGGAATGCGGGCTGAAGTACTGCCTGATCTCCAATAATTCGGAGGAGCGGGTAAAGCCCTTTGCCGATGCCGCCGGGGCCTTCTATGTGTTCAAGGCTGGAAAGCCCCTGAAAAAGGGCTATATCAGGGCCATGGAAGAGATGGGAACAAGGCCGGAAGAAAGCCTTTTCGTGGGAGACCAGCTGTTTACCGACGTCTTCGGCGCTAAGCGCGCCGGGATCCGCTGCATCCTGGTAAACCCCATCGATCCCGACACGGATCCGCCCTTTGTGGTCTTCAAAAGAAAAATGGAAGGCTTTCTCAAAAAACGGAAAATCTGGGAAAATAAGGTAAAAAGCCTGAAAAACACGGCCGGAAGGCGCGAAAAACACGGCTGAAAAGCCATGAGATCCGAAGAGCCGGGAAGCGGCGGTTTAAAAAAACTGAGGAACGGAGATTCGAAAAGCTGAAGAAAGTGCTTGAAAAATTCCGAAAAGCAGAGTACAATATTTTATGCCTCAGCGGGCATGCAAGAAATTTAGGAGGTTTTTTATGCAGGCAGGTGATATCAGAAACGGTAATACGTTTGAATTTGAAGGAAACGTATTCCAGGTTGTGGAATTCCAGCATGTAAAGCCTGGTAAAGGCGCCGCCTTCGTTCGGACACAACTGAAAAATGTCATTACCGGCGGCGTGGTTGAAAAGACCTTCCGTCCCACCGAGAAACTCGAAGATGCATTCGTCGAAAGAAAAGATATGGTTTATTCCTATCAGGACGGCGATCTGTATTATTTCATGGACAGCGAGACCTACGAACAGGTTCCCATCGGAAAGGACATCGTAGGCGATTCCCTGAAATTTGTCAAAGAAAACGAAACCTGCAAGGTCTGCTCTTATAAAGGATCCGTCTTTTCGGTGGAACCGCCTCTGTTCGTAGAGCTGGAGATCACCGATACCGAGCCCGGCTTCAAGGGCGATACCGCTACCGGCGCTGTGAAGCCTGCAACGGTTGAGACCGGTGCCAAGATCATGGTTCCGTTATTCATTGAGATCGGTGAGAAGGTCAAGATCGACACCAGATCAGAGGAATATCTGTCAAGAGTCAAATAAGCTTAACGTGTTTTTTACTTTTGAATATTGAAATGCAGCGCCATCGGCCGGCCGGGAAGATCATTCCGGCGGCCGGGGCCCGCATCATTGATTTATGCGTCTGTAGCTCAGTGGATAGAGCACCGGCCTCCGGAGCCGGGTGCGGAGGTTCGATTCCTCTCAGACGCATTCTTCCGTTCACAGGCCTCCCTTTTGCAGAAAAAGGTGCTTAAGTGGAACAGCTTATCAAACAGAATCTTATCGACACGATCCGTCTTTATCTTCCTGAAGAATTCACCCTGGAAAATCATCCTGTCAGAAAAAACACCGGCGCTGAAAGAGACGCCGTATTTCTGGTGGGCAAAGAAAAGACGGGGGTTTCTCCCGTCGTCTATCTGGAAGACTATCTGGAGGAGCTGCAGAGCGGCCGGGAGACGAAGGACACGGCCCGGGAGATCGTCCGGCAGCTTTTGTCCTTCATGCCCTCTACTCATCAGCAGCGGGAGCTGTACGAATCACTCTGGCATTTCGAAAAGGCAAAGGACAGGATCATTTTCCGCCTGCTTTCCGGAACCCGGCACCGGGACTTCTTAAGAGACTGTCCCGGCCGGCCTTATCTGGACCTGCTGGTTTCCTACGCGGTCCTGATGGAGCGGGAAGACATGGAGGGATACGGACTGGCCCAGGTGAAAAATCCCCTGGCAGAGCACTGGGGCGTCTCCGAAGAAGAACTCTTTCGGCTGGCCTGCCGGAATACCGAAAAACGCCTCGGGAAACTGTTGAAGCCCCTGTCGGATTACGCGCCGCTGATAGCGGTGCCGGATGAAAGTCCCGGGCTTTACTGTCTGACGAACGATGCCGGTTTCTACGGCGCCGGCCTGATTCTTTACCCGGAGATCCTCAAAAACTTTTCGGAAGAACAGGGAAGCGATATCCTCATCGTGCCTTCATCGGTACATGAGGTGATCCTGATCCCCCGGAAAGGCGCCTGTCCGGAGGCTGAACTGAACCGGATCATCAGAGAGGTCAACGACATGCTGAACGAGGAGGAGATCCTTTCGGACCACGCCTATCTTTACAGACGGAGCACCGGGTCAACGGAGAGCCTGCTCTGAAAGGCGGGGCTGCCGGCGGGAATTTCAGGCAGAGGCCGTTGAAAGGGAGTTCAGAACTGAATTTTCTGACTGGTGTTATGACAGGGGCCGCTGAAGGGAAGCTTTAGCAGAGGAGCTGACAGGGATTTTTCAGAGACACCGGCGGAGATTTCCCGGGATTGACAAATACGGCGCTTCGTTGTAGAATATGAATCTGGTTTTTGCAGAGTCTGACTTCTGCGGAAAAGGAAAAACACAGGAGAAAAAAGGATGCTTTCTTAAAGAGTTCCTTTGATCGTATCAAAATGAACGGAAAAAACCAATCCGGAACCCATAAACTGCTGCGGTACCTGGCCGTTGTACTGGCTGGTCTTCTGATCGTGGCCGCGGTATGGTTCGGGACCCGGAACTTTGAAAAGATAAAACCCACAAATGAAACAGCGGATACCACAGCGTCCGGAAACGGCAGCGAAGATACCGCGGCTTCACACAGCACAACTGCTTCTCAGGAGACAACGCCTTCGGAATCGGAGACTTCCGGGGATCCTACGGTTTCCGAAGCGGATATGATGAACGTGGACCGGCTCATCGACCGGTACTATTCCGCAAAGATCAATGACAACGCCGAGGAACTGAACAAGATCGTGGACGCGGATACGCCCTATGACGAATCCAGCCTTCAGGAGGAGAATCAGTTCATCGAAAAGTATGACAATTTCCATACCTACGTGCTGCCGGGACTTACGGACAATTATTTCGTTGTCTATGTCCGGTATGATATTTTCTTCAACGGCATTTCCGTCGGCGCGCCTTCTCTGAACCACTTCATCGTGGCAAAAGCAGACGAAGATCACTTCTATATTTATGACAAGGCCGTTTCCGATGAATTCAGAAGTTATCTGGAGACCACGGAGCAGTCTGAATTCGTGACGGATCTCCGCCACCAGGTGGAGAACGACCTGGAAGAAGCCTGTGAGAAAAACGCGGACCTGAAATTTCTGATGCAGCTGCTGAACGGCGATACCGAAGAGAGTGATGCCTCGTCTTCCGAAAGCACGGCAGAAACCAAAAAAGATGAAACCGCGTCTGAAAGTGGCGATTCACGGAGCGGCGAAGAGGAGAGCACATCCGAAGACGGAGTGTCTGAGGACAGCAGCTCTGAAAATTCTTCTGCTGTTGATGATTCCGGAGAGAGTTCTTCTTCCGGCGATGCCTCTGATAAAGGCTCTTCGGAACAGGAAACCACCACAGAGCAGGAAAGTACCTCGGCACAGGAATGATCTTCGGCAGGAAGGTCTCCTGAAACGAAATACAGCCCCTTATACGGCATGAACTGCAGCTGCTGCAGTCCATGCCGTTTTCTGCGGCTTCAGTTTCTTTGTTAAGATGCAAGCTTCCACTTCTCTGTTCTGATGCAGGCGGCCGTTTCTTTTAGCCTAAATGCTTGCGGTCTCAAAAGTTCTGTGATATACTTTCCTTTGTATGTGATTTCGGATCAAATCTTTTTGGAAAGGAAAGAGAAATGGCGAAATATATTATGGCTCTGGATGCCGGCACCACGTCAAACAGAGCCATTTTGTTTGACGAAAAAGCCGGGATCGTTTCGGTCTCCCAGGCGGAATTCCCCCAGTATTTTCCCGAGCCGGGGCTGGTGGAGCATGACGCCGAAGAGATCTGGGCGTCCATGAGGCGTGTGGCCGTGCAGGCCATGGAGAAGGTGCATGCGGGGTATGAGGATATCGCCGCCATAGGCATCACCAACCAGCGGGAGACCGCCATCGTCTGGGAAAAGGAGACGGGAAAGCCCGTGGGCAATGCCATCGTCTGGCAGGACAGAAGGACCGCGGATTTCTGCGACCAGCTGATCGCGAATAACGAGACCGCTTTCTTCCAGGACAGAACGGGACTGATCATCGACCCGTATTTCAGCGCGACGAAGATCCGCTGGATCCTGGACCATTATGAAGGCGCCCGGGAGCGGGCGGAAAAAGGAGAGCTGCTGTTCGGCACTGTCGAAACGTGGCTGATCTGGAAGCTTACCGGCGGCAGGGTCCATGTGACGGATTATTCCAATGCCTCCCGGACCATGCTCTTCAACATCCACACCCTTAAGTGGGATAAGGATATCCTGGAAAAGCTGGATATTCCCGGAGCCATGCTTCCCGAAGCCAGGGAAAGCTCCTGCATTTACGGGGCGACGGATCCGGAACTCTTCGGCGGTCCCATAAAGATCGCCGGGGCGGCGGGCGACCAGCAGTCGGCGCTTTTCGGCCAGACCTGCTTCGAACCCGGAGACGCCAAGAATACCTACGGCACGGGCTGCTTCTTACTGATGAATACGGGAGAGGAGCCGGTGAAGTCCTCCAACGGGCTGGTGACCACCATCGCCTGGGGGCTGGACGGCAAAGTGGAATATGCCCTGGAGGGGTCCGTCTTTGTGGCGGGATCCGCGATCCAGTGGCTCAGGGATGAACTGAAGATCATCGACAACGCGCCTCAGTCCGAGGCCATTGCCATGAGCGTCTTCGACAGCGCGGGCTGCTATGTGGTGCCGGCCTTTACGGGCCTGGCGGCGCCTCACTGGGATCCCTACGCCAGAGGAGCGGTCCTGGGGCTGACCCGGGGCGTGAACCGGGCCCATCTCGTCAGAGCGACGCTGGAATCCCTGGCATTTCAGTCTTATGATGTATTAAAAGCCATGGAACAGGATCTGGGCAAGCCCCTCGGAACCATCCGGACCGACGGCGGCGCCTCCTCCAACAATTTCCTGATGCAGTTCCAGGCGGACCTGGTCAACGAGAAGATCGACCGTCCGGCCTGCGTGGAGACCACCGCTATGGGAGCGGCTTTCCTGGCGGGACTGGCATCCGGCTTTTACAAGGATAAAGAGGAACTGAAAAAGTTCCGGGTATCGGGAGCTGTCTTTACGCCCTCCATGGAGGATGCGGACAGGGAGCACCGGATCAATATGTGGCATAAAGCCGTTGACTGCGTCAAAGGCTGGGCCAGAGAAGGGGAGTAGTATGATGTATGATGCAGTGATTATCGGCGCAGGCGTTACCGGAAGTTCCATCGCGAGATATCTGTCCCGCTATGACGCGAAGGTCTGCGTGCTGGAGAAAACGGAAGACGTGTGTACGGGGACGTCAAAGGCCAATTCCGCCATCGTGCATGCCGGATACGATGCCGCGAACGGCTCGCTTATGGCAAAGTACAACGTGGAAGGCTCTGAAATGATGCCGGCGCTTTCCAGAGAACTGGATTTTGAGTATGACATGTGCGGATCCATCGTGGTCTGCCTTTCCGAAGAGGACCGTCCCGCCCTTCAGGCGCTGTATGAAAACGGCGTGAAGAACGGGGTGAAGGATCTGGAGATCATCGAGCGTGACCGGCTTCTTGAACTGGAGCCGAATATCGCCGACAACGCGGTCTGCGCGCTCTGGGCGCCTACCGGCGGCATCGTCTGCCCCTTCGGCCTGACCATCGCCCTGGCGGAAAACGCCTGTGAGAACGGCGTGGAATTCTTCTTCAATAAAGAAGTCACCGATATCGAAAAAACGGAAAACGGCTTTGTCGTTAAGACAAATGACGGCGATTTTGAGACCAGAACGGTCATCAATGCCGCCGGTGTCTATTCCGACGTTTTCCATAACAAGTTTGCCGAGAAGAAGATGCAGATCACCCCGAGAAAGGGCGAATACCTGCTGCTGGACCATGCGACCTACGGCTACGTCACCCATACCGTATTCCAGCTTCCCGGCAAGTTCGGAAAAGGCGTCCTGGTAACGCCTACCGTCCATAAAAACACCCTGGTGGGCCCCACGGCCACGGATATCGAAGATCGTGAAGCCACCAACACCACCCAGGAAGGCCTGGCGGAGGTCATCGAGAAATCCGCTCTGGCTTTAAAGAACGTGCCTGTCCGTCAGGTGATCACTTCCTTCGCCGGCTTAAGAGCCCATGAAGCCTCCCATGAATTCGTCATCGGAGAACTGGCGGAAGCCCCCGGCTTCTTTGATGCCGCCGGCATCGAATCTCCGGGTCTTTCTTCTTCACCGGCCATCGGTCTCCATGTTTCCGATATGGTGGCGGAAAAGCTGGGTCTTGAAAAGAAAGCAGACTTCAAGGCAGAGCGGAAGGGCATCGTCAAGGCCTCCGACCTTTCCCTTGAAGAGCGGAACGCCCTGATCAAAGAAAACAGCGCCTACGGCCAGATCATCTGCCGCTGTGAATCCATTTCCGAAGGCGAGATCATCGACGCCATCAGAAGGCCCCTCGGGGCAAAGTCCCTGGACGGTGTCAAGAGAAGAGTCCGGGCCGGGATGGGCCGGTGCCAGGGCGGCTTCTGTTCACCCAGGGTCATGGAGATCCTGGCCAGGGAACTGGGCCTTTCGTTAAGCGACATCACCAAGAGCGGCGGCAATTCAAAGATCATTGTCGGTACCGTGAAGGACAGCATTTGAGGGAGGATACGTCATGCAGAATTATAATATCGTGATCATCGGCGGCGGTCCTGCCGGTCTGGCTGCTGCGGAAGCGGCCTATGATGCAGGAGAGAGAAGCATTCTGGTGCTGGAAAGAGACGTGAAGCTCGGCGGTATCTTAAACCAGTGCATCCATAACGGCTTCGGCCTCCATACCTTTAAGGAAGAACTGACCGGCCCCGAATACGCCCAGCGTTTTATCGACCGGGTGCTGGACAGAAAGATCGAATATAAACTGAATACCATGGTCATGGACATCTCCCCTGAAAAGGTGGTGACGGCCATGAACAAGGAAGATGGTATGTTCCAGATCCAGGCAAAGGCCGTGATCCTGGCCATGGGCTGCCGGGAACGCCCCAGAGGTGCCCTGAATACCCCCGGCTACCGTCCGGCAGGCATTTATTCCGCCGGCACCGCCCAGCGTCTGGTTAACATCGAAGGCTTCATGCCCGGACGTTCTGTCGTTATCCTGGGTTCCGGCGATATCGGCCTGATCATGGCCCGCCGCATGACCCTGGAAGGCGCCGAAGTGAAGGTGGTTGCGGAGATCCAGCCCTATTCCGGCGGCCTGAAGCGGAATATCGTCCAGTGTCTGGATGATTTCGGCATCCCCCTCAAGCTTTCCCATACGGTTATCGATATCAAGGGAAAGGAGCGGGTGGAAGGCGTTACCATCGCTGAAGTCGGCCCGGATATGAAGCCCATCCCGGGCACGGAAGAAGAGTACGAGTGCGACACGCTGCTTTTGTCCGTCGGCCTCCTTCCGGAGAACGAGCTTTCCAAGTCCGCCGGCGTTGAACTGTCCCGGATCACCTCCGGACCGGTAGTCAACGAATCCCTGGAGACCTCCGTCCCCGGCGTCTTTGCCTGCGGCAACGTGCTGCACGTGCACGACCTGGTGGACTATGTTTCCGAAGAAGCGGCCGCCGCGGGAAGAAATGCGGCTGCCTATGTACGCGGCGAGCTTTCCGAAGATACCGACGGCGAGATCGCGCTGACCTTTGAGGGCGGTCCCAGGTATACGGTTCCCGCCACCATCGATCCGAAGAAGATGACGGATACGCTGACCGTCAGGTTCCGCGTCGGCGCGGTGATGCAGGACCGGTACGTAGACGTTTACCTGGATGATGAAAGGATCATCCACCGCCGCCGCCAGATCATGGCCCCCGGCGAGATGGAGGAAGTGGTCCTTAAGAAGAGCCAGTTTGAAAACCATCCGGATCTTCAGAAGATCTTTATTAAAGTAGAGGAGGCATAAGATGGAAACAAGGACTTTAACATGCATCAACTGCCCCATGGGCTGCCAGCTGAAGGTGGAACTGGAAGACGGAGAAGTGAAGAGCGTTTCCGGCTACACCTGCAGAAGAGGTGAAGTCTATGCCCGCAAAGAAGTGACGAATCCCACCCGGATCGTGACCTCCTCCGTTAAGGCGGAAGGCGCCGTCTCCGGTGAGACCATGGTTTCCGTGAAGACCGCATCGGATATTCCCAAGGGAAAGATCTTCGACGTGGTAAAGGATCTGAAAGACGTGACCGTCAAAGCCCCGGTCCATATCGGCGATGTGGTGAAGGCCAATGTGGCCGGCACCGGCGTGGATATGGTCGCTACGAGGACTGTGCTGTAAGAAGGCTTACCATACTACATACAAAACAATTTTGGCAGAATAAAGATTATTTTGCATTTCATAAATAAATTCTTCTTGTCAACATTGTTTCATCGTGGTAAAGTGTTAAAGATTCTATTATTTTAAAGGGTGAAAAGGATAAAACCGTTCCCGGAACAGGTATAATGGAGAAGAAAAAGAGAAGATCCCGGAGAGCCCACCTGAATGATTTTCATCAGAATATCAGGGGAGAGTATATCTATACCGGAAAAATGTACGCCTTCCGGGGGAATAAGGAAGCCTATAGCCGGTACGTGACCTACTGCGTCACGGATGCGGTCATGATCTTCCTTTTTTCCGTTCTTCAGGAATGTTTTGATCCTGTTCCCGTAAGCCGGTTTTTTGTGAACATTATCCTGTGGCTAGCACAGACGGCTTCAGCAGGCATTCTGCTGTATACCTCCGTCTGCCTCGCAGCCTGGAAAAATCCCTTAAGGGCTTACCGGTATGAAAGATCGGCAAAGACTCTGGAAGGAAAGGTGAACGTCACCATGGGCGCCTCGTTCCTGGCAGCCCTGGCCATGATCCTGTTCCTTCTGATAAAGGGAACGGAAGGAAAGCTGTGGATGAATCTGATCCGTCCCCTCCTGTCGCTATCGGCAGGCTATACGGCTTTCCGCTTAAGAAAGACCGTTAAGGAAGCGGAATTCGAAGAAGTTCCGAATCCCGACGGCGTAAAGGTAGCTCCGGCTGATATGCCGAAACTATAAAGAAAATTCATAAAGGAGAAAAATTATGAAGAAACTGCGCAGTGCTGCGGCTCTTCTTCTGGCTCTTGTGATGGTCCTGTCCTTAGCTGCCTGCGGCGGCTCGACAAACACCTCCACAAGCGCTCCCGCTGATTCTTCCGCCGCGACGGAAAGTCAGAAGGATACTGAAGAAGCTACTACCGCAACGACCACCGAAAAAGCAGCAGAAGACACCACCGCTTCCGAGAGCGAAAGCCAGAGCGAAACTGCTGAAACCGGTGAATCCACATCAGAAGCTACGCCGGATGAAAAGGACGAAGACACGCCTCTCGTAGTCGGTTATTCTCCGTTCTCCAGCAAGTTCTCTCCCTTCTTCTCTGAGACCGCTTACGACCAGGACGCCTGGGCCATGACTCAGATCTCTCTTCTGAACTCTGACCGTCAGGGCGCTGTTGTCCAGAAGGGTATCGAAGGCGAAACCAGAAACTACAACGGCACCGATTATACCTACTACTATAACGTTCGACAATTAACTGGACTTTTTCAGCGATAATGTATCCACGATGACATCCTCAGAAACGTCGACGTCATCAAGGTTATATTTCCAATGGAATACCACCGGATCTGCGTTGGCCTCTTTGAAGTAAAGG
>JAFRVX010000187.1 GCA_017438305.1 Lachnospiraceae bacterium | reverse complement strand
TCAAGGTATATGTCGTCGGCATGAAGGACGGGGGAAAAGGACCGAGAGTCCAGATCTCCCGGACTAAGGCAGAGATGGTCAGACGTCTGTTTGAACAGGAAGTCACCGAAATACAGAAGGGTGTGGTGGAGATCAAAGCCGTCAGCCGTGAAGCCGGCAGCCGGACCAAGATGGCCGTCTGGTCCAACGACCCGGACGTGGATCCTGTCGGCGCCTGTATCGGCGTCAACGGCAGCAGGATCAACCCCATCGTCAACGAGCTGAACGGCGAGAAGATCGACATCATCCACTGGGATGAAAACCCGGCCTATCTTGTGGAAAACGCGCTCTCACCGGCGAAAGTCGTAGCGGTGGCCGCAGATGAAGACGAACACACCGCCCTGGTGGTGGTTCCCGACAACCAGCTGTCTCTGGCCATCGGCATGAAAGGCCAGAACGCTCGCCTGGCGGCAAAACTGACAAAATATAAGATCGATATCAAATCCGAATCCCAGGCCAGGGAGGAAGGCCTCCTGGACGGCTATGACGAAGAGGATTATGAAGAAGAATATTCCGATGAAGATTATTCCGACGGCTATGACGGCCAGGGATATGACGAGGAAAATGACGGACAGTACGACGGTTCGTATGATGAAGGCTTCGATCAGGATGAAGCCTATGATCCGGAATATGATCAGGAGGCATACGAACAGGAGGAAGCATACGATTCTGCGGCGGATGATGAAGATTTTGAAGACGCGGATCCAGAGGACCCCGAGTCCGGAAGTGAGGCCTGACTTCATTGAGGGATAAGGTTTTATCGTTGCTGGGACTTTTCAGAAAGTCGGGGAAAGTGGTATCGGGAGAGTTTTCCTGCGAAAAAGCGGTAAAGGAAAAAAAAGCTTATCTGGTGATCGTGGCGGAAGATGCCTCGGATAATACCAGGAAGCTGTTTTCGGACAAATGCCGGTCTTACGACGTTCCCTGCTTTATTTACGGGACCAAAAGTTCCCTGGGAAAAGCCCTGGGTGTTGCGGAAAGAGCCAGCGCCGCCGTTCTGGACGAAGGGATGGCAAAGGCAGTGATCAGTAAACTTTTATAATCGGGGAGAAATATATGGCAAAAATCAGAATCTTTGAACTGGCTAAAGAATTGGGAAAAGAAAGCAAGGAAATTATCGAATTTTTAGGCGGCGAATTCAAGTCCCAGTCTGGACTGGAACAGGAAGAAGCCGATAAAGTAAGAAAGCGTTTCAAGAATAAGGAGATTTCAGAACATACGGAAAAACCGGCTGAAAAACCCGCCGAGAGGCCTGTCGGGAAAGAGACGGTCAATGAAGCCTCCGCAGGGAAGAAGGAAGAAAAACCGGCGGCTGAGCATGCGGGCAAGCCGGCGGAAGCAGCCGGGAAAAAACCTGAACGGCAGGTATCAGCGGCTCCGGATAAAGCTGCTGAAGAACCGAAGAAGAAAAAACCCATCTTCGTGTTCCGTCCGGAAAATTCAGGCTATGCCGGAAAGTCCGGCCAGAACCGGAACAATCAACAGCGGAGCGGGGCCAGTCAGAATCCGAACCGGGACAGAAAACCCCGGAATGAAAATAATGACCGCCGTCAGCGGCCGGGAAACAACGGAAGACCCCAGAATCCCGGAGAACGCAGGGTCATCAAGCCCAACGTGCCCACAACGGCAGAGGCTTACCGTGATTTTGCCCGGGACGAAAAGAAAGCCGAGACCGTACCGGCTCCTGAAGAAGTAAAGAAAACCGGACTTCCGGTGAATGAAGTTCCCGAAAACAGGGGAGTCATGCCGGGTGAAAACACCGCTCCTGCCGACCATATGGGAGATACCGCTGCGGAAACGCCTTTGCAGAATGCGGGCGCACCGACAGAGGAAAAGAAAACCGAAGATACGCCGGTCAGACCTGTCCGGAAAAACGTCTTCCGGGAAATGGAGGAAAAGAAGCGCCAGCAGGAGCTTCTCCGCCAGCAGGAAGCCGAGCAGAGAAAGAACCAGCCTCAGCAGGCCCAGGACAACCGCAACCGTGACAGGAATCAGACCAGGAATACGAACGGCACAAGGGACAACCGCAACCGTCCCGGCGGCCAGAATACGGGTGACAGAAGAAATCCCGCCAGGGAAGGTTCCCAGTCTGGCCAGGCCAGATCCGGCCGTCAGGGCGGCTTCCGTCCGGGAGATGCGGGACAGAACCGCAGCGGCCAGGGCGCTCAGGGCGGCCAGAACCGCGGCGGCGGCTTCTCCCAGAGAAACAGGACCGGCGCCGGCCAGGCTGCTGCCCAGCCGGCCTTTGGTCAGAAGAATGACGGCAGGGGAAAGAAGAACAACAACAATGATCGGGACAGAAGGAATAACGACCGTACCGGCAAAAACCAGGAAAACTTCAAGACCCTGAACCGGAAAAACGATCTTCATAAGAAGCAGGAAGTGAAGAAAGAGGAAGAACAGATCAAAATGATCGTGATCCCCGATGTCATCACCTTAAAAGATCTTGCCGACAAAATGAAGATGAAACCCGCCGATCTCATTAAAAAGCTGTTTTTAAAGGGCAAGATGGTTACCCTCAACACCGAGCTTTCCTATGAAGAAGCGGAAGAGATCGCCCTGGAATACGATATCCTCTGCGAAATGGAAGAGCAGGTGGATGTTATCGAAGAGCTGCTGAAGGAAGAAGCCGAAGACGAAAAACTGATGGTCAAGCGTCCGCCCGTCGTCTGTGTCATGGGCCACGTCGACCACGGCAAGACCTCCCTTCTGGATGCGATCCGTTCCACGAACGTGACCGCCAGGGAAGCCGGCGGCATCACCCAGCACATCGGCGCCTATATGGTGGAATACAACGGTGAAAAGATCACCTTCCTGGACACCCCCGGCCATGAAGCCTTCACGGCCATGCGTATGAGAGGCGCCCAGGCCACGGATATCGCGATCCTGGTAGTGGCGGCGGATGACGGCGTCATGCCTCAGACCGTGGAAGCCATCAACCATGCCAAGGCAGCAGGCGTCGACGTCATCGTTGCCGTCAACAAGATCGACAAACCGGCCGCCAACGTGGACCGCGTCAAGCAGGAGCTGACGGAATACGAACTGGTGGCGGAAGACTGGGGCGGCGATACGGTATTCGTACCCGTATCCGCCAAGACAGGCGAAGGTATCGAAACCCTGCTGGAAATGATCCTTCTGGTAACGGAAGTTAAGGAACTGAAGGCCAATCCTGACCGTGAGATGCGCGGCCTCGTGATCGAAGCCAAACTGGACAAGGGCCGCGGCCCCGTGGCGACGGTGCTGATCCAGAAGGGCACCCTGAAGGTGGGCGATTTTGTCTCCGCCGGATCCAATTACGGCCGTGTGCGTGCCATGCTGGACGCCGACGGCAATAACCTGAAGTCCGCCGGGCCCTCCACGCCTGTGGAGATCCTGGGTCTTAACGGCGTTCCCAATGCGGGCGAAGTCTGCATCGGCCATAAGAACGAGAAGGACGCCCGTTCCTATGCGGATACCTTTGTGGCGGAAGAAAAGAAATTGAAGCTGCAGGAGACCAAGCAGAAGCTTACGATGGATTCTCTGTTCGAGCAGATCCAGGCCGGCGAGATCAAGGAACTCCCGATCATCGTGAAAGCCGACGTACAGGGTTCCGTGGAAGCCGTCAGGAGCTCCCTTGAAAAACTCAGCAATGAAGAAGTGGCCGTCAAGGTCATCCACAGCGGCGTAGGCGCCATCAATGAGTCCGACGTCACCCTGGCTTCGGCCTCCAACGCCATCGTCATCGGTTTCAATGTGAAACCCGATGCCCAGGCCAAGGCCCTTTCCGAATCGGAAAATGTGGACGTCAAGCTCTACCGGGTCATCTACCAGGCCATCGAAGACGTGGAGAGAGCCCTTAAGGGCATGCAGGCGCCGGTCTATGAAGAGCGTATCCTGGGCCATGCGGAAGTCCGCCAGACATTCAAGGCCTCCGGTGTCGGCGTTATTGCCGGCTGTTATGTGCTGGACGGAACCATTGAGAGAAATTCCCAGGTCCGCATTTCCAGAGGAAAAGACCAGCTTTATGAAGGTCCCCTGGTATCGCTGAAGCGTTTCAAGGACGACGTGCGTGAAGCCCGTGAAGGCTACGAGTGCGGCATGGTCTTTGACAGATTCAGCGATCTTCAGGAAGGCGACCAGATCGAAGCCTACAAGATGGTGGAAGTTGAAAGAACGTAATGAGAAAAGGCAGTATTAAAAGTATCAGAGTCAATGCTGAAGTCCAGCGGGAACTCAGCAATATCATCCATAACGAGATCAAGGATCCCAGGATCCATCCGCTGACATCGGTGGTGTCGGCGGATGTGACCCCGGACCTCAAGTACTGTACGGTGCATGTGTCCGTCCTGGCGGATGACGAAGCCAAAAAGGACACCATGGCGGGCCTGAACCAGGCGAAATCCTATATCCGCCGGCAGCTGGCCGCCACCGTCAACTTACGGAACACGCCCGAGCTTAAATTTGTCCTGGACGAAGGGATCGAGAACGGCATCTACATGTCCGGCCTCATCGACCGGGTGACGAACCAGGACCGGGAAGCCCAGGCGAAACGCGGAGAAACAGAAGAAGAAAATGAAGACCTTTGATGAAATCATAACGGATCAGGTCAGAACCGTGTCTGTCGTGGGACACGTGCGCCCGGACGGTGACTGTCTGGGCGCTGTTCTGTCTGTCCGGCAGTATCTTAAGGACAATTACCCCGGGATCGAAGCGGATGCTTTTGCGGAAGAAGTGCCGCAGTATCTGCGGTTCCTGGAAAAAGATATCCCCATTTTCCGGGAGGATAATCACAGGACCTATGACCTCTGCATCTCCGTGGACTGTTCGGACAAGGAAAGGATCGGAGCTGCGCCGGAGGTCTTTGAAAGAGCCTTGAAAACGGCCTGTATCGATCATCATGAAACGAATCCGGGATATGCCGATGTCAACTGCATCGAAGGCAAGCTTTCCTCTGCCTGCGAACTGCTGTACCGGTTGTTCGATAAGAACCGGATCAGCCGGGAGACCGCGGTATGCCTCTATACCGGCATGGTCCATGATACCGACTGCTTCCGCTATGAATCGACGTCTCCCGAAACCCTGAGGGCAGCCGCCGATCTGATCGAAAAAGGCTTTGATTTTGCGAAGATCATCCGGGAATCCCTGGTGATGAGATCCTGGAAGGAAGCGGCTGTTATCGCAGAGGTCACCGAAAAAGCGGTATTCCTGCCCGAGGACCAGTTCCTCTATGCTTTTGCTCCGCTGGAACTTCAGGAGAAATACGGAGCAGCGGCCCAGGATCTGGGATCGGTGGTGTCTTCTTTAAATGAGATCGCCGGCGCGGAGGTTGTGCTTTTCTGCTACCAGCTGGACCGGAATACCTGGAAAGGCTCGCTGCGGTCCAAGGAAAAGGTCAATGTTGCCGACTTTGCGAAAGACCTGGGCGGAGGCGGCCATATGAGAGCCGCCGGCTTCGATTTTACCGAAGAGCCCATGGTCATCGCGGAAATAATCCGTGAGCGTGTCAGAAAAGAGCTTTCCTTATGAGGGGGGTGCTGGTCATCGACAAGCCGGCAGGCTATACCTCCTTTGACGTGATAGCCCGGCTTAAGGGCATGCTGAAGATGAAACGGATCGGTCACGGCGGCACCCTGGATCCCAACGCCACGGGCGTCCTGCCGGTATTTGTCGGGGACGCGGCAAAGCTCATCGATTATCTGCCGGATTCCGACAAGACCTATGAGGCGGAAATGACGCTGGGCACGGCGACGGATACGGAAGATATCTGGGGCACTGTGCTGGAGACAGCGGAAGTAAAGCTTGATGAGGCTGCCGTTTCGGAAGCCGTCCTTTCTTTTGAGGGACCTTACGAGCAGGTGCCTCCGATGTATTCCGCAAAAAAGGTCGCCGGCAAAAAGCTGTATGAATATGCCAGACAGGGAGTAGAGCTTGAAAGAAAGCCGGTTTCCCTGGTGATCCATAAAATCGAAGTTCTGGAGATAAAGCTCCCGGCAGTACGGTTCAGAGTCTCCTGCAGCAAGGGCACCTATATCCGGACCTTATGCACGG
>JAFRVX010000186.1 GCA_017438305.1 Lachnospiraceae bacterium | reverse complement strand
TTGTCTATAAGTCCTCAAGTTTTGTGCCTACAGTGACGAGTTCTATTGCTATAGCCACCCGGACATACTTTTCGAGGCGTTTTCCGCGCTTCGACCAGTCAGTCTCACCGAAGGTGAAATGCTCGTAAAAGTGCTTAAAATAAAGGATTTCTACGAGTTCAACTTTTGTAGCAACACTATAGTCTCGATGTGAGTTGTTTATGTAAAAAAGTCATCTATTTTCTCTACAGAATCCAGGATCTCCGATTCATCTACGCCGGCGCTCTCTGCAATTTCGACCGTACTTCTGAACCGGGTCATAATGTCCGGGTCAAAGGCATCCGAAACCAGGGACATGAACTCATCCTGACGAAGCTTCAGCGCCTCCTGGAACTCAGCGAATTTCTGATTCAGTTCGTCGTCCACTTCATACTGATGGGCGATGTACTCTTCCAGGAGTTCCTGCTCTCGCTTATAGAGCGTATACCGGCCATATTCAAACGCAAATGCCGACAGGCTCTGCACAAAATCGGCAGCATCCTTCGGAAGGAAGACAGAGCCGAAGGCCGCCAGCAATTTGATCATGGCCTCCAGCAGCTGCCAAAGACATTTTTCCGTATACGCTGTCTCAGAGATCTCCCCTCTCTTCAGCTGCTCCCCTGCTTCACGGACAATACAGGCAATGTTCCGGATCGCATCGCATTTTCCTTCTGAAACATGAAGCATCCGGAGATAATCCGCTGAAGCATCCACATATTGAGCATACAGGGAGAAGATGCTGATGCTGTACTGCTGAGGATCAATTTTGATGGCGTATTCAGCAGCTCTCGAAGCAACGTCCTGCCAGTCCTCTATCTGAAAGTCCTCTATTTTTTTACCCGATGCCAGTTTGCCAAGGATCAGAAGCGTCAGCACTGTCCCCATCCGTATCTGTTTCTGATGGTCGGGGCTGGTGTCTTCCAGATAGGAAAGCAGGGTTTCCTGAGCCTGCTGAAAGACAGGAAGTATCTTCAGGATGGCGGCTCCTGTTTTTGTATTATTCAGATACTCCAGCGTAAGGTCCGCAATCATTCCGTTCATGATTCCTCAACTCCTGCAGCTCCGTCTTCCGTTTCTGACTGAACCTGTTCCTGCCGGACCTGTCTTCCGTATAATGCAGCCAGCGCCTTTGTCAGATTGACCATGGCGCCCAGTTTTATCTTTTCCGGATCGGCGAAATCCGAATAATCTCCGCCGAACATCGGCAGACAATCATGATAGTTATCATTGAGACTGCTGCGGATCTTTGCGGTCTGCGTCAGGATCTCCAGGATCTGTCCATCCATCTCCCTGACTTGTTCGATGTTTCTTTTTACAGCCTCGATCTCTTCGTTTTTCTCTTTGTTCAGTTTGACCCTTTTCTTTGCAAAAAGGAGAATCGACGTCAGCAATGTCGCTCCGGCAATCGTCCATCCAATGGGACCGGCAAGGGCCAGCAGGGCATTTCCTCCGGCAATTCCCGCACCGCCGGCGGTCAGGGCGCCGCCTCCCAGCCAGGCCAGCGCGGCATTCGTCGCCGCGGCTCCTGTTAACGTCGATATGGCTGTCCCTGTCGAAGCAACACCAAAGGTGGTAGCGATCCACATGGCTGCTGTGGGCGCCATGAACGCGACCGTTGCGCCGGCAGCGATCCCTGCCCCGGCTCCGCCCGCCGCTGTACGGGCTGCCTGAAGTTCTCTTTCGGCAAACTCACAGGCGTCCTGGAATTCTTTCCGGTTCGTGTTGATCTCCTCAAAATCCGTGTCGAAATTCTTCGGATGATTGGCGATGCTGTTGATCAGAAGTTCGACATTGCTGATCGTGTCGATTGCCCTGCAGCGTTCTATATACAGCTGCACGCCTTTATCATTCATCAGGGTATAGACATCATTATACTCTGTGATCGAGCTCTCCAGCATCCGGTCAAGTTCTGTCAGTTTGGCCGTGATATCCTCTTTTACATCAACAGCGGCATCCTTGACTTCCGCTGCTTTATCAGACAGTACCTCACCGGCCTTTTTTAAGGCATCACCGCCCTTTTTCGTGGCATTCTGAGCAAACTCCTTAATCTGTTCCCTGTTAAGATTGAGCCCAAATAAGGTTCTCTTTCCTTTCTGCTCTTTCTGTTCGATCTGCTCTCTCTGCTCGATCTGTTTCTGCTCTTTTTCTTCTTCCAGCCTTGCGCCGCAATTGGGGCAGAAAAAGGCTCCCGCGGGCACATCAGCCCCGCATGAACTGCATTTCATATTTCTTTTTCTCCTTAATTGTCTCTCTTCAATTCTCCTGTATTCAGCATATTTCCGGTCAGTTCAGGGTTACCCCTTTCTGTTACTTATGATGACAGATTGCGGACTGATTTGTCAAGCTAATATCCAGATGTTTTGCTTACACATATTCGGATGTTTTGCCTGAACTGGTCTGAATGTTCAGCTTAGCCCGGCTTATCGGCCTGGTATCTTCCGATGACCCGAAACCTCGTTTTCCGGTAATCAGGTGATCTGACAGAAAAACCGCCGCCGGCTGTTCTCCAACCGGCGGCGGTCATCCCTCAGAATGTACATCTTCTGTATTCTGTTTTTTATTCTGTTTTGTAAGTCTTCTTTTCGTTCAGGTCTTCTTCTTTCCCGTTCAGGCTTTCTTCTTCTCTGATCAGGCTTTTTTCTTCCCTGAACAGTTTTTTCTTTTCTGTTCAGTCTTTCTTTATGGGCACCCAGATATAGACGGACATATCTCCTGATCCGTCTTCCGACGGAAGATAGACCTCCATATTATACTCTCCCGCCAGGGAATATCCCTGAAGCGCCGGCAGCCATTCCGACCAGATCTTTGTGTTGGTATCCTGCAGGGTCTCCATCGTGCAGGGGAACTGCGCCCAGGCACTGGCAGGGATCACTCTTGTCTCGCAGCCTTCCGGAACCTCTTCCCAGGGGAAATACAGATCTGCAATCCAGTAATCAAAATCATTTCCTTCCATATCGAGGCACGCTCCGAAGGTTCCCATTATGGGGTGATCCTCCCCCTGGGCAAGCCATTCATCCCAGAACTTCGGTACCTCCTGATAACTGGTTTCGGAATTGAACTTCCGTCTGACGCCGATGATCGTAAACGGTGCCTTTTCAACAATCTGATAATCCAACATGCTTCCGCCCTCCCTAGTGATTTTAATATGCAGCGGAGCAGCTATCTGTCCGCTGCATCATCATTATATCTCACGACGGATTCAATACCCGGCATTCAGTGCTCTCTCAGGCAGGGATAAACCTTACCGGTTTCAAGCCGCTTGTATTATCTGATTTACCGCTTTCTCCTCACCAGCACCATGATCTCGTGCATCAGGAGCGGTATCAGCGAAACGGCGATCATGCACAGCCATTCCGTGGAGCTTAAGGATACCAGGCTGAAGGCCTTGGCGAAGAAGGGGATCTCGGTGACGGCGATCTGCACCAGCAGGCCGAAGGCCATGGCGCCAAGCATCAGCTTGTTGTCGAGCCAGTTGATCTTAAAGATGCTGGTGTTGATGTCCCGCATGCCGGCGGCGTAGGTCAGCTCGGACAGGGACAGGATGCAGAAGGCGTAGGTCTGGCCCAGCATCAGGACGCCGGGGACCTGGTAGGCTTCCCGGAGGGCTTTCAGGCTGAAGCCGGAGCCGCTGCCGGTCACCTGGCGGATGGCCGGGAACAGGAAGCCGCCCAGCGTCAGCAGGGCGATCAGGATGCTGAAAACGGCCATGATCGTTATGCCGCCGTTGGCAAAGACGCCTTCGCTGCTCTTCCGGGGCTTATCCTTCATCACGTCTTTGGAGGAGTTGGGATCCACGCCCAGGGCAAAGCAGGGCAGGCTGTCGGTCAGCAGGTTGACCCAGAGCAGGTGCATCGCCCTAAGCGGCGCCGACAGGCCCATGAAGATGGCGGCGGAGATAGCCACGATCTCGGAAAGGTTGGAGGAAATGGCAAAGATGATGGATTTCCTGATGTTGGCGTAGATGTTCCGCCCTTCCCGGATGGCTCTTTCAATAGTGGTGAATTTATCGTCCTGGAGGACGATGTCCGCGGCTCCCTTGGCCACGTCTGTGCCGGTGATGCCCATGGCCACGCCGACGTCGGCGGCTCTTAAGGACGGGGCGTCGTTGGTGCCGTCGCCCGTCATGGAGACCACGTTGCCGGTGGCCTGGAGCGCCTTGACGATCCGGACTTTATGCTCGGGGGCGACCCGGGCAAAGACGCGCAGATCGCTGATCCGCTCGGTCAGGGTCTCGTCGTCCATGGCGTCGATCTCGGGACCCATGATGCACTGGTCGATATTTTCGGCAATGCCCAGCTTCTTCGCTATGGCAAAGGCGGTGTTCTTGTGGTCGCCGGTGATCATCAGGGTCCTGACGCCGGCTTCGTGGAAGACGCGGATGCTTTCGATGCATTCCTTCCGTTCGGGGTCGATCATGCCCACCATGCCCACGTAGATCATATTCTCTTCCGTGGGGACCACGTCGTCGTAACGGACGGCCAGGGACAGCACCCGGAGGGCGTCGTCGGACATCTGAGTCATGGCGTCATTGATCTTTTTCTTATCATCTTCGGTGATCTCCCGGATGACGCCGTTTTCGATGATCCGGTCGCACTTTGACAGGATCACGTCGGTGGAGCCTTTGGTAAAGGAAATGGTCTTGTGGCGCTCCGCCTTGTGGATCGTGGTCATAAGCTTCCGGTCGGAATCGAAGGACCACTCGTTCACCCGGTTGTGGACCGACAGGGCTTCTTCCTGGGAAAGATTGTGCTCCACGCCGAAATATAAAAGGGCAATCTCGGTGGGGTCGCCCACCTCATTGTTTCCGTCCAGGGCAGCGTCGTTGCAGAGTACGAAACCCTTCAGGAAACGGTTCCGGTCCCGCTCGGAAAGGTCGCTCAGGTCGGTGAAATGGCTGTTGCAGTAGGCCTTGACCACAGTCATTTTGTTCTGGGTCAGGGTGCCGGTCTTATCGGAGCAGACGTAGGTCACGGAGCCCAGGGTCTCCACCGCGGGCAGGTTTTTGACGATGGCGTTCAGCTTTGCCATCCGGGTGACGCCCAGAGCCATGACGATGGTCACGATGGTCACGATGCCTTCGGGGATGGCGGCCACGGCCAGGGATACGGCGGTGAGCAGCATATCCGCCACGGGCTGCTTCTGGATCAGACCGATCACAAAGATGATGGCGCAGATAGCGACACAGGCCAGGCCCAGCCACTTGCTTAAGTCCGCCATGGCCTTCTGCAGGGGCGAGGGCTTTTCTTTTTCATTGCTGACCATCTCGGCGATCTTACCCATCTGGGTGTGCATGCCGGTCTCGGTCACTTCGCCGACGCCCCGGCCGTAGGTCACGGAGGTGGACATATAGGCCCGGTCCAGCCGGTCGGCGACAGCCGTCTTATCGTCGGAGACCTTTGCAGCGTCCTTTTCCACCGGGACCGATTCGCCGGTCAGGGTGGTCTCATTGATCTTCAGGTTGTGAGTCTCCAGAAGCCGCATATCCGCCGGGACTTCCTGCCCTTCCGCAAGATAAACGATGTCTCCCGGCACCAGTTCCTCGGCGTCGATGTTTTTGACCACGCCGTCACGAAGCACCGTGGCCTTCAGCACCGACAGCTTCTTAAGCGCCTCCAGAGCGCCCTGGGCTTTCTTTTCCTGAACGGCCCCGATCACGGCGTTGGCGCAGATGACGAAGAAGATGATGGCGGCTTCGCTGTAATCCTTCAGAATGACGGACAGTACCACCGCCGCTGCCAGGATCCCTGTCATGGGGTTCAGCACCTGGCCTAAAAGCAGCTGCGCAAAACTCTTCTCTTTTTCTTCCTTCAGTTTGTTGTAACCGTATTCCTTAAGCCTTTCCTTCGCTTCGGAACTGGTCAGTCCTCTTTTTTCCATGGTTGTTTTCAGACTCCTGCGGTATTTATTTCCGTTGTTGTTTCCATGATATCCGGATGCGGGTCCTGATAAATACAGGCCCGTTCCTGCTATTGTACAACAACAGAAATGGACTGTAAAGAAAAAGAACGCATGGATCAATGAATGATCTGTGCGCTCTGATTTATGGGCGGCAGGATCTGCCAT
>JAFRVX010000185.1 GCA_017438305.1 Lachnospiraceae bacterium | reverse complement strand
GTGCTCATGGTCTGATGGTACAGAAGGCTGTAAGGCAGCCTGTCCATCCGGGGCGGCTCCACAAACCGTTCTTCGATATACAGCTGCACCAGGGCGATCCCCTGGATCAGATACCAGGGAATGGTTTCCGGGACCATCGCCCGGGCGCCGGCGGGTTCTTCCCGCATCACAAACCACATCTCCGAAGGATCGCCCCGCCGTCCGGTTCTTCCCATACGCTGCAGGAAGCCGGAGACCGTAAAAGGCGCGTCGATCTGAAAAGCCCGCTCCAGCCGGCCGATGTCGATGCCCAGTTCCAAAGTCGCCGTCGCGCAGACCGACATCAGGGAATCATCATCCTTCATATCCTCTTCCGCGCTTTCCCGGTAGGAAGCCGAAAGATTACCATGATGGATCAGGAAGCGGTCCGGCTCATGATTGGCTTCGCAATAACGTCTGAGGAGCTGGCAGACCGCCTCGCACTCTTCCCGGGAATTGGTAAAGATCAGGCATTTTCTGCCCCGGGAATGTTCAAAGATATAGCCGTATCCGGGGTCCGCCGCCGCGGGGGCGGTATCGGTTTTCTCTTCAAGAAGCTGTTCTTCATCATAAAACAGGCCCTCATCCGGAAGAATGTCTTTATCCGAAAGAAGCTCTTTACCCGAAGGAGGCTTTTTACCTGAAAGAGGATCTTTACCCGAAAGAAACGCTTCATCTGAAAGATCTTTTAACTCACCTGGCACGGAACCCTCTTTTACCCCCGACATACGTCCTAAAGGCCGGAGGGGCTGCAGCGGGATCGGTTCTTCTTTTCCCGGCGTCAGCAGTCTTTCCGATACCAGCTTTTCCGACACCGACTTTTCCGATACCGACTTTTCTGATACCGGTTTTACGTTTTCCGAAATCGACCTTTCATCCTTCCTCAGGAGCTTTCCATCCTGTTCCGGCTCTGTTTCCGGCCAGAAACCACCTTCCCGCGCCTCTTTTATTTCGTCCGCCTGGGGACCGGAATTGAAGAAGTGCTCCATGGACAGGCGCCAGACCTCTTTCCCGCCGTCAAAGCGAGGGACGCGCGTGGCCCTGCCGCTGCCGGCGGCCAGGAATTTCCCGGCTTCTTCCGGATTCCCGATGGTGGCGGAAAGGCCGATCCTCCGGGGATTGCAGCCTGCCAGACGGCAGAGTCTTTCGATCAGGCAGAATGTCTGGAGGCCCCGGTCAGCCCTGAGAAGGGAATGGATCTCGTCGATCACGATGAACCGGAGATCGTTGAACAAAGACGGGATCTCCATATGCTTGTTGATCATCAGCGATTCCAGGGATTCCGGCGTGATCTGCAGGATCCCCGAAGGCTTTTTCAGAAGCTTCCGCTTGCTGGACTGGCCCACGTCGCCGTGCCAGCGGTGGACCGCAATCCCCTCCTCTTCGCAGAGTTCGTTAAGCCGGCTGAACTGATCGTTGATCAGCGCCTTCAGCGGGGCGATGTACAGCACCCCGATGCTTCTTGAGGGATCTTCTTCCAGAAGGGTCAGGATGGGGAAAAAGGCCGCCTCAGTCTTTCCGGAGGCCGTGGAGGCTGTCAGGAGCACGTTGTCGTCGGTTCCGAAAATGGCCTCCCCCGCGGCGTTCTGGACCGCCCTCAGGCTCTGCCATCCGGAACGGTAAATATAATCCTGGATAAACGGCGCATAGCGCTCAAATACATTCATAAAAAACTCCGTGCAGCGTTAACGCACACTGATTTTATAAACAAATTCCGCATGTTGTCAGCATGCACTTATGCTCTGAATTCCACATGCTGCTAACATACACTTTTACTGTAAATCCCATATACAGTCAGCATACATTATATGATCAAAATCCATAGGACAGTCAGGGCTAAGTTTCCCGCACACAACGCTTAACGAAATTTATATCGTAAACTCCACGAATCCGTCGCCTGTATCGTCGGAGACCGCGTCGGATTTTGCGTAGGAAAATTCATCGGATTCCAGAAGAGATGCGATCGCCGTCCCCGGATTCTGATACAGCAGATCCAGAAGCTCGATAAAGTCGCGGATCACTTCCCGGGGCGTGATGTTCTGATCCGCCCCGATCCGGCCGTATTCTATCCTGATAAAAGTCTCCAGGTCTTCCATGGAAAGCTGCCGCTCATAATTATACAGATCGGCATGCATGTCCGCCAGCTTCTCGCACAGCACCAGCATCTCCTCCGGGACCAGCGGTTCCAGGCGGATGACCGGCCCCAGAAGATCCCGGGCGCCGGGCCGGGAAAACCGTCCCTCGGCCAGGCGGGATCTCAGGGCTTCGTAGCTGTAAATACCCCGCCGCTTGTCTTCCAGCGCCTGGGGCGTGATGCTCATAATAATGCCCAGATACCTGGCTTTTCCCTGAAGGGTATCGTTGTACATGGTCAGGATCTTTTCGTAATTGTACTGCCGGGTGATGGAATTGGGGATCTTATAGATGTTCACCAGCTCATCCACCATGATCATCAGGCCCGTATAACCGGCCAGGCGGAAGAACACCGCGAAAAGCTTCAGGTAATCGTACCAGTCGTCGTCCGTGATGATTACGTTGACGCCCAGTTCTTCCCTGGCTTCCCGCTTCAGGCTGTACTCGCCCCGGAACCACCGCACCACCTTCGCCTTGGTCTCATCATCGCCCTCCATGGAGGCATGATAATAGGCGGAAAGCAGCCGGGCAAACTCAAAGCCGTGGACGAGCTCGCTTATGGAAGAGGTGACGGCCATGATCTTCCGGTCGGTGGCCGCTAAGAGCCCCGGGTCCCCCGGCATGAGGCCGGTCTCCTGAGAGGCTTCCGTCTGCACGGCGCTGATCCAGCGGTCCAGCACCAGGGTCAGGGCGCCTCCCTCCGGCTTTGTTTTTGTGGAAAGATTGCCGATGAGCTCCCGGTAGGTGGCCAGTCCCTGGCCCCGGGTGCCCTGCAGGCGCCGCTCCGGGGAAAGATCCGCGTCCACCACGATAAAGCCCCGGTCCATCACGTAATTCCTGATGGTCTGGAGCAGGAAGCTTTTGCCGGACCCGTAGCGGCCCGTAATAAAGCGGAAGGAAGCTCCTCCTTCCGAAATGATATCCACGTCATGCAGCAGGGCTTCGATCTCGTTTTTCCGCCCCACGGCAATATAAGGAAGGCCGATCCTGGGCACCACCCCTCCTTTCAGGGAGTTGAGCACAGCCTGGGATATCCGTTTCGGCACCTTTTTATTTTCTGTCATGTTTACTCCTGTATTTATATCTGCTGCAGCCGGTCTTGATGATCTTTCATGTCCGGCCTGTCTATCTAACTTCCGGAACTGACAATACCGTCTTCAAATTCATAAATCAGTCGGATCATCAGTCAGTCAAGCCGTAAAGATACTGACGTTTACAGCAGCTGAAGTCTATAAAAGCTGATGTTTTCAGGAATGAAACCTGCCTCCGCAGCTTCTCACAATAATCGTTCCAGGTCCTCCCGATAGGTATCTTCAAGAACCAGCCGGTCGTCCTCCGCCCAGACAACGATATCGCCGATCTCATCATATAAGGCTTCATTGATCCGGTCTGCCTCCAGAGAAGGCATGCTGTGTTCCTCCCGGATCAGCCGGGTCACGGCCGCTTCATCTTCACCGTCAAGCAGCATCCGGAGGATCCTGGCCTGAAGGGAACTTAACAGCGGATTTTCCTCAGAATCCTCCTCTGATCGTGCCGCTCCGGCTGCTTCCGTTGATTTCGCTGCCCCAGCCGCTGCGGAAGCTTCCGGATTATTATCCATACTTCCCGCATAAGCCCCTGCATCCGTACCGCTTCTTTCCTCCGGCTCCTCCACGAGCAGGCTGTCCCGGGTGATCAGCGACTCTTCCCGGATCCGGTCCAGGTTTTCGAAGTTGATGACGATCTTCTTCCGGGAGGCTTCCAGGATGTCCTGTTTATCTTCCTCGATCACTTTTTCCAGGAACGGACGCGCCCACTTATCTTCCGGCTTCTCCTTAAGATAACGGCCGGTTTTCAGGTATTGTCGGAGCATCCGGTCCGTTTCACGCATGAAACCACGGAAGAAGTCCCGGTCAAAGAAGGTTTTTTCATAACTTTCTTCCTGCCAGAAGCCCTTCCGACACACATAACGGCGGGCCGCGTTCAGCTGATATTCCTGATCCTTCGGCTTTTCCTGCATGTAATACAGCGTGCTTGAAAGCGGATACCAGCTCCGTTTTCCGGCCTTTCCGAAACAGCGCTCAAACAGATCGTTCTGTCCTTCCCCATATTCCGCTTTTGCGTGCCTCCAGGCCTGGGAGAACAGGTGCTTTCCCCGGACTTCGTCTGCCTTAAGGACAGGAGACTGTAAAAGCCTTCTGTCGCTGAAACACATCAGCGCATCAAAAACCGTTTCATCCGGGAACTGATCCGGCGCCCTTAAGACTGCCAGCGCTTCATCCCGTTCTCTCTGCTCAGGTTCTTCATATCTGACAGCGGTTTCAGCCGGCAGTTCCCGGATAACCGCATATTCCAGCATCCACTTTTTAAGATCCTTCTTGTATTTTGAGATCAGATAATCATCCCCGGCTATATTCCCCTTGATGATCCCGGCGTCCAGATATCCTTTTTCAAAGGCTTCCATCTTGTTCAGTACATCCTGGCCGGGTTCCGCTCCAATGCCGTTCAGCAGTTCATAAAGATACACATAGAATGCCGAAGGAGCGATGCGCCGGTATTCCCCTTTCCTGACCTGGGTCCGCCAGGAAAAGTATCCGCGGAGCTGGTTCGTAGTCATGTCCTGGTATGTCGGAAGATAACTGTAAAAATCTCCGGGCCAGGGTGCATCATCCTCGAAGTCCTTCATGAAAACGGCCTGATGATAAAAGTTCCGGGCCTTTTCTTCCCGGGTTTCGGGACCGTAATGATACAGACGGCGAAGCTGCCGGAGCCTTTCGGGAAGCGCCTGCCTGCGGGCATTTTCCTGTTTTTCCCGAAAAAAAACTCTCCCCTTTTTTATCAGTCCGCCGATGGCCGGGATGACCGTATCACGGATGATGGTATCCACAATATCCGTGTCAATTACCTTATTAACATGAATATCGACGCCTTTCTTATCCGCGTTCTTATTACCGGAAGTATTGTTTCGGGGATTGCTGTTTTGAGTATTGTTATTTTGCGTATTATTGCTCTGCGTATTATTACCGGAATTGTTATAGGAGCCTGCACCACTGCCGCGACTGAAAGTTCCCGGAGCAGGTATGGCCGTATCCTGATATACTGTTCCGGACACCTTGTCTCTCGAATCCTGTTGACCTGCTTTATCCCGGACAGGCGATGTATTGTCAAGAACGATCGTAAAGCCGGTCTTTTCTCCCAGGGAAACCGCCCGGTCAAAAAGCCGGAAGACCGTCTCCGGATCCGTCTCTTTTTCAAACCGGACATTGATCCATTCCGTCCCCTTCATCCGTATGGGAAGGGAAAGATATGGAGCCTGGACGGTTTTCAGGCACTCCTGTCCGCATTTCAGGTCGCAGCATTCTATCTGCGTCCCCGTCTCCTGATCCCACTGGCGCATAAACAGCGCGATCCATTTGCCGCTCCTCGGATGAGGGATCACGGAGAAGCCGGGAAATGAGGCCCACTTGTACTCCTCTGCCATATGATATTTTTCTTCGGCATAGGCCGTGAGCTCCCGAATTTCCATAAGTTTCGTCCTGAGGGTGTTTATAAACCTTTCGCTGAATCTTTTTTCTATTGTATTATTCCAGCGTTATCATCCCGCAGTTCTGACGCGTCGATGTATTGCGCGATTTTGCTGCTCTGCTATATATGACGTAATACTGCCCCATTGCCGCATTACGTATTTCTGCTGAATTTTACTGAGTTGTTTTATTCTGTTGTTTTTATTCTGTTCTTGTTATGGGTTACTTTTTGATTTGTCCTGAAGTCCTTTCGTACGGATTCCGTCGGTTTCAACTGTGAGATATTATACCACAAATATCGGGAATAATAAAGGCATTGGTGAACATATGTTCTATTTTTTTACATCCTCAGTCTGTTCCCCGTTGCTTCTTTCTTGTCAATGCTTTTCTGTAAAGGCTCCCGCCTCATCTCAGTCCTTACTTTCCCTTCGCGGCATCCTTACTGCTTCCTTACTGCATCCTCACTGCTGCCAGGCGCCTGTGTACCCGATCGTGATGGCGGCATTGCGGGTGCCTTCCTCCATGCAGGTCTTCAGCGGCTTCTTTTCCAGCCAACCCTTCAGGAAACCGGCGATATAGCTGTCGCCGGCGCCCAGGGTGTCCACCACCGGGACGTCCGGGGCTTCACACGCTTCAAATCCTGTTCTGTCAAAGGCCAGGCTCCCCTTATTCCCACGGGTGGCAATCACTGCCGAAGGGCCCAGCCGGAAGATGGTCTTCATTTTCTCTTTCAGGCCTTCCGTATCGCTCTTATCATCCGAAAAGAAGAACAGTGTCGTATACGGCGCGGCGGACAGGGCCGTTTCATGAAAAGGCGCATCCGAAGCATCATAGGAAACCGGGACCCCGCGGGCATGGATCTCCTTCAGCGCATCCTCCGCATGCCCCCACAGGACTGCGGCAGCCAGATCATGGCTGCAGAGAAAATCAACATCCTCGGCCGATGGCCGGAAATCCGCCATTACGCCTTCTTCATACGCGCCGAAGACCCGGTTACCGTCCTGAATCGTCACGTGCGTAACGGCCGTTTTGCCGGGCACGGTCTTCAGATGGCTGATATCCACGCCCTTTTCAAGAAGCGCAGCGCGGAGCTGCTCTCCGTAATGGTCCTGTCCCACAGGACCCGTGTAAGAAGCTTCCCCGCCAAGACGGCGGAAATAAACCGCTGTATTTACCGCGTTCCCGCCCGGAAACCCCTTTCCCGATTCATCATAATAATCAATACAGCAATCCCCCACACAGGCCAGTTTCATAGCTATCCTCCTGCCGGATCAATAATCAAACTGCCGGTAATACCGGCGAAGAGTCATATCATGGCCGGTCAAAGCTTCCAGATGAGCATCGATCCGGTTCGTTACGGCATGCATCACCAGATGGCAGACCATGGGACGGTACTTATCATCGATCCCGGGAAGACAGTAATTCCGGGTATCGATTATCGTTGCATTCCGGCAGATCTTCTTAAGGAAGCGCTCCGCCCGCTCTCCCAGGGGTCTCTGGCTGTCTTCCCCGATAAACAGGGTGACCGGCGTCTGTTCATCCAGGATCTCCAGCATCCCGTGAAACAGTTCCGCCGCATGGATGGACTTCGTGCGGAGCCAGTGCATCTCCTCCCAGTAACACATGGCATAGGAATACGCGGCCCCGTAAAGGGTGCCCTCGCCGATGAAATAATGGAGGGGATCGTCCTTATGGGCAAGCGCAAATTCCCTGCCGAAGTCATCCGCTGCCTTTTCCACGGACGCCAGCGCTTCCGGGAGGCAGCAGTCGAACTGACGGTACATTTCCTCATAATCTGGCAGGACCTTTTCATTTTTCAGGAACCGGTCCGCCGTCATGAAAAACTTCAGCTGTTCATTCCCCGGATAAGTAATGCAGGTATTTACCAGCTCTGCCAGAGGCGTCTGTTCATGATCGATAAAGCCCAGGACATATGCCCCTGCGTCCCGGGCTTTCTTTACAGCCTCGACCATTTCCGCAGTGGTTCCGGAAACGGAGGATATCACCATGCAGGTCCCTTTACCGATCCGTCTGTCCCCTGTGGTGCAGTACTCAGCGGCATTGGCGGAAAACACTTCCAGCCCGGTTCTTTCCTTCATGTGGCAGACAGCCTGCAGACAGCTGGCCCAGGTCCCGCCGATCCCCAGCCAGCAGAGGTTTTTAAGGTCCTCATCCCAGACCCGATCCACCGTCTTTTCGATCTGTTCCCGGAGCTGAAGCGCTCCTCTGACACTCCTTATCTGTTTCTCTTCATTAAATTTCAGCATCATACTCTCCCGATTTCAACAGGTCTGTTAATGTTCTTCCTGTTTTGACAGGTATGTTGTTATCAAGATTTCCTCACGTTTTCCGCAGCGGTTTCTTCCCGATCTCAGCGCTTTTGTACCCGGCTGCTGTAATCGTAAATGTTTCCGCAATCTTCTCACCGCTGCCTGCCGGTTTTACAGGAACGGAATAATCAGTCCCGCTGCAAAGGATACCGCATTTGCCGTAAGAGAATACAGCCAGCAGATCCCTGTGCTTCCCGTCGTCCTGCCCGGCTCTTTTTCCGGGAGCAGTTTTGTATAGGCTATTGCCTCAGCCAGGACGATGAACAGTTCCATCAGGACACAGGCAAAAACAAAAGCCTGAGGTCCGTACCGGAAATCCGCCCAGAACAGCACCAGATTCAAAAGCACCTGGGTGATGATATTCACCAGGACGATGCGCCTGATCTGCCGTTTGCTTCTGAAGCGGAAAAGCAGGCCCACAAGGACCTCCAGCAGGATCGTCAGAAGAAGCCGTCCGGCCATTTTCAAAGCTTCCGCTCCGAACCGATAGCCGTTCCGGATCTCCAGATCCGTATCCCCGCCTTCCGCCCAGGCTTTCAGATCGATGATGTACCATGAAGAAAAAGCCGTGCGGTCCATGACCCTGCTGACGGCAAATCTTCCTGTTTCCGGAAAATAAAGAAGTACCTTAAAAGTCCGGGGCGGATAATAAGTCCAATCCAGCGCATGTTCCTTATCAATTCTCCAGGCTCTCTGGAGAAAAAAGAAGCCGTCCGCATCCTGATAATCGATAAATCCTCTCCACTCATCCTCTGTCATCCCGTTGCCGTAACGCTCATAATTTTCCCGGTTAAAAGAATCGGCCCAGGCCGGCCCCGTGGATTCTGTTCTGGAGAGCAGTGTGCCGTAGCAGACCGTATCTCCCACGTTTTCAAACAGAACATGGACAGACGGCTTCGGTCCGGAATCCGCATGGACCGGGCGGAAAAGGCCGAAAATGAGCAGCACCGCCAACAGAGAAATTATCCTTGTTTTTCCGGGAATGACCCGGCCGGTCCCGGGTGTGCGTTTTTCATTCATCTTATGTTCTCCTTATTGTCAGATCTCTTATTCACTGCTGATTATCAGAGTTCTTATTCACAACCGTGTATCAGGGTTCTGTATTACTTTCTGATTTTTCAAAGTTCTGTATTGCCCGGAGGAGACGGTTTGAGAAGCAGTCCCCCGACGGCTTTACAGGGTTGGCTTTACAAGGTTGGCCTTACAGGGCAGCCACCAGATCCAGCAGTTCCTGATAGAAGCCGCGGATATCATGCTTTCTGACCAGTCCGCCCTGGGGATACATATGATCGCCGTCGCAAGGCGGGAAGACGTTCCAGATGCCGGGAAGGATCGGTTCCCGCTCAGGAATGTTCTGCCCGGAGGCTGTTTCTTTCATGCCGGACATTGCTTCCCGGGATGAAGAAGCTTTCTTTTCCGGCTTTTCCTCATTGGAAGAAGAAACCTTTTTTCCCCGGATCTTTTTTCCGCATTCCGAAAGATCTATACTAAGCTGTTTTGAAGGTTCTCCCATCGGCGCACCGGCGGAAACCGTGTTCACGAGGCCGTCGTTCTCCTGCCAGGTTTCATCAAAAACGATTCCTCCGGCAGACTTTCCCGTATAGGCACCGATCTGGCTGGACCGCATGACAAAGAGAGGTTCTATGCCGCGCTTCGGCCTGTGAGTACCGTCGGCCTGCTTTTCCGTAAAGCTGCAGGGGACGGCAAAATAATAGACGTGCGGCAGCGTGGCGATCCTTTTGTTTAAAGCCAAAGCATGATCGATCTGCATGTCATGGGCCGCAAAATCCCTTTCGTCCCGCCCGTCGCTTCTGGGTCTGACGCCTCTTGACATCATGGCTGCCAGGGCCCTGCTCCACCAGGGGACCCGGATCCTTTCCGGATGAAAAGAGGGATCCTGAAACAGATCATAGGCTGTTGTGCCGTTTGTCGGCGCAGCCAGGGTGATGATGCTGTGGATCCTGTCCCCCATGCCGCCCAGAAAGAGCGGGGAAATTTCTTCCATATTGATGTTTAGCCCGTCAGGCATCTGACCCGCCTTTTCATCGGCGTCTCCGTTGGCCAGAAGTTCCGAAAACAGCCTGACCGTTACCCCGCCGAAGGAATGCCCCAGAAGCACCAGCCGGGTCTCCGGCCCCCATGCGGGGAGCAGCGGTTTATCGGAAAAGTCCCTTCCAAACCGTGCATGGCCGTATTTCCTGCTGTGGACGGCGCCGTAATCCGTCCGGGTCCCGGCAAGCTGGGCATATAATTCGCAGGCCCTGTCCCAGGCGCTTCCCTTGGGCGCCACCGATGCGGCGAAGCATGCATATCCCAGACCGTTCAGAAACTGCATCAGATCTCCGCCCCGCATTCCCCAGTAGGGCATATACCGATACTGCTTATCATAACTGCCCCAGCCGGACAGCCCATGGACAAAAATAAAGCTTAAGTTCTGTTTCATGATCCTGACTGTTTCTTACCTGATTCTCGTGCCTGTTTCCTGCTCTTATGTCTCAGGCTGTTTCTTTTGCTGTTCATCACGACTGGTTCTTCACCTGCTTTTGTGTCTGACTGATGCCAGCCCTTATGCGGTTTTCCGGCAGATATACAGCAGATGATTGGTGTTTCCCAGTAACTCACGCTTTTCGGAAAAGTGCAGATACCATTCGGAAAGCGCTTTGAAATCCTCATCCGTCATGGAAAAGTCGGGACGTTTTTCGATGGGTTCCAGCAGCCCGTCCACTCCCGCTGTCGTAATCCATTCGACGGGTTTTTCGCGGAACAGCTCCTCAAACTCCGCAACATCATACCCGGTAAAAAGCTGTTCTTTGAAATGTCTTACCTGATGATCCTCCGTGAAATTCTCGGCCTGCCCGTCGGCCCAGTTTCCGTAGAAATAGTTGGAATACATTATAGCAAATACCGATATGAAAGCAAACATCATAACGCCGCCGGGCTTTGTGACCCGGACCGCCTCGTCAATTGCCCGGTTTACTTCGTCTGCTTCATACAGATGATACATCGGCCCTAAAACCAGGGTCAGATCAAAAGTATCATCCGGAAACCGGCTCAGGTCTGCCGCATCACCCTGAAACGATCTAAGGTTCTCCAGCCCTTTGCTGTTTTCCCGGAGAACCGCGAGATTGCTCTCCACCAGTTCGACCGCCGTTACGTCCATGCCTTCTTCGGCAAGGGCAATGGAGTATCTCCCGGTTCCCGCGCCGACCTCCAGCACCTTTGCGTTCTCACCGGCATAACGATGGATATAGGCCATTGTCGTGCAGAATTCCAGCTGACCGTGCCGCGACCTTACGGTCCGCCGGTCCTCATCATACTGCTCATAGTAGCTGCTGACGATTTCTTTTCTTGTGCTCATAACTGATTCCTTTTTATTTCGTTTATTTTCCGAATGTTTTTTTTATATTTGCGCGTTTCTACGAGCGGTGCCGGATGGAGCAATTGAGCGGCCGGGAGCTTGCTCACAGAGACGCTCATATTGCGAACAGCCGATAGCGCGACAGCGCGGCATGAGCATGAAGCGCAGCGGAATGCGAATGTCTGCACCGCGGAAAACTGGAATCTACAGTGCTAATTCCATCAGCCAGCAATCTACTTTTTCTCCCTCAAACATCTCATGTTTTGGAAGTGATTTAATGATTTTAAACCCGGCTTTCTCGTATGCCCTTATAGCCCTTTTATTATCTTGGTGC
>JAFRVX010000184.1 GCA_017438305.1 Lachnospiraceae bacterium | reverse complement strand
TTCCGGCGTCTCGTTCGAGGCGTAGCAGAACATCATGCCCTGGTCGCCGGCGCCGATCAGATCCAGCTCGTCCTCGGTCATGGTGTTTTCCCGGACCTCCAGGGCCCGGTTCACGCCCATGGCGATATCCGGCGACTGCTCGTCAATGGCGGTGATCACCGCGCAGGTGGCACCGTCAAAGCCGAACTTGGCCCGGGTATAGCCGATGTCGTTGACCGTCTGCCGGACGATCTTCTGAATGTCCACATAGGCCTGGGTCGTGATCTCACCCATGACCAGCACCAGGCCGGTGGTACAGCAGGTCTCGCAGGCCACACGGCTCATGGGGTCTTCCGCCAGCAGCGCGTCCAGCACCGCGTCGGAGATCTGGTCGCAGATCTTGTCAGGATGTCCCTCGGTTACGGATTCCGAGGTAAAAAGATAGTGTTTTTCGTTCATTTAGGCTCCTTGAAGGATTGATATTTTTTTAATTCACATACTCCAGATTGGAGAATTTGGTGAGATCCGCCAGCCAGGCCAGCTCTACGGTGCCGATGGGGCCGTTTCGCTGCTTCTGGACGATGATCTCGGCAATGCCCTTCTTTTCCGTTTCCTTATCGTAAACCTCGTCCCGGTACAGGAAGATGACGATGTCCGCGTCCTGCTCGATGGCGCCGGATTCACGAAGGTCGGAAAGCTGGGGCCGATGGTCCGCCCGCTGTTCCGGGGCACGGGACAGCTGGGACAGCAGAATGATGGGAACGTTCAGTTCCCTGGCCAGCTGCTTTAAGGACCGGGTCATTTCGGAGATTTCCTGCTGACGGTTGTCGGAAGCCTTTCCGGAACCCGACATCAGCTGAAGATAGTCGATGATGATCAGATCCAGGCCCTTTTCCAGCTTATAGCGCCGGCAGCGGCTCCGAAGCTCCGAAACGGTAATGCCGGCGGTATCGTCGATGATGATGTTGGACCGGGCGATCTCGGAGGAAGCCTCCACGATCTCGTCCCACTCCACGTCGGACAGGTTTCCGGTCCTTAACTTCTGGGAATCCACGTGGGATTCCATCGCGATCATACGGTTCACCAGCTGCTCGCCGCTCATTTCCAGTTCGAAGATGGCGGTCTTATACTCATGTTTGACAGAAATATTGTCCACCAGGTTTAACGCAAAAGCGGTTTTTCCCATGGAAGGCCGCCCTGCCACCAGGATCAGGTCAGAGGGCTGGAGCCCGGTAAGCATATAGTCAAGCTGGGTAAAGCCTGTAGGGATGCCCGTGATGCCCCCGCCGTTCTTCGCGGCTTCCTCGATCTTCTGAAGGGCGTTCAGGGTCAGCTCGTCTATAGGCCTGCTGATGGTATCTTTTCTTTGTTCCAGAAGGTCAAAGACCTCTTTCTCGGTGCGCTCCACCAGCTCATCCGTCGTTTCCTTCTCCAGATAACAGCTGTTTTCCAGATCGGAGAAGGTCCGGATCATCCTCCGGAGCAGCGCCTTTTCCCGGACGATCCGGGCGTAGGAGGTCAGATTGGCCGATGTAAAGACCGCGTTTAACAGGTCTCTTAAGAATTCCAGGCTGTAGATCTCCGGCGCCACCTCTTTGGTCTTCAGAGCGTTCTGAAGGTTGATGACGTCCGCCGGCTTTCCCGCCTGGTAAAGCTCGCAGAGGGTGCTGTAGATGACGCCGTACTGATGCTCGTAAAAATCTTCTCCGGAAACCAGCTCGATCACGTCCGGTATCGCTTCCGGATTGTACAGCATGGCGCCTACCAGCGACTGCTCCGCTTCCGTGGAATGGGGCGGCACCCGTTTGACTAAAACATCTTCTGTCGGCATAACGGTCTTACTCTTCCGCGACGATAACGTTGATGGAGGCGGTCACCTGGGGGTGCAGCTTTAAGGGCACCGTGATCTTTCCCAGCTCCTTAACGGGTTCGGGAAGCACCAGCTTCTTCTTATCCACGTCCAGGTTCAGCTGGCTCCTGCAGGCTTCCGCTATTTCTTTGGAAGAAACCGAACCGAAGATCCTGCCGTCTTTTCCCACCTTCAGGCCGACGGTGACCGACATGCCGCTGAGCTTTTCCGCCAGCTCCTGCGCTTCTTTCAGCCGCTCCTCCGCCATTTTTTTATCATGGGCCTGCTGGAGCTTCAGGTCGTTCCGGTTCTTCGGGGTGGCTTCCACCACCTGCTTCTTGGAGATCAGGTTCCTGGCGTAGCCGTCCTTTAAGGTGACCTCGTCACCCTTTTTTCCAACGTTTTTGATATCTTCAAGTAAAATCACCTGCATAGGGGTCACTCCTTTTCACTGTCCACGATCACCTCTTTCAGCCAGGCGATCACTTCATCAATGGTTTTATCGGTAAACTGGGCGCCCGCCACGGACATATGCCCGCCGCCGCCCATCTTTTCCATCAGCACCTGAACATTGACTTCATCGATGGACCGGGCGCTTAAATAGATCTTTCCTTCAAAATTCGTCAGCACGAAACTGGCTTTTACGCCGTCGATCTCCAGGAGCTCATTGGCCGCCTGAGCGGCCACCACGGTCTGGTTTTTGTTGCCCGCTTCATCGGGACAGACCGAAATGATGTAATGCTGGCGGAAGATCTCAGCCCGGTGGACGGTCTCCGCCCGGAGCTTGTAATCGTCCATGTTGTCCCGGAAAAGCTTTCTGACCCGGGTGACGTCGGCATTGTTCCGCCGGAGATACGCCGCCGCTTCAAAGGTCCGGACGCCGGCCTTATCCACGAAATTATTGGTATCCATGACGATGCCGGAAAGCACTGCGTCCGCCTCCAGGGCGTGCAGCTTGATGGCCGGATCGTAATACTGGACCACTTCCGCCACCATTTCCGACGCGGAAGAAGCAAAGGGCTCCACGTAGGAGAGCGTGGCGTTGTCGATGCGCTCCTTGCCCTGCCGGTGATGATCCATCACAACGATCCTCTCGGCCCGGTTCAAAAGGTCCGGACATTCGGTATAGGAAGGCCGGTTGGTATCCACCACCACCAGAAGCGTCGCCGGTTTGAAGGTCTTCAGGGCCGTCTCCCGGTCGATAAACAGGTCCTCTTCATATTCTCCGCTCTCCCGGAAACGGGCCATAAGAGGCTTCATGCTGTTTGTCACGGCCCCCATGACGATCCGGGCGCGCTTTCCGGAGAATCTGGCCATACGGTAAATGCCTACGGCAGCTCCCAGGCAGTCCAGGTCGCTGATGGGATGGCCCATGATCATCACATCTTCCGCCGCGTTGATCAGATCCTTCAAGGACTCCGCCTTCATCCGGGCTTTGACCCGGGTATTCCTTTCGGTGGATTTGGATTTTCCGCCGTAATAGCTGATGTCTTCGCCGTTCTGGACCACCGCCTGGTCGCCGCCCCGGCCGAGGGCCATATCGATGGACGCCCGCGCCATGTCATAGTTGGCCGCGGCCGTTTCACCGTTTAAGCCGATGCCGATGGACAAAGTCGCCGTCATCTCGTTGCCGATATTGACGGTCTTGATGTCTTCCAGCAGGTCGAAATTGGCTTCCTGCATCTTCCACAGGCCCTTCTGGGTCATAAACAGGAGGAAGCGGTCCTTTTCCAGCTTTTTCAGGACGCCGGAGACATTTTCCGCGTACCGGTTGAGCTTCCGCTCCAGCATCGCGGACAGAAGAGACCGCCTGACCTCCTCGATCCCGGCCATGATCTCTTCATAATTATCTATATAGATCAGTCCCACCACATTTTTCTCTTCTTCAAGAGACTGGCGATAAAAGACCTCATCCGTTTCATCAAGCAGATAGATGCTGAACAGCTTCCGGGCTCCGGAGCTGGCGGTCTCCAGTACCTCTTCCGCGTCCGTGATATCCAGGGAATGCACAAAAAGCCGGTAGGTGCAGTCTCCGTACTTCAGGGCTTTCTTATCATATTTCCGGATATCCGCCTTCTCCATCTCCGGGAAGATATGGAACAGCATGATCCGCTGCTTCATCAGGCCGAAGGTTTCCAGGAAGGCCTGGTTATACCAGACCACCTCCCCGTCAGGGGCGGCCAGGGCAAAGGGAACTTTCATATCCCTGAGCATCTGGTTCTGGACGTGGGCGAAGGCTGCGCCGAAGTCCGTAAGCCTTCTCAGATAAACTTTTTTATTCAGAATTGCTATTATCAGCGCCGCCAGATAATAGGCAAGAACAACTGCGGTCAGGAATAAGCCGATGCGTACGTCGTAGAAGTAAGCTCCGGCCGCAGCCAGTGCCAGCACAATACCCGCCAGGAAAGGCCACCGCAGGTACGTGTTGACCACATTCTGCTTCTTTTTATCCATAAGTTCTCCTTGACGCGGCAGTACTCTGCCGCCCGGTCTAAGGGGCATTCTGCCCCAATTTACGGATAATACTCCGATTTTAATAAGAGATTATAGCACAACTGCCGGGATTATGCTATGATTTTCTTTCGGAAAGTGAGCGGGACATTTCCTTAAAATTCCTCTTGCTTTTTTATTTCCGGTATTGTATAATGCCAGTTCGTGATGTAATATCATTTCCTTGCTCGGGGAGAGCCCGGGCCAGAGACCAGAAGGAGGTAGAAAGATGAACAAGTATGAATTAGTAATCGTCCTCAACGGAAATTTGGAAGACGATGCTAGATCTGCTGCCATGGAAAGAGTCACCGGTTATATTACCCGTTTCGGCGGAACCGTTGCCAACATTGACGAATGGGGCAAGAGAAGACTGGCTTATGAAATTCAGAAAATGAATGAAGCCTTCTACTACATCGTGACTTTCGAAGCACCGGTAGATGCACCGGCACAGATTGAAGCCAATATTCGTATCATGGAGCAGGTCCTCAGATTCCTGATCGTCAAGCAGGAAGCTTAAAGAATGCGAGGTATGAATGATGAATAAAGTTATTTTATGCGGCAGACTGACCAGAGATCCCGATATCCGTTATTCTCAGGGAGAACGCCAGATGGCCATCGCCCGGTATACCCTGGCTGTTGACAGAAGAGGCAGAAGGTCCGGCAATGACGACGGCACCCAGACCGCTGACTTTATTCAGTGCGTGGCCTTTGACAGAGCGGCTGAATTTGCCGAGAAATATCTCCGTCAGGGCACGAAGATGATCGTGACGGGCCGGATACAGACCGGTTCCTACACGAACAGAGACGGCCAGCGGGTCTATACCACTGACGTCGTCGTGGAAGAACAGGAATTCGCCGAATCCCGGAATGCTTCCCAGCAGTCCGGCGGCTCCACCTTCTCTTCCAGTTTTCAGCAGCGTGAATCCCAGCCCCAGAACAGCGCCCCTGCAGCTCCTGCAGAGGATGCCGGCGACGGATTCATCAATATCCCGGACGGAGTCGACGACGAAGGACTTCCGTTCATCTGATAGTTCAGGAGGTTATCATGGCATTCAATAGAGATAATGCAAGACCTGACGCTCCTTACAGAAAACGTCCGGTCCACAGAAAGAGAAAAGTCTGTGTGTTCTGCGGCGCAACCGAAGGCGCCGGCGTCATCGATTACAAGGATGTCGCAAAGTTAAAGAAGTATGTTTCCGAGAGAGGCAAGATCTTACCGCGCCGCGTGACCGGTACCTGCGCCACTCATCAGAGAGCTTTAACTACCGCCATCAAGAGAGCAAGACACATTGCGTTAATGCCCTACACGGTAGAATAATCGCTACTCAGGCAGACAAAAACCCCCGGCTCCGGCCGGGGGGTTTTCTTTTCAAGCCTTCCCCTATGGGGAAGGGGGACCGCCGGCGAAGCCGGTGGTGGATGAGGCAAGCCTTCCCCTGTGGGGAAGGTGGCAGGCGAAGCCTGACGGATGAGGCAAGCCTTCCCCTATGGGGAAGGGGGACCGCCGGCAAAGCCGGTGGTGGATGAGGCCTCATCAGTCACCTGCGGTGACAGCTTGCTCTGCGTAAGCAGTCACTAAACTCATACATCGCCTGCGGCTCGTATTCGTCAAGTGTCTGCATTATTCCCAGAGGGGAAACCTCATCAGTCACCTGCGGTGACAGCTTCCCCAGAGGGGAAGCCTTAAGATGTTATCTTCAATATCTCGTCCAGGATCCGGTGGGCGGCTTCTTCCTTGCTCATTAAGGGAAGCTCGATCTCCTGATCCCGGGTGATCAGCGTAATGATATTGGTATCCGTTCCGAAACCCGCGCCTTCCGTTTTGATGGAATTGGCGCAGATCATATCGCAGTTCTTCGAGGCCAGCTTCTTCCGGGAGTTTTCCAGCACATTCTCCGTTTCCATCGAAAAACCGCAGAGGAACTGGCCTTCCGGCTTATTTTCTCCCAGGCTCTTCAGGATATCCTTTGTCCGCTTCAGTTCAATGACCATTTCCCCGTCGGATTTCTTCACCTTCTGGTCCGCCACGCTCACCGGCGTATAATCCGCCACTGCCGCGGCCTTGATAATGATGTCCTGCTCCTTCGAGACCGCTGTCACGGCATCGTACATATCGGCGGCAGATCCTACGGGCACCGTTTTGACAAAAAGCGGCGGCTCTGCGTCGGTATGGGCTTTCACCAGCGTGACCTCGGCGCCTCTCAGCATGGCGGCCTTCGCCAGGGCAAAACCCATCTTGCCGCTGGAATGGTTGGTGATAAACCGCACCGGATCTATGGCTTCCCGGGTGGCGCCCGCCGTTACCAGCACCTTCTTTCCCGCAAGATCCTTCTCACAGGCGATCTCCCGCAGGATATACTCGTACAGCACCCGTTCCTCCGGCATCCGGCCGTCGCCCACGTCGCCGTTTGCCAGCATGCCCCGGTCCGGCTCCACGATCTCATAACCGAAGCGCCTCAGCTTTTCGATGTTGTCCTGGACGATGGGATTATGGAACATGTTGTGATTCATGGCCGGAGAGATGATCTTTTTGCAGGGGCAGGCCATGACAGTGGTGGTCAGCATGTCGTCCGCGATACCGTTGGCGATCTTGCCGATCACATTGGCCGACGCCGGCGCCACCATGACGACGTCCGCCTTTTTGGCCAGCGCCACATGCTCCACGCTGTACTGGAAATTCCGGTCAAAGGTATCGATGAGGCACTTGTTCTCCGTCAGGGTCTCAAAGGTCACCGGATTGATGAACTGCTCTGCATTTCTGGTCATAAGCACCTGGACGTCGCAGCCTTCCTTTTTCAGCATGCGCGCCAGGTTCGGGATCTTATAGGCAGCGATGCTGCCGGTGACCGCCAGGACGACGGTCTTTCCTTTCAGTATGGGCATCCTGTTCTCCTTTTCTGTTTTACATTCTGGCAGCCGGCAGGATCCTTCGGTACCGGCCGGCTTACGTATCACTTCGGGCGGTTCGGCTGTCGAATTGCTCCGGCCCGGGTCTTCCGGTCTATATTATCTGCCGCTTTCTTCCGGCCTGTCCCTTCGGTTTTTCTCCTCCGGCTTCACGCTTTCAGCCTCAGCCGTTTATCTGCCGTTTTTCATATTCTTTTCCTGATGCAAGTATACCATCCGCGGCTTCTGTGCTCAACCTTATTTTCAAAAACCTGTCTGCCCCCGGATCTGTGCCCTGTTCTTAAATTATCTGTGCATCGTTTCTAAATTGATTGACATTTCCCTTGCATAAAGCATAAAATAGTCTGAAAGACAGAGGTATCAGAACGCTGCCTCATGTTCAGGCAGTACAGTGCAAAGGCTCATGACTGAAAATCCGCCAACGCTTTTTTGTACTGGGAAATTCTGAAATAGCGGCCCCACAAGACCAGTACGCATCCTCGCGGGGTATTCCCGGCAGAACCCGTACACGTCCTAGCGGAATATTCCCGACAGATCCGTACACATCCTCGCGAGGTATTGTATTCTGTTCAGCGTCAGACTGTTTCTGACGTTGACTATAACATAATCTGACAACAGCAGGAAGGATAACTCATGGTATTAGCGGTTGATATCGGCAACACGAACATCGTACTCGGATGTTTTGAAAAAGAAGAAGTCCGTTTTATCGAACGGCTTTCCACGAATTTAAACGCGACGGCGCTGGAATACACGGTCAACATCCGGACAACGCTGGAACTTTACGACATGGATCCGGCGGATTTTGACGGCGCCATTATTTCCTCGGTGGTCCCGTCGGTGACCCAGGCTGTGGAAACGGCGGTAATGCGGGCCATCGGCCAGCGGCCTCTGATTCTGGGGCCCGGCATTAAAACAGGGCTGAACATCCGTCTGGATAATCCGGCCCAGCTGGGTTCCGACCGGGTGGCGGACGCCGTGGGCGCCATCGGCTCTTATCCCTGTCCCCTGATCACCATCGACATGGGTACGGCCACGACCATCTCCGTGATCGACAAAAACAAAAACTTCCTGGGCGGCATGATCATCCCGGGACTTCAGATGTCCCTGGATTCCCTTTCCTCCCGGGCTGCGCAGCTGCCCCGGATCGCTCTGGAAGCACCGGACCGGGTGATCGGCACCAATACCGTTGACTGTATGAAAAGCGGCATAATTTATTATACCGCTTCCGGCATCGACGGCGCCATCGACCGGATCGAAGAAGAACTGGGAGAGCCCTGCACCGTGGTCTCCACCGGCGGCATGGCCAGAAACATCATCCCCTACTGCCGGCACGAGATCATTTCCGACGACCAGCTGTTATTGAAGGGGCTGATGACCATCTACAACCGGAACCGGAAAGGCTGAGGCCGGCGCATTTTATTCAAGCAATAATAATCTAAAAATACACCCAAGGAGGAAACCGTTTTATGATCATTTACGTCAACGCCGCTGCCGAAAGAAACGGGAACGGCACCAAGGAACGTCCTTTCCGCTTTATCAACGAGGCGGCAAAGATCGCCCGTCCCGGCGATGAGGTGCTGGTGGCTCCGGGCTTGTACCGTGAGTACGTGGACCCGGTCAATGGCGGCACGGAGGACGCCCGCATCGTCTACAGAAGCGAAGAGCCCCTCGGCGCCCACATCATCGGCTCCGAAGAGGCCAAAGGCTGGAAAAAATACCAGGACAACGTCTGGATGCTCCGGGTCAATAACGGCATCTTCGGTTCCTACAATCCCTATACCACCCGGGTGGGCGGCGACTGGTATTTCAGCCCTCAGCTCCGGCACACCGGCGCTGTCTATTTAAACGACCGCCAGCTGTATGAGACAGAGACCCTGGAGGAATGCCTGAAGGGCGAGATCTATCAGCCCTCCTGGGAACCCGAATATTCCGTTTATAAGTGGTACACCGAGCAGGACGGTGATGAAACCGTCATCTACGCCAACTTCCAGGGTAAAGACCCCAATAAGGAGCAGGTGGAGATCAACGTCCGCCGGGAATGCTTCTTCCCGTCAAAGACCGGCGTCGGCTATATCACCTTCAGCGGCTTTAAGGTCAGCAACGCGGCCACTACCTGGGCGCCGCCGGCAGCCTTCCAGGACGGCATGGTAGGCCCCCACTGGTCCAAGGGCTGGATCATCGAGGACTGCGAGATCTGGAACAGCAAATGCTGCGGCATTTCCCTGGGCAAGTACTATGATCCGGACAATGATCACTACTTTACCAACAAACATGTGAAGAGCCCCACCCAGATGGAGCGCGACGCCGTCTGCCGCGGGCAGTATCACGGCTGGCTCAAGGAGAATATCGGTTCCCACATCGTGCGGCGCTGCCACATCCATCACTGTGAGCAGACCGGCATCGTGGGCCGCATGGGCTGCGTTTTCAGCCTCATCGAG
>JAFRVX010000183.1 GCA_017438305.1 Lachnospiraceae bacterium | reverse complement strand
ACCGAATAGGCTGTCGAATAATAGCCGTTGCCCTCCTGTCCGATGATCCGGACCATGGGGATGCGGTACAGCATGCCGATAAAGCGTACCAGCACCGATGCCAGGGCCAGTATGCTTCCGTGAACCAGAAAATTATTTCCGCTTTTTTTCTTCATATTAGACGTCCGGTTTCTTTTTCTTCTCTGGAAATTCCCAGTGATTCCAGGATTTCCTCCTGTTTCTTTTCCATGACAAGGCGCTCACTGTCGTCAATGTGGTCATAGCCCATCAGATGAAGCATGCTGTGGGCCACCAGAAAACACAGTTCCCGTTTTTCCGAGTGACCGTACAGAAGCGCCTGTTCTTTCACCTTATCCACGGAGATCATAATGTCTCCCATCATGAATTCTCCCGTATCCGGATTGAAAACGTCATCCATTTCCTCGAGGGCATCGAAATCCGCCGGCGTTTCAAAATCCGCCATGGGGAAGGAAAGGACGTCCGTGGGAGCGTCGGTATTTCTGAAATCCCGGTTCACTTCCTGTATGGAAGCATTATCCGTAAGGGTTACGGAAACTTCGGCTTCATAGGGGAGCTTTTCATAAGCGGCCGCAGCTTCCACCACGGCCTTTATGGCTTCATCTTCATTAAAATCAAAGGAAACTTCGATTTCCTTTTCTATCGTGACCGTCATACTCTGGGGCCTCTTCTCGCCTTCTGAGGCGCGACCCGGCTCCACTCGTTCTGTGTTGTCCGGGATTCATATTTTTCATAAGCTTCCACAATCTTCTGGACCAGCGGATGACGCACCACGTCCTTATTGGTAAGCTCGGTTATCGCGATCTCCTCGATGGGCTTTAAGATACGGATCGCCAGATCCAGGCCCGACTGGGTGCCCTGGGGCAGGTCCTTCTGGGTCCTGTCGCCGGTGATAACGCACTTGGAATTAAAACCGATACGGGTCAGGAACATCTTCATCTGGGAAGGCGTGGTATTCTGGGCCTCGTCCAGGATGATATAGGCATTGTCCAGGGTACGGCCCCTCATGTACGCCAGAGGCGCCACTTCTATCGCGCCTTTCTCCAGGTTGTGGGAGAAGGAATCCGCTCCCATGATCTGGAACAGCGCGTCATATAAAGGCCTCAGATACGGGTCGATCTTGCTCTGCAGGTCGCCGGGCAGGAAGCCCAGCTTTTCGCCGGCTTCTATGGCAGGCCGGGTCAGGATGATCTTGTCTACTTCCTGATTTTTGAAAGCGCTGACCGCCATGGCGATGGCCAGGAAGGTCTTGCCGGTTCCGGCAGGACCAACGCCGAAAGTGATCATCTTCGTGCGCATGGCATCGACGTATTTTTTCTGTCCCAGAGTCTTGGGCTTTACCGGCTTCCCGGAGACTGTATGGCAGATGGTATCCTTGTCGATCTCCACGATCTGCCGGCTGTCGCCGCTTTCGGAAAGGGCCAGGGCGTAATCCACGTTCTGTTCCGTAATGATGTTGCCCCGCCGGGAAAGCTCGATCAGGTTCATAAAGACTTCCACAGCCCTTTTGATCCCGCTGTCGGACCCGGTGATATTAAGCCCCTCTCCCCGGGCGGTAAGCTCCACGTCCAGGGCACGCTCAATTTTCTTGACGTAATTGTCGTAGGGACCGAATACGTTTTTCTGATGTTCTACCGGAATATTCAAAATGGTACGGGTGGTTTCCAAATTACACTTCACCTCTGAAAAATAGTCCGCCGCGATGCGGAAAAACACAGCATCCGGCAATTTAATATCATAACACAGCACGGTGGATTTTGCCACCGGTTTTTATGATGAACCGGTACGCGTTTTTATGATGAACCAGTCTCGTCCATAGCCGTATTTACAGGCGGCAGTGATCGGACAGAACCGCGCTTCTTCGCATATGCTCGGGACAAAGGAAAGGGACCGCGTTTTCACGCGATCCCTGATGATCCTTTTTTTCTTATCAGTATTTGCGCTTTCTGGCGGCTTCGGATTTCTTTTTACGCTTTACCGAAGGTTTTTCGTAAGCCTCGCGCTTTCTGATCTCCTGCTGGATGCCGGCCTTGGCAACGTTTCTTTTGAAACGGCGAAGCGCTGAATCCAGAGTTTCATTTTCTTTAACGATAACTGTAGACATCTATGATCTCACCTCCTTCAGGTGCAGTCTTAACACACACAAAGGACATTGTACCATAAATATCCCGTTTGTCAAGAATTATTTCGTACCGAAAATACGGTCGCCTGCATCGCCCAGACCCGGGCAGATATAGGCATTCTCATTCAGCTGGCGGTCAACCTGGCCGATATAGATCTGAACATCGGGATGATCCCGGTGAAGCCGTTCCACGCCCTCCGGAGCTGCGATGATGCAGATGAATTTAATGTGCTTTCCGCCTTTTTCCTTGATCATGCGGATCGCGTCTGAAGCTGAACCGCCGGTGGCCAGCATCGGATCCAGGACCACGATGGTCCTCTCTTCTATGGGCGACGGAAGCTTGCAGTAATACTCGTGAGGTTCATGGGTGACGTGGTCTCGGTAAAGACCGATATGACCGATCTTGGCACTGGGAACCAGGGAAGTGATCCCGCTTACCATGCCGAGTCCCGCGCGAAGGATCGGAACGATGGCCAGTTTCCGTCCGGCGATGACCGGGCTCATGCATTTCTCAATAGGAGTTTCCACTTCCACGTCTTCCAGCGGGAGGTCATTCAGCGCCTCAAAGCCCTCCAGCATGGCAATTTCTTCAATGATCTGGCGGAACTCATTGGTACCGGTGTTTTTGTCCCTGATCATGGTGATCTTATGTTTGATCAGCGGATGTGTCTGAACAAATACATTGTCCTCAGGACCTAATGTCAATACGGGCATAGCAGTCTCCTTTCCTTTAAGCCGGCAGCGTATGTCTTCCGTAGGAAACACACCGCGGCAAGGTATTCTTCTTAAGCTTAATTCCTGTTTATTATGCACCAAAAAGGCACTTATTGCAACTCAAAAAAACGGATTTTTTTGCTTGACAAGCGGAAAAGAGTGTGCTAATATTCCCATTGTGCTTTTGAAAAGCCTTTTGGCTCGTTGGTCAAGCGGCTAAGACGCCGCCCTCTCAAGGCGGAAACACGAGTTCGATT
>JAFRVX010000182.1 GCA_017438305.1 Lachnospiraceae bacterium | reverse complement strand
TGCGAAATCATACTTTTCATGGAGCCGGTCATGCACGGCCAGAAATGCTTTCTTTCCATACTTTCGGATATACATGGCCTGGGCTTTGGCGGCATTTGCCCCATCGTTGGACGGAACATAAAAGCCCTTTTCACAGGTTTCCAGCTCATCGCACTCATAACAGCCGTCGATGCCTTTTTCACGGCAGCATTTCACATTGGGACAGATGCCGTCCGGCGATACTGTGGCAAAGGAGCAGGTGTTATAGGCTGTCCTGCAGGAACCGCACCATTCTGACAGGAAACAGTGATTGCAGGAAAAACCGCAGCAGGCTATGGGGTCCACACCTTTTCTTGCGATCGCGCATAACCGGTTTTTGATGCGCTGCATGGCTTCGATATGCATGATCCAGTGCCTGCTGAAAGGCATCTTTATCAGCCCGCGGACATCCTTCCCGCACCAGTAGTCCATCAGCCAGGCCGCATTTTCATCCTCACTGACGCAGCCGGTCTTCTTAAGCTTCTCCAGCATCTCTTCCCCGAATTTCTTCTTCAGATCAGCATAGCTCAAACCCTTCAGGATCTCTTCGGAAGAGCGCTTCACTTCCCCGGCATAGCGGTACAGCTCCCGGATATTCAGCTTTTTTGAAAAATCCGCGATGGCCTCCCCGGCCAGCTCATTTCCCGTTGTGATAAGGGGCGAACCAATGCTTTTATCAAAGCCGCCGGCAAACAGGACCTGCCGGTCCTCTGCGATCATCTCATGGGTGACGATATCCTCGATCCGGAAGATGTGCCAGAGGGAATAGCCCAGGGTCTTGCTGTGATACCCCTTCGCCCCGGCAAAGGGCATATGATAAAAAGCTTCCTCCGGATAAGTTGTTACGATCTGGGTGAGCTGCTCGAACAGACTGTCCCTGAGTTCGATCAGCTTAACGATCCCCTCTTTGAAGGTGGCTTCCCTGGAAAGCAGGGTCTGCATTTCCTTATTCATATCCGACCAGGTTTTGTTCATGATGATCCTCCTGATATGACAATCTCAGCTTCCGGCATTCTTTCCGGACCATAAACCACTTTGCTGATATTCTTCTCTGCTTGTAATAGCTTCCCGGGCATTCTGCTCTGCTTATAACCCGTTTCCCCGGTATCGTTCAACTTTTTTCTTATATTTTTTAAATTCTTAAATATCCTTCTCCGTCAGCACTTCCACCGCTGTCCGAAGATCCGTTTCGCTTCCCACATTTCCGGGGAAGATGACGTAGGGCGTGCCGGGGAAGCGGCTTTCTTCGCCGGTCTGCCAGACCGGGATGCCGGGACGGATCTGTCCCATGACGTTGGCCCGTCTTACCAGGAGCGCTTTTGTCCCGACGTCGCTGGAGGTGATGCCGCCTTTTGCGATGACAAAGGCCGGGATGACCTTCAGCTGGCCCACCAGCCGCTGGACGCCGTCGCTGATCTTTACGCTTCGAAGCAGCGCGCTTTCCTTCGTGTCATTCTCCAGACTGAGAAGGGTCCGGCTGGTAAAACAGACGGCGGTCTTTCCGGAGCGGATGATCCGTTCCTCCTCCGCCACGCAGCGGTCCACTTCGGCATAGAAGGCCTCATCGCCCTGAAGCACCTTGTCCGAATCAAAGGCCACGGCTTCCACGTTGTCCAGCTTCAGAAGTTCCTCCAGCTGGGCGGTGGTCTTCTGAGTGTGGCTTCCCACCACCACGATCCCGCCGCAGGAGGTCTCTTTTTTTACCATATCCTTCCGGGTAAGAAGTGGGATGTCCGTGATGCCGCCCATGACCTTTACCAGGCCTGCAGCCGTCCGGAACATGAAGGTCTTTCCCCGGGCCATGGCCCGGTAAAGAGCCGTGGAGAAGACCTTGATATCGCAGTAATCCACCGCGTTCACGACCACCTTATTGAAATCCCGGACCGCCAGCAGCTGCTTTGTGATGCCGTCGTAATCCAGGCTCCGTAAGGAATCCAGGGTGATGGCGGTCACATCGGCGGCTTTATAGGCGCCTTCGTTTTTCTCTTCAACATACTCCGGGAGGCTGGAAGACCGGTAGCCGAAGGATTTGTCCCGGGCAAACTCCGTAAGAGCCGCCGGCATCAGTTCTTCTCCCTGCAGTACGTAGTGGACGTTATTGATGGTAAATCGGCCGCCTTCCTTGAAGAAGGGGCACAGGATCTCGCCGTCCACCCGAAAGCCGTATTTTTCCATGCCTTCCTTCAGAAGCTTCGGCTCCAGCGGATAATGGCCCCGCAGGGTGGAATCGCTTCTTGACATGAAAAGATAGGGCTTCCCGCACTCTTTCGACACCTGGGCCGTCCGGTCCGCTATGTCCCGATGGACTTTAGCGGTCTCTTCCGGCGTCATTCCCCGGGAATTGGTCAGGATATAGAAGACCTTGTTCTCTTCGGCAAAAGCCTCCCGGATATCCTCCAGGCTCCAGCCGGTATAGACGGAAATATCATGGACGGTCTGGACCCCGGTGGGGTCATCGTCCAGTACCACCAGCTTGACCGGGCTCTTCCGGATCTCTTCCTGAAGAAGCCGGTCGACGAGGGCCTCGTCCACTGCAGGAAACTGCTCTAAAATCGATGTGCTTATCGGTTTTTCATTCATCATTCCCTCCCTGTTCAGACAGTCTTATCAGTCAGACAGTCTTCTCATTCAATCAGCCTTATCATTCAGACTGTCATGTCGCTCAGACAGTCTTTTTGCTCAAACGGTCTTTTTGCTCAAACGGTCTTTTTTCTCAGACGGTCTCGTCGCTCTTTACGATGACGCCGGCCAGCTGTTCAAAGTACTGCACATAGCCGCCGTGGTCGTCGTCCATATGACCGCTGACTTTGAGCGCCTGCTGGATCTCAAAGAGCTGGGCTGTTAAAGGCATGGGCACGTCGATGGTGTGGGCCGTATCCAGCACGTTTTTGATATCCTTGTGGTTGATGGAGATCTTTCCGCCGGGCTTGAAATTCCGGGCGCACATCATCGGCGCCTTCTGGTCCAGCACGGCGCTTCCCGCCAGTCCGCCGCGGATGGCCTTATAGACCTTCATCGGGTCCGCTCCGGCCTTCGCCGCCAGCACCAGGGCTTCGGAGACCGCGGCTATATTCAGGTTGACGATCACCTGGTTTGCGAGCTTCGTGATGCTGCCGCTGCCGCTGGGCCCGATCAGCATCGCAGAGGAGCCGAGGATGTCGAAATAAGGCTTCATCGCGTTGAAATCCGCCTCATCGCCGCCGCACATGATGGCCAGCGTCCCGGCGATGGCTCCGGGCTCTCCGCCGGAAACCGGCGCGTCCACAAAACCGATGCCTTTTTCCTTCAGGCGCTCATAACAGTACTGACTCTCGCCCGCCGTAACGCTGGACATGTCACAGACCACCTTGCCGGCACTCAGCGTTTCCGCCACGCCGCCCTCATCAAAGAGCACGCTCTTTACGATGGCGCCGTTCGGCAGGATAGTAATGATAACGTCACAGTTCTCTCCAATCTCTGCGTAGGTGCCTGCCTTTGCCCCGGCCTGCACCAGGTCGTCCATCGCTTCTTTATTGATATCACAGACCATAAGCTCCACGCCTGCCTTCAGCAGGTTCTTCGCCATGGGCCTTCCCATGATGCCCAGTCCGATAAATCCGACCATATAATCCCTCCTCAATAATCTCAATATGATTTTCTTTGTTTCTTTGTGTTCTTTGTTTTCTTTTCGTTTCGTTTTATTTTCAGATTATATTATGATTCCAACGCCAAAAGTCGGACTCCACGGAATGTTTACATTCCAGTGGAGGAAAGACTTCTTGGCGTGCCCCTCATGAAGCACGAAGTGGAGTTTTTACTCCACGAGAGTGCGGAATGAGGGAGGATGGTGGGAGT
>JAFRVX010000181.1 GCA_017438305.1 Lachnospiraceae bacterium | reverse complement strand
TGGTAATGGAGTCTTCTGCCGCGATGGAGAAGGCGCGCAGGCGGGGAGCTTCAAAGATCCAGCTCAGCGCGTAGCCGATGGCCAGGCCGATGGCGATCCATACCTGGCCGAGACCAAGGGCATAGACGGAAGCCGGAAGGCCCATCAGCACCCAGGCGCTCATGTCAGAAGCACCGGCGGAAAGCGCGGAGACCCAGGGGCCCATCTTCCGGCCGCCGAGGAAGTATTCCTTTTCACCGCCGCCGCGGGAGCGGAGGAAGAAGAAAAGGCCGATCCCGACCATGCAGAGAAGATAGATGATAAAGACGACCAGTTCCGTTGTGTTGCTCATGCAATAACCACCACTTTCATTTTATGAATCCCGTATACAGCAAAACATTATAATTGCCGGAATGTTGCGGCGCAAGGATTCTTTCGTACTATTATTGTTTATTATACTAAAGCGCAAAATTAATGAATGATGGACAACAGATAAAATATATTCTGCCGGGAACATTGGCGATATCATTCCGGACGAAGTGAACAAGCTGACTGAAGACAGCTTACAGGATCTCTGCATGCGGACTCTCAGCCACCGGACGGGATGACACCGGGGAGGGAGAGATTACTTTTGCATGCGATATTGTTTTATTCAGACACGGGAATGTGAAAAACGGCATAAAAACGGGGCCGGTCCATGCCGGCCCCGGAAGGTGCATTGTGAATGGTTTATTCCGCTGCGGAATGATTCCCCAGGGTTTTCATAACTTTCTTTTCATCATAGGCAGCCAGGATTACGGCACCGAGGACGCAGAAGACAACAGCTGCAATGGCTACGATGCGCAGGCCGGGTTCCGAGGCAGTCAGGTCATTGCTGCTCAGGTCCTGGGCACTTCCCAGTACCGCAAGGGAGGTGAATACCAGCATGGCGACGGACTGGCCGAGCTTCATGGCGAAGGTGCGGGCCGCGAAGAACATCCCTTCGCGCTTTTCGCCGGTGACAATGGCATCCTCTTCGGCAACATCCGCGACGATTGCCTGCGGGATGATACCCAGCAGGGCCATCGGGAACGCGGCGATGATGACGACCAGGATACCCGGAAGCATACCGCTGAGCGCGGGAACCACGCCGATCAGGGCTGTAATCACATAAGCCAGTGCCAGTCCGAGGAAACCGCAGATCACCAGTTTCTTTTTACCGAACTTTACAACCAGCTTCGAGACGAAGGGATAGAAACAAGCGGAAAGGACAGTCATCCCGCCCATAAACAGCATGGTATTGGACGGATCCAGCTTCATGGAAACCGTTACGAAGAACGGGAGCCCGGTCTGGAAAAGGGTCAGGCCGATCCAGTAGGTGATATCGGAGAGAGAGAACTTCCGGAATTCACGGTTGCTGAAGGTTTTGATGAGGCTCTTCATGGCGTTGGTCTCGCTGGGTTTAGCGTCGACGAAGTCCTTCTCGTTAAGTTTGAAGACGGGAACCAGCAGGCAGACCAGCGCAACAACCGCAAGGACAATGAACCAGATACGGTAACTCCAGGCAAAGGAGATCCCCATGCCCTGAAGCGGGCCGGCCAGCGCGAAAGGCAGGTAGGCGAGCAGGGTGCCGAAGAAGAAGGTCAGGGAGATCGCTGTGGAGATGTACATCCGGTCCTCCTGGGTCTTTCCGAATTCGGAGATCAGCGCGTTGTACGGAGTGCAGTACATGGTCATGAACAGATAGAAAAGAATCAGGAAGAACAGGATCCAGACGATGTTGATTTTGCTGATTCTTTCAACCGGGGCGAAAAAGACCAGAACGGTCACGACCGCAAAGGGAACGGCAGCCCGCTTCATGAAGGGAATCCGGCGGCCCTTCGGGTTTTTGCTCCGGTCGGACAGGGAAGCGATCCAGGGATCCGTTACCGCGTCAAAAATTCGGCAGATAAAAGAGATCAGGCCGAGGATTGTCAGGACCCCGAGAACGATCAGCCCGGTAGGCACATAGAATTTCGCACCGGCTGACACGGAACTGTCCGTGGGAAGGTAGAAGGTGACAAGCCAGGTCGTGACAATCCCGCTGAGGATGGACCATCCAAGCTGCCCGATGGCAAAAATCCGCATTTCCCGTTTGGTGAGACGTCTGGTCTGCATAAATACCGCCTGCTTTCTGTAAATTCTGAAGATGTCCGCTGAACACTATACATATTATCCGTGCAGGCCCGGAAAAAGTCAACAAAGAAAAAAACAAAACCAGAACAAACCGGATCCGCAATTGCAATACTCATATACGCATGATATAATTTGCCTGTAACGAAGGTTTTGCATGGTGCGGGCGCTCCGGGAGCGCCGGGAGGAAACGTGCCGACGGAGGGAATATGAATAGTACAGATGTAGTCAAGCTCCTGGGCGGGGTGGCGCTGTTCCTGTACGGAAT
>JAFRVX010000180.1 GCA_017438305.1 Lachnospiraceae bacterium | reverse complement strand
GGTGGAAGCCGGAACGGATCCGGAGACTGATCCCCAGCTGGATAAAGCCCTGGAAGTGCTTTCGGGCGGGGCAGGCTAAAAAATGGACACTCCGACAGGAAAAAACCGGTCGTGTGTAAAAAAAGGTTCCGGCGGGAAACAGTTGCGGAGATAATAGCGGTTGAAAGAACTGTGAGAGGATCAGCCGGGAGAACCAGCTGAAGGAACTGTTGGAGGACCAACCGGAAGCGCTGTCGGAGAATCCGGTGAAAGCGCCGATAAGAGGTCTGAAACGCAAACAAATGTTCGATTGCTCTTGACGCCTTCTTCATCGTATGATACAATAAGTCCATGTAATTCTTAATATGAAAACAGGCGGGAACACCTCTCCTTCCGGGAAGATGTTCCCGCCTGTTTTCCCGGTTTACAGACCGCGGCAGAACCGTAAGGACTGCAGAAAGATCCCGGGAATCGCAGCTGTCTGCGGGATCAGGAGAAAGGAGGGCGTATTATGGCTGAATTTAAACTGCATGCACCCTATCAGCCCATGGGAGATCAGCCGGAAGCCATCAGGGCACTGGTGGAAGGTTTCAAACAGGGCAACCAGTTTGAAACGCTGCTGGGCGTGACCGGTTCCGGAAAGACCTTTACCATGGCCAACGTCATAACCGCATTAAAGAAACCTACCCTCATCATTTCCCACAACAAGACCCTGGCGGGACAGCTCTACAGTGAAATGAAGGAGTATTTTCCGGAGAATGCCGTAGAGTATTTTGTGTCCTATTACGATTATTATCAGCCAGAAGCCTACGTGCCTTCGACGGATACCTATATTGAAAAAGATTCTTCCATCAACGACGAGATCGACAAGCTCCGTCTTTCTGCCACCATGGCCCTTGCCGAGCGGGAGGACGTGATCATCGTGGCTTCGGTCTCCTGCATTTACGGCCTGGGTTCCCCGGTGGATTACAAAAACATGGTCGTATCCTTACGGCCCGGTATGGAAAAAGACCGGGACGAGGTGATCCGGGAACTGGTGCGGAACCAGTACGACCGGGCCCAGATGGAATTCAAGCGCGGCACCTTCCGGGTCCGGGGCGATGTGGTGGAGGTCTTCCCCGCGGAATCCTCGGACAAGGCGGTGCGGATAGAGTTCTTCGGGTCAGAGATCGACCGGATCGTGCGCTTTGACCCCCTCACCGGAGAAGTGGAGAGCACCCTGCAGCATGTGGGCTTCTTCCCCACCTCCAACTATGTGGTGGGAGACCGGAAGACCCTGGAGGCTGCGGCCCAGATCGAAAAGGACCTGGAAGAACGGATCGCCTATTTCAAACACGAAGATAAGCTGATCGAAGCCCAGAGGATCAAGGAGCGGACCTCCTTCGATATCGAAATGATGCGGGAGACCGGCTTCTGCTCGGGTATCGAAAACTATACCCGTTATCTGACTGGGCTGCCGGCGGGACATCCGCCCTATACGCTGATCGACTATTTCCCGAAGGAATTCCTGATCATCGTGGACGAGAGCCACATGTCCATTCCCCAGCTGAACGGCATGTACAACGGGAATTACAACCGGAAGAAGACCCTGATCGACTACGGCTTCCGGCTGCCCTCCGCCATGGATAACCGGCCTCTTCGTTTCAGCGAATTCGAAGAAAAGATCGACCAGCTCCTGTTTGTCTCGGCCACGCCTGCCCAGTATGAACAGGATCATGAAATGCTGAGGGCAGAGCAGGTCATCCGCCCCACGGGCCTGCTGGACCCGAAGATCGACGTACGGCCTGTAAAAGGCCAGATCGACGACCTGATCGCAGAGATCAACAAGACCACCGGGGAAGGCAATAAGGTCCTGGTGACGACGCTCACGAAGAAGATGGCGGAAAATCTGACCTCCTATCTGTCCTCCGCCGGCATCCGGGTGCGGTACCTGCATTCGGATATCGATACCCTGGAGCGGGCCCAGATCATCCGGGACATGCGGCTGGACGTCTTTGACGTCCTGGTGGGCATCAACCTGTTAAGAGAAGGCCTGGACATTCCGGAGATCGCCCTGGTGGCCATCATCGACGCCGATAAAGAAGGTTTCCTGCGTTCCGAGACATCCCTGATCCAGACCGTGGGCCGGTGCGCCAGAAACGCCGAAGGCCATGTGATCATGTATGCGGATATGATCACGGATTCTATGAAGCGGGCCATCGAAGAGACTGAAAGACGGCGGGGCATTCAGGAGGCCTATAATAAGGCCCACAATATCACGCCCACCACCATTAAGAAGGCCGTCAGAGACCTGATCTCCATTACCAAAGAAGTAGAGAAAGCCTCGAAGAAGCTGGAGAAGGATCCTGAATCCATGAGCAAAAAGGAGCTTAAGGAAGTGATCGGCCGCATGGAGAAAGAGATGCGGAAGGCAGCGGCGGATCTGAACTTCGAAGCCGCCATGGAACTCAGGGACAAGATCCGGGAAATGTCCGCCTACCTTAACGATTAAAAGCCGATCAAAAGGGACAGCCCGGCAAATAACAGGAGTATCATCCCTACAACATGGCGGATTACTGGAGAGAGTATACTTTCATTCTGACGTATGACTGGGTACGGCATGCTGCCGGATCGGCGAGTGACGGACAGCAAGCAGTCCGAAAAATAACAGAAAAACAAAACGCTGATATAATAAAGTAAGAAGAAGACATATGCCTGCGAACAAATTTATCAAAATCCGCGGCGCGCGGGAACACAACCTGAAAAATATCGATATCGACATACCGCGGGAAGAACTCGTGGTCTTTACGGGACTTTCGGGATCCGGAAAATCCTCCCTGGCCTTTGACACGATCTACGCGGAAGGCCAGCGGCGGTACATGGAATCCCTGTCCTCCTATGCCCGTCAGTTCCTGGGCCAGATGGAAAAGCCCCTGGTGCAGTCCATAGAAGGCCTGTCGCCGGCCATTTCCATCGACCAGAAATCCACTAACCGGAACCCTCGGTCCACAGTGGGCACAGTCACGGAGATCTATGATTATCTGAGGCTTCTTTATGCCCGCATCGGCATCCCCCACTGTCCCAACTGCGGCAAGGAGATCCGCCGCCAGACCGTGGACCAGATGGTGGATGCCATTATGAGCCTGCCGGAAGGCACCCGCTTCATGCTGACGTCTCCGGTGGTCCGGGGCAAGAAGGGCATGCATGAAAAGGTGCTGGACAACGCCAGAAGGTCCGGCTACGTCAGGGTGAGGATCGACGGGGAGATGCATGAACTCTCCGAGACTCTGACGCTGGAGAAGAACATCAAGCACAACATCGAGATCGTGGTGGACCGTCTGGTCCGCCGGGACGGCATTGCCTCCAGGCTGGCCGGCTCTCTGGAGAATGTTCTGGAGCTTTCCGACGGGCTGGCTTACTGCGAGATCCCAGATGAAGACCGGACCCTGACCTTTTCCTCCAACTTCGCCTGTCCGGACTGTGACATTGCCATCGATGAGATCGAACCCCGGAGCTTTTCCTTCAACAATCCTTTCGGCGCCTGTCCGGAATGCGCGGGCCTGGGCTATAAGATGGAATTTGACGTGGATCTGATGATCCCCGATAAGAAGCTTTCCATCAATCAGGGAGCCATTGTGGTCATGGGCTGGCAGTCCGCGAGCCAGAAGGGCAGCTTTACCAACGCTACCCTGCAGGCCCTGTGCGAGCATTTTCATTTCGATCTGGACACCCCCTTTGAAGATTATCCGGAGGATATTAAACAGATCCTGCTCTACGGAACGGATATCAAGGTTAACGTCCATTATAAAGGCCAGCGGGGCACGGGTGTTTATCCCATTGCCTTTGAAGGGCTCATCGAGAACGTCAACCGGCGTTATAAGGAGACCTTTTCCGAGACCGCAAAAGCCGAGTATGAGGAATTCATGCGCATTTCCCCCTGTACGGAATGCGGCGGGAAGCGGCTGAAAAAAACTTCCCTCGCGGTAACCGTCGGCGGTTATAACATCTACGATCTGACCAATTTCTCCATCCGGGACATGCTGCCCATCGTGAAGAATCTGGATATTTCGGAACAGTCCCGGATCATCGGGGAGGAGATCCTCAAGGAGATCCGCTCCCGCCTCCAGTTCATGATGGACGTGGGTCTGGAATACCTTTCCCTGACCCGGGCCACCGCTTCCCTTTCCGGAGGAGAGGCCCAGCGGATCCGTCTTGCTACTCAGGTAGGTTCCGGGCTGGTAGGCGTCGCCTATATTCTGGACGAGCCCTCCATCGGTCTCCACCAGAAGGATAACGACAAGCTGCTCGCGACCCTGAAGCATCTTCGGGACCTGGGCAATACCGTCATCGTAGTGGAACATGATGAGGATACCATGCGGGCTGCGGACTTCCTGGTGGACATCGGCCCCGGCGCCGGCGAGCATGGCGGCGAAGTGGTGGCAGCAGGAACCGTTAAGGAAGTCATAAAAAACCGGAGATCCATTACCGGCGACTATCTGGCCGGAAGGCGGAAGATCGGCTTCCCGAAGATCCGCCGGAAACCCCAGGGATTTCTGACGGTCAAAGGCGCTGCGGAAAACAATCTGCGGAATATCGACGTGGATTTCCCCCTGGGGGTCTTTACCTGCGTGACCGGCGTTTCCGGCTCCGGAAAATCCTCCCTGGTGGACGAGATCCTGTCAAAGAGCCTGTCCAGAAGCCTGAACCGGTCCCGTCAGATCCCGGGAAAGCATAAGGAGATCCTGGGTTACGATAAGCTGGATAAGATCATCAATATCGACCAGAGCCCCATCGGGCGGACGCCCCGGTCCAATCCCGCCACCTATACCGGCGTGTTTGATATGATCCGGGACCTGTTCTCCCAGACCCAGGAAGCCCGGGCCAGAGGCTATACCAAGGGCCGTTTTTCCTTCAATGTAAAGGGCGGCCGGTGCGAGGCCTGCTCCGGCGACGGATTGCTGAAAATCGAAATGCACTTCATGGCGGATATTTACGTGCCCTGCGAGGTGTGCCATGGCAAGCGCTACAACCGGGAAACGCTGGAGGTGAAGTACAAGGGCAAGTCCATCGCCGACGTGCTGGAGATGACGGCCGAGGAGGCCGCGGCCTTCTTCGCGCCCCTGCCCAAGATCGCCGACCGGCTGCGCACCCTGTGCGACGTGGGCCTGGGCTACGTGAAGCTGGGCCAGTCCAGCACCACCCTTTCCGGCGGAGAGGCCCAGCGGGTCAAGCTGGCCACGGAGCTCTCCAAGCGCTCCACT
>JAFRVX010000179.1 GCA_017438305.1 Lachnospiraceae bacterium | reverse complement strand
GGTTTCCGGCATTTTTGTTCCCGCGGTGATCGGGATCGCGGTCCTGGTGATCATCGGCTGGCAGATCGCGGGAGAATCCTTAAGCTTTGCCCTGGCCAGGGGCATTTCGGTGCTGGTCATTTCCTGCCCCTGCGCCCTGGGACTGGCGACGCCCGTGGCCATCATGGTGGGCAACGGACTCGGCGCGAAGAAGGGCATTCTTTTCAAGACCAGCGAAGCTCTGGAAGAGGCCGGGAAAACCCAGATCATCGCCCTGGATAAGACCGGGACCATCACTACCGGCGAACCTTCCGTAACGGATATCCTCCCTGCGGACGGCGTTTCGACGGAGGAACTTCTTGCCAAGGCCTATGCCCTTGAGATAAAAAGTGAGCATCCTCTGGCAAAGGCCGTTAATAAGGAAGCGGAAGATCGGCAGCTTAAAGCGGAAGAAACGACGGAATTCAAGGCTCTTTCCGGGAACGGACTGGAGGGAAGACTTGCGGGAAGCCTGCTTCATGCAGGATCCGGGAAGTTTATCCGGACGAAGACGGTGGTTTCCGAAAGCATGGCCTCCTGCGAAGAGCAGCTTGCCTCCGAAGGCAAAACCCCTCTGTTCTTTGAGGAGGGCGGACGGCTTCTGGGGATCATTGCCGTTGCCGATAAGATCAAGGAGGATTCACCGGAAGCGATACGGCAGCTGAAGAACCAGGGCCTCCGGGTAGTCATGCTGACGGGTGACAATGAACGGACGGCGGCATCCATTGGGAAAACCGCCGGCGTCGACCAGATCGTCTCCGGAGTGCTTCCGGATGGCAAGGAAGCCGTGATCCGCACCCTGCAGCAGTACGGAAAGGTCGCGATGGTGGGTGACGGCATCAACGATGCGCCGGCCCTGGTTCGGGCGGATATCGGCATCGCCATCGGCGCCGGGACGGACGTCGCCATCGATTCGGCGGACGTGGTGCTGATGAACAGCAATCTTTCCGACGTGGCGGCGGCCATACGGTTAAGCCGGAAGACCCTGAAAAATATTCATGAAAACCTGTTCTGGGCATTTTTCTACAACCTGATCTGCATACCGCTGGCGGCGGGCCTGTTCGTCTGGAAGATGAACCCGATGATCGGGGCGGCGGCCATGAGCCTGTCCAGCTTCACGGTCTGTATGAATGCCCTCAGGCTGAACCTCTTTACCCCCCATGACGCCCGCCATGACAGGGCGGGAAAGCATTTACCGGTTAACCTGCCGGATCTGAAACCGGATACGGCTCAGGATAATATTACACTTCAGGAAAGGAACAATGAAATGGAGAAAATCGTTAAGATCGACGGCATGATGTGCGAACATTGTGAAATGACCGTTAAGAAGGCCCTGGAAGCACTTCCCTTTGTGGAATCGGCCAAAGCTTCCCACGAAGCCAATGAAGCGGTGATCACCCTCTGCGGCGAGCTGGATGAAGCCGCTGTCAAAAAGGCAGTAGAAGATAAAGATTATACCTTTGTCGCCATCGCGTGACCGGGCGTTCTGTATCAGGTAACTGACCGGGACGTGAAAGTCCGCGGATATGGAAGTAAAGCAGTTCTGTGATATGTCCGGATCTGGATAAAGGGTCTCTTCTGAAAACAGAATCGGATTCTGATGAAAGATCTGTTCTGAAAGCAGAATCGGATTACGATGAAGGGTCTGTTCTGAAAGCAGGACCGGATTCCCGGGAAGGATACTGATCCGGGAAAGAGGAACAAAAAAAGAAATGAAGCCGTTTTCGGCAGGAAGTACAATGGAATCTCCTGTCAGAAACGGCTTCTTTTGCGCTTTTCATATTTTCGTTTATTGACATTTATTTATATCGAAGTACGCTGCAGAGCTTTTTCGATATATGATCGGCAGCGTGTCTGATTTTCCCGGCAGTGCTTCTTATTTTTTCAACAGAGCCTCCACTTCCTGCCTCTTTTCATACAGCACGCAGCCGCCGATATGGTCTTCCGTCAGGATGCCGCCGGAGCGAAGGGCCGTAAACAGATCAGAGTGCAGGGCTTCCTTAAGGGAAGTGTTCCGGATATTCGTATCCGAGAAGGGAGAGAAGGGGCAGGGTTCCGCGCCGCCGTGGGAAT
>JAFRVX010000178.1 GCA_017438305.1 Lachnospiraceae bacterium | reverse complement strand
TTCCTTAACCGGCAGATATAAACACTGACCGCCGGATCGCTGCGGCAGGTCAGTACGCAAGATGAAGACAGAGAGCCTAAAATGAAAAAATATGTGATCGGACTTGATTTCGGAACCCTTTCCGGAAGATGTGTGATAGCGGATGTTCAAAGCGGGGATATTATCGCGGAGAGCAGCATGCCCTATGCCCACGGTGTAATGGAAAAAGCCATGGAAGACGGGACGCCGCTCCCGGAAGGCTATGCTCTGGCGGATATCCATGATTATACCACAGCGCTGAAAGAAACGCTCCGGGACGCCTTCCGGAAATCCGGCGCAGGCCAGGAGCAGATCATCGGCATCGGTATCGACGTGACTTCGGCGACCTTTCTGCCCGTGGACCGGGACGGACAGCCTTTGTGCGACGATTCCGCTTTTTCAAAGGATCCCCACGCCTGGATGAAGCTCTGGAAGCATCACGGAGCCCAGGAGATGGCGGACCGGATCACAGAACTGATGAACGAGCGGAACGAATCCTTTGCCGACAGGGCAGGGCGGAAGGTGAACGCCGAATGGATGCTTCCGAAGCTTCTCGAGATCCTGGAAAAATCCCCGGAAGTCTATGAACATACCGCCAATTTCATGGAATGCGGGGATTATCTGGTCTATACTCTTACCAATCAGGTGACTCGCTCTCTGGGACCCTGGGGCTATAAAATGATCCGTTCTGCCGAGGATGAAGACAGAACCGCTTTCTATGAAGCGCTGAACCCGGCCTTTAAAAACGTGGAAGAGAAAACAGGCGGAACCATTCTGCCCCTTGGCGGAAGAGCAGGCCTTCTCACGGAAGAAGCGGCCATGGAACTGGGGCTTCTTTCCGGCATTCCCGTAGCCTCCGCCAATATCGACGCCCACGTCAGTGTCCCGGCGGCAGGCATCACCGGCGCCGGTAAAATGCTGGCAATCATCGGGACCACCTGCTGCGCGGTGGTCATGGATAAGGCAGAACGCTTCGTCCCCGGGATCTCCGGCTGCGTGAAAGACGGCGTAATGCCCGGATTCTACGGCTATGAAGCCGGCCAGAGCGCCATAGGGGACATGTTCGCCTGGTTCACGGAAAACGGTGTTTCAGGCCAGATTAAGGCCACGGCGGAAGGCAAGGGCATCTCCGTACAGCAGTATCTGACGGAACTCGCAGGAAAGAAAAAGCCCGGCGCCTCGGGGCTTATCGCCCTGGACTGGTGGAACGGAAACCGTTCTCATCTGGCGGATGCCGATCTTTCCGGCATGATCGCCGGCATGACGCTGACGACGGCTCCGGAAGATATTTACCGGGCTCTTTTGGAAGCAGCAGCCTACGGCCTCCGGGAGATCCGGGACAATTACGTCAGCCACGGCGTTACCGTGGACGAAATCTATGCCTGCGGCGGCATTCCCAAGAAGAATCCGCTGCTGATGCAGATCTATGCCGATGTCTGCGGCTGCGATATCAAGATCGCGAAGGCTGCGGAAGCCTCTGCCCTGGGAGCTGCCGTTTTTGCCTCTGTTGCCGCAGGAAAGGAAAAAGGCGGTTATGACACCGTTTCCGAAGCGGCGGAAGCCATGGGACATATCGAGGAGAGGATCTATCATCCCATCCCCGAGAACGTCCTGATCTATGATAAGCTCTTTGCCGAGTTCAAGCGGCTCCATGACTACTTCGGCACCGGGATCAACGACGTCATGAAGCGGCTGAAGAAGATCAGGGAAGAAGCGGAAGGATTAAGCACGCAGCCGATCGTACTTTAAGCTGAGCGGCAGACATTTTGACTTTGGTATCAGAAACGTCAATAAAGAACGGAAACAGAAGGAGAGATGCGTGAATAAAGGAGTCAGCAAAGCATTGTGGACCATTGGAATGCTTTTATGGATGGGCTTTATTTTTTATATGTCCTCCCGGTCGGCGGAAATCTCCGGAAACATGTCGGATACGGTGACGGATATTTTCCAGCAGCTGTTTTTCAGAAGCTGGAAAAATCTGACCCCGTCAAAACAGGCCCTGAACCGGTCCATGCTGGAATATCTGATCCGGAAGGCCGCCCATTATTCGGAATTTGCCCTGCTGGGCTGTTTTATGGGCGGTCTTCTGTCCCAGTTCCCCATCCGGTACCTCCTGCGTCTTTTCATCGGTTTTGCTGCCGGAGCCGCCTATGCCTGGTCGGATGAATTCCACCAGGCTTTTGTAGCCGGCCGGGCCAGGCAGTTCTTTGACGTCTGCATCGACTGCGCCGGCGTGTTGACAGGTCTTCTCATTGTGACCGGCGTCATTGCCGCCTTCCGGCTGGACGCCCGGGAGAGAAAAGAGAGGAAGGAACGTCGGGAGATGAAAAGAAAACTGAAGGAAGGCCGGCAGTGACGGCATAGCCCCAAGCGGATACGGCAGAAACTTCCTGATTAATTCAGCTTGACAGAAGATAAAATAACCGTATAATGAAGTCAGATAGTTCACAGGAAAAACCTGATGAAATAATACAATGAAGAAGGAGTAATTCATTATGGCAAAATTTGTTTGTTCCGTTTGCGGATACGTTCATGAAGGCGATGCAGCTCCGGCAGAATGCCCGGTATGCCATGCACCCGCATCCAAATTCGTTGCTCAGAGCGAGGAAATGACCTGGGCTGCAGAGCATGTTGTCGGTGTTGCCCAGGGCGCTCCGGAAGATATTATTGAAGATCTTCGCGCCAACTTCACCGGTGAGTGCTCAGAAGTCGGTATGTATCTGGCCATGAGCCGTGTAGCTTTCAGAGAAGGCTATCCGGAGATCGGCGAATACTGGAAGACCGCTGCTTTTGAAGAAGCCGAGCATGCAGCCAAGTTTGCGGAACTCCTTGGCGAAGTCCTGACGGATTCCACCAAGAAGAATCTGGAAATGAGAGTGGAAGCTGAAAACGGCGCCACCGCCGGCAAGACCGACCTTGCCAAGAGAGCAAAAGCCCTGAACCTGGATGCGATCCATGACACCGTTCATGAAATGGCAAGAGATGAAGCCCGTCACGGCAAGGCCTTCAAGGGTCTGCTGGACCGCTATTTCAAGTAATAAGGGGATCTCAGGATGCTTGTTAAGCTTATCATAGAACTGGCTATCGGTGGTCTTTGCGGCTTTGCCGCTAATAAGATAATGAACGGCAACAGCAGCAGTATCATCAGAAATGTGATCCTGGGCCTGATCGGTGGTTTCGTCGGCGGCCTGATCGGGAATCTCTTAGGTATCGGCGGCGGCTGGGTCACTGGTATCTTATTGTCCATAGGCGGTTCCTGCTTAGTGATCTGGATCGCCAGAAAGCTTATCAGGTAGAGACAGGATCCGGATAAAGAATCTGTAAAAGGGAAGGGAGAAGATCCCTTCCTTTTTTGTTATCTGTATACATTTTCAAGGTTCAGGAGTACAGAAGATATCCTTCTTTCTTTATATGACTGTTCTGCTTACAGAGCCACTGAAGGGACTTCCGAAGCCTTGCCCTCGGCGGATCAGGCGACTGCGGCAAAATAGCGTATTTTATTCCGCACAAAAGCATCGTTTATTTTTCTGAAACTCCATAGGATAATAATGTCACGGTCAGTAAAAAATCTGACAGGAATTGATAAGACGCAGCATGCGCATTACAGGTGCCGCGTGCTGCTATTATCATACATAAAGCTAAAGCCAGACTAGGAGGCTAAAGCCAGACAAGAAAGGAGTTTCCATGAGAGAGTATGTGATTTTAGGAGCAGCCATTGTGCTCGTACTGTTTGTTGTTATAATTATCGCCACCGGATACGTCAAAGCGCCGCCTGACAAGGCCTATATCATTTCCGGATGGAAGAAAAACCCGAAGATCCTTATCGGACAGGCCGGGATTAAGTTTCCGTTTCTGGAAAGAAAAGACGTGCTGGTCCTTAAGCAGATCAGCATCGACATTAAGACCAACGGTTATGTCCCGACCCTGGACTTTATCGGCGTAGACATTGATGCCGTCGCCAAGGTGCGGGTGAAAACGGATACCGAGGGCATCAAGATCGCCATGAAGAAC
>JAFRVX010000177.1 GCA_017438305.1 Lachnospiraceae bacterium | reverse complement strand
CGACTGCTTTCAGGGAGTCCGCCAGGATCGGCTGCATCACCTCGCTGTTCCTGCAGACATAAAGGGCAAGCCACTGCTGGCCGCAAAACCTACGGACATCCACTGGGCGGTATTTCCGGTGGCTGTCATGTTTTTGATCACAGTTTCCTGTTTGTCAATATTCCTTACGAGCTCGTTCTTCGTTTTTATCAGATCTATCTTCTGTGAATAAAACTTGCTTATCTCTGTGTAGGTATTAAGATCCGATTGAAACAGCTGCTCTACGCAGGCCTGCTGTTCTGTCACCATTGATTTTTCAGCCTTCAGATTTCTCAGTATCTTAAATGCCCGCTCAAGCTTTGCGGTATCAAGAGAGGCTTTCTGAACTCCCCAGGTGATCACGTTTCCTGCCATCACAAGTTCGCGTAAGGAAAGGAACTCCAGTCCGGCTCTCTGACCCTCCGAAAGGGATGCAATAAGCGGATAAAGCACGGAAAGATCCTCTTCGATCTCGGTGCTGCTCTTCGTAAAGAAGTCGTAAAGCGTACCGTCTTCATAATCGTTGTTAGCAAGATAGCCCGCCAGCGTAAAACCGGCTGCCTTCCCGATCGCTTCCGCCTTCTCGGCATCGGCAGCGAGCATGTCGGCGTAAACTTCTATCTGCTTATCCAGTTCCGAACCGGCAAGCGCTTCATCAGCCTTCTTCTGAAGCTCTTCCCTGTCAGGCAGTTCCATGGTATCAAAGGCATCCAGCGCCTCGTCCGCAGTTAAGAGGACCTCCCGGAAAGCATCCCAGTTCTGAAGCACCAGCCTGGCGTCATCCTCGAAATCCCTCGCGGCTGCCGCCTGCGCAAAAGCCCGGGCCGGTCCCTGCACCGCCAGGGACAAGACAAGCAATAAAGCTGAAACCGTTCTGATAAACCGGTTCATGATCCTACCTCCTCTGTTTTCTATAGGAACACGGTCTCCGATGATGAGGCCGTTTTTTTCTCACTTTGCGGCATTATAGCAAAAAATAGTTACAAAAGGGATACAAAACAGGCTTCAAAACAGTAAAAATAAATTCTTGCCAATTCTCCCAAGAAGTCGTACAATTAGCTTCACAGTTAACTTTTAGATTACTGCAATTCTGCCTGTTATTAGAAGTACCTTAACGACACCACGGAATGATCTGAAAATGACCAGGCTGTCAGACGGGCAGGCACAGGGAATCCGTATGAGAAATCCCTGTAAATACCTGGCTGATCTTTACACAAAAAAGATGTCAAAAAAGAGATATATAGATAGTACTAACATGATGAATATTACCATTGTCGGCATGGGCTATGTGGGAATGAGCCTGGCTGTTCTGCTTTCACGGCGCCACCGGGTCACCGCTGTCGATATCCTTCCCGACAAAATCGAAAAAATAAAGCGCTGGGAATCTCCCCTGAAAGATCCGGAGATCGAACAGTTTTTCCGGGAAGCCGGAAGCGGCAGAAGAACGCTGATGCTGGACACTTCCACGGATACCAAAGCCGCCTGTAAAAACGCTGATATCGTGATCATCGCCGTCCCGACGGATTTTGATCCGGCATCGGGAAACTTTGACTGTTCCGCGATCGAAACCGTTATTCAGGGGATCCTGAATGTCAGGTCTTCAACTCCTGAAGCTGTCCCTGGTCTCACCAACCCTGAGGCAGAAGCCGGTCCTGAAAAACCTGCTGAAACCACCCCGTCCGGCACGGAAGCGCTTCCCCTGATCGTGATCAAATCCACGGTCCCCGTCGGATATACGGAGAAACTGAAAGCTGCTTACGGCCTTCAGCGGCTGATCTTTTCCCCTGAATTCCTGCGGGAATCCAGAGCGCTTTACGACAATTTATACCCTTCCAGGATCGTGGTGGGCTGTGACAACAGCACCGGAACAGCCGCAGGCTCGTCTTCGGAACCTGTTTCAAAATCGTCTTCAGGCTCATCTGCAGCCACGCCCGGTTCAGGCCGGAAGGACGCCGAGCTCTTTGCCGATCTCCTTTCGGAGAGCGCCAGAATACCTGACGTTCCCGTCCTCATCACCGGGACGAGGGAAGCCGAAGCGCTGAAGCTGTTCTCCAATACCTACCTGGCGCTTCGCGTCAGCTTTTTCAATGAACTGGACACCTACGCGGAAAGCAAAGGCCTTGACGCGGCATCGATCATCCGCGGCGTATCACTGGATCCCCGGATCGGTGATTACTACAATAACCCTTCCTTCGGCTATGGCGGCTACTGCCTTCCCAAGGATACCCACCAGCTGCAGGCCGAATACGGCGATATCCCCCAGGAACTTGTCACCGCAGCCATAGAAAGCAACCGGAAAAGAAAGGAATATCTGGCAGCCGTCATTTACGAGAAGGCACAAAAAAGGCTTCTTGAACCGGAACTTCACGAGCCAGGACTTCTTGGACCGGAATTTCACGAACCAGAACCTTTTGAGCCGGAACCTCACGAACCAGGGATTCTTGAACCAAAACCACCCGAACAACTTCCCGGATCGCAGACTGCGGAGCCTCTTCTCATCGGCATCTACCGTTTATCCATGAAAAAAGACAGCGACAATTCCAGGGAAGCCGCTGTTTGGGATATCATGGAGCTCCTTAAGGAAAAAGGCTGCCGGTTCCTGATCTATGAACCGGCCGAAACGGACTTCCAGGCTCATGTGTCTGTTGCAGAGACGTTCGCAGATACAAAAGAGAATTCAGCTGAGGCTGAGGCGGCAAAGGCCGAAACAGTGAAAGTTCCGACGCCCTCTAATGAAACCCGCGAAGCCCCGGAAAGGGCCACCGCAATGTCAGAAGAGGTTCCTGACTGTTCAGAGATACCTGCTGTTACGCACGACCTCAGCAGCTTCAAAAAACAAAGCCTCCTGATCATTGCCAACCGCTATCATCACGAGCTGGACGATGTGAAGGAAAAAGTTTATACCCGGGACATTTTCGACCGGGACTGACCTCATAAAAAAGGCGGCACACCACACGTGCCGCCTTTTTTATACTTCAGACCAACGCCTTCCAACGCCGGTAAATAATTGATTCCCTGAATCATTATTTCATTCCGCATGGGAAGATGCGTCTTAAGTATCACGGGTCATCATTTGACCCAATACCCTTTTGCGTCAAAGCTGTATTGCTTGCCATCGACCGTTATCGTGCAGTTTTTGGCGTACCATCCGCTGGTATCTCCATACCACCATCCGTTGGAATTCTGCTTCCAGGATGCTTTGTAAGGATAGGTCCAGGAACCATCTGCATTCAGCCAGTAGCCGCTGCACCATTCATTTGCCGCCATGATGCCGCCGGACTTGAAATAGTACGTTTTTCCGCTGATGGTCTTCCAGCCAGTGACCATGGCGCCGGACGACTCGAAATAATACCACTTATCGGATATCTTCTGCCAGCCGGTCATCATGACGCCGCCGGAGCTGAAATAGTACCATTTATCCGATATCTTCTGCCAGCCGGTCACCATTGCGCCGGAAGTATTGAAATAATACCACTTATCCGATATCTTCTGCCAGCCGGTCACCATTGCCCCGGATGTGCTGAAATAGTACCACTTGCCGGAAATCTGCTGCCAACCGGTCATCATGACGCCGCCGGAACCGAAATAGTACCATTTATCCGATATCTTCTGCCAGCCGGTCACCATTGCCCCGGATGAACCAAAGTAGTACCATTTATTGCTGATCTTCTTCCATCCGGTCTGCATATATCCGTCGGCATCGAAGTAATACCAGCGCTCACTTATTTTTTTCCATGCGCTTTTTACATAGGCACCGGTTTCAGTCCTGTACTTCCATCCCTGGCGTGTTCTGACCCAGCCCATAGCATCTTTGCCGATAACAACGTACGAGACCGGATTGCCATCACTGTCATGAATACGGTTTCTCACGATGCTGAAGGTTTCGGGCTCGAGAACCGTCAGTTTGTCTCCCAGACCCAGTTCACCGCCGACAGATATTGCATCTGCTCCTTCCGCCGACACCGTATTCACTTCATTCCCGATCAGAAGATCGCCTTCAGCCAGACAGATCCCATAATTCTTTCCGGAAACGCTGAGTACACCTCTGTTGACCCACACGCTGCCTTTATCCAGATAAATGCCTGTGTCATCGGAAGAAACTGTCACATTTCCGCCGTCGATAAATATATTTCCGCCGGTAATTCCTCTCGAAGTACCTGATACGTTTACAGTACCGCCTGTTATCTTCAGGATACCGCCTGCCTGGAGACACCAACTCCTGGAATTCATCGAAATTTTACCTCCGGTTATCAGAATATCATTATCCGCATAAACAGCCTGAAAGGCCCCGGTGGCATTTAAGTCGGCATTAAGCGTCAGGGAACCTCCGTGGACACAGATCCCGCCGTGCTGATTATCCAGAGAAGCCGATCCCTCGACGGTAAGGTCTATATTCTCCGCAAAGATCTGATAATAAACCATATACTGATCCTTAACCGATGTGCCATTTAAGGTAAGTGTATTCGATACCGGATCAAAACTGGCTGTGCCATCGCTCAGAATATCGTCCTTATTAAGCTCATTGACCAGTGTTTTGCCCAATCTGACGGGATATCGTTCGCAAACCACGACATCGCTCGTACAGATATACAGCAGCTGATCATCATTCCGTAATTCCCATTCGATCACATCCAGCTCACGAAGGAACGGATCTATATCCTTTGAAAAAGTATAATCATCGTCTGCCTGCAGAATGATCTCCGCATAATAATAGCTTCCTTTTTCAAACTCCAGCGGAGCTATTCCGTCTGCATCATACCAGTAGGCACTAACGGTAAAATTACTGCCGGCATGAACAGTCACTTCCGCCGGAGCAGCACTGATGTCGTCATTTCCCGACGGTCCCTCGTCAGGAAGCCGGATAGAAAGATCGAAAGCGGTTATCGTATTTTCTTCTGCCCTGACGATCCTGTTTCCGCCGGCTGCGGCCAGAAACAGAATGACCAGGCCGAAAGCCAATAAACACCTCAAGATCCATCTCAATTTCAATTTCATCGCTCTCCTCCATGGAAAAGGGGTAATAAAAAACTAATCTTACAAAATCACTATTTACTATTAGCTTTTCAGATCATATCTAAGTAAATAAGTGAATCTTCAGTCAGTTTTTATATTACCCCTATTGTCCTCTGCAAGTCAAGTCCTAAAAAGATCCGTCATGGCAAAAGGGTCAGCCATATCCGCCTTTATTTCATATAGCCCTGAGCGTCAAAGGTATAGCTCTTGCCATCAATAATAATCGTGACGTTCTTTGCGTACCAGCCGGATGTATCTCCATACCACCAGCCCTTGCTGTTATGCGTCCATTTGGCCTTGTAAGGATAGGTCCAGGTCCCGTCCGCGTTCAGCCAGTAGCCGCTGCACCACTCTTTGGCCGCCATGGCTCCGCCGGACTTGAAGTAGTATGTTTTTCCGCTGATGGTCTTCCAGCCGGTGACCATAGCGCCGGAGGACTCAAAGTAGTACCACTTATCAGATATCTTCTGCCAGCCGGTCGCCATCGCGCCGGAAGACTTGAAATAATACCACTTGCCGGAGATCTGCTTCCAGCCGGTAACCATTGCCCCGCCGCTGCCAAAGTAATACCAGACGCTGCCGATCTTCTGCCAGCCCGTCTGCATGTAGCCGCTGCTGTCAAAATGATACCACTTGCCGCCGATCTTTTCCCACTGGTCCTTCGGGTAAGTTCCGTCTTCCCGCAGATACCACCAGCCTTTGCTGTTTTCTTCCAGCCGGGGACTTCATGTATCGTAACGCTGCAGTCCTTGCCTTCGCCCCAGACCGTTCCGTTCGCCGAGGCCTTGAAAGTCACTGTGTAACTTCCCGCGGTTTTGAAAGCATAGTCCGCTGTCCATACCCGGGAATTACCGGAATCCCAGTAGCCTGTGCTCCACTTCTTCAGCTGCTGCCCGTTCTTATCATACATCGCGATATACTGGGCCGTTGTCGGCGTAATAACAGTGAAGTTCACCGTCTCGTTCACCGCTGCCGTATCAGGGACCGGAGTGATGGCGTATGTGATATTGGGAATACTCTCTCCCAGTTCCGGAAAGTTCACAGTAAGCGTAAGACAGGTGGTGCCCAGGCGCCAGGATGCACTCGACCCGTTGACGGTGCATGTAAGGGAATTCAAAAATTCACATCCGTCTTCGGGGGTCAGGACGATCTCAACGGTATAGGTGTGGCTTTTCTTAAACGAACTGGTGACCTCCATCGTGGTCAAATCCGTCATATCGTACCACGTCACGTCGTTCTTACTGTAATTGCTGCTGTAAGAAGAATCCGAATAGTAATAGGCATCGGAGGGGAGAACAGGATAGTAATCCGGGCTGGCCCCAACGGCTGGCGGCGTAATGTTAACAGAGACAGTGAAGATATGATGGGATATTACCGTCAGCGTGACCTCATCGGAATAACAGCTCCCTTCATTGCCGTCAATCTTACAGCGGAACTGCATGCCATTCATAGCGGCAGTAACAGAAGAGAGTGCAAGATCAGCCTTGTCCCATCCTCTTGAAAAACCATAACTGCTGCCTGCAGCCACGTAATCATCTTCTGTTTTCCATGTCTCCGAAGCAGTCTCTCTGTATTCCCATCGATACATCAGGTCCTCACCTGACGCAGCCACGGAAATAAGTACACTCTTCCCTTCATTTACCTTCTGACTCTCAGGTTGTTGAGTGATCTCAGGAGGCGTATCTCCCCCATTGATCCTGATGAAGCCGTTCGTAATTCCCTTATAAAACACCCAGGACTGCATCTCCAGACCTTCCTCATTCTGGTCCGTATTTGAAAACAAACTGGGATAGGTTTTGTCCGGATTGTAAAAAATCCCTACAGGAAAGATATCGCCCGCTTTGGCGTTGTCCGGAAGCCTGAAATACAAGGTGTACATCACGCCGTTACGGCCCTTGTCTGAAGAACCGGAGGTACTCGTATACAATCTGCCGTCACGGATCTTCCTGATGCTGTTCATCAGCGGGTTGCATGCATCACCGACTTCAAACGGCTTGCCGTCACTCCTTGGTACGAGTGTCAGCCGCGTATCATATCCAATATGAAGACCTGAAGCGCTCCACTCGCCTGCAGCTCCGAAAATACTGATATTGACCGCGATCTCGCCTGTAGGCACGTCATCAAATCCGAGCTTATCCACCGTGATCTGGGGCTTGGTCGCAGCGTTTTCCGTATCCTGCTCACTGACGCCAAAATACAGGCCGCCTTCGTAAGGGACCGTTTTATTGTCCTGCTTGTCAAAGGGATTTTCGTCCGCCGCCCTGGCAGTACGAGCAGGGAAATTGATCATGCCCAGAAGCAGCAGGATGATCATACTAAGGATTCGCTTTTTCATAAGTAACCTCCTTTGCAAAGTTGTCTTTTTTCAGCATACCAACCCACCGTATTGCCTTCCCCTTTGGGGAAGGGGGACCACCGAAGGTGGTGGATGAGGTCAGAGGGGAAGGCTTGGACCTCATCCGTCGGCTTCGCCGACACCTTCCCCAGAGGGGAAGGCTTGGGGTTATATCAGCGTGTTCGGAGGGTTACATGAGCATGTTGGGGCGGGCGATCTCGATCTGGAGCTCGCGGTGGTAGGCCAGGAGTTCCTTGTCGTAGTTTACACGGGGCTCCGAATTCCGGTCGATGATCATGGTTACTTCATTGCCTTTGGTGTAGGGCTTCCAGTCGGGCAGATATTCGTTCTCCGGGCTGCCGGTCTTTGCGAAGCTGATCCAGGCGTTGGAAAGCTCGTTTTCGATCTTCTCACCTACCACCGGCTCGTTGGCGTTGGCCACCAGGTGAGCATTGCGGAAGGTAAAGGGGATGTCTGCGCAGTGCCAGGCGGCTTTGCCGTCGTCCACCGGGAAGTCATAGGCGAAGAGGTAGGAATAGGTCGGCGCGGCGCCGTCTTCGGCACGGAGATCCAAAAGGTCCAGGGTGGACTGTCTCATGGAATCGTCCAGGACGATGGCGTCGATGGCGTCATGGTCGGGATAGGCCTTGTAGAACATCTCCAGAAGCTTTTTGCCCTTCTCCTCGCCGAATTTCTCAAAGACCTTCTCTTCTTTCTCTTCCCTGGACATCGTCTGCCGGCCGGGCAGGCTGTAGCCGAAGGAGGTCATTTCCGCGATGCAGGAGCTGACCATGAGCGGGATCTTCTTCGCGACTTCCGTCTCTCCGTCAAACAGTGTTCCCACAAACCAGTCGTTCTGGGTGGGGCCCCACATGATGCGGCCCTTCTCAGCGGTGACCTTATGGGCAAGCTTCAGGAAATCTTCGGAATCCAGGGCCAGCACAGCATCGAATCCGCCCGCGGCTTCCACGATATCCTTCGCGATATCCGCAGTCTCGGCGTAGCCTCTGGCGGAGGTGCCGGACATGATGACGGCTTTCTGCACATAACCTGCAGCTGCCGGGGTGTTCATCATGCTCATGACCTTCTTGCCGCCGCCGGACTGGCCGATGACCGTCACGTTCTCCGGATCGCCGCCGAAGTTTTCAATGTTCTCATGGACCCACTTCATGGCCATGACCAGGTCCGCGACGCCGGCGTTCTTGGAATTATGATATTTCTCGCCATAAGCGGAAACATCCAGGAAGCCGAACACATTCAGACGATGGTTCACCGTGACCACGACCACGTCGCCGTATTCGGACAGGCTCTTTCCGTCATAGGCCACCATTTCAATGGCCGATCCGTCCGACATGCCGCCGCCGTGCAGCCACACGATGACCGCCTTCTTCGCGTTCTTGTCGATGGAGGGCGTCCAGACGTTCAGATTCTGGCAGTTTTCAGACTTGGGCCAGAAACGATGCGGGACCAGAAGATCCCCGTTCGGGTTGTCCGGCTGCCAGGGATAGGCGATGTAGCTGTAGTTCAGCGCCGGTTTGACGCCTTCCCAGCACTCCACCTCCACCGGCTGTTCAAACCGGCCGGCATGGGCATATTCCATGCCGAAAAAGCAATAACTGTCATCCCATACGAAACCGCGCACCTTGCCGGCCTTCGTTTCAACGATGGGACCATCCGAGTTCGTGTAGAAATTTTTCATAGATACCTCCTGTTGATTAATATATATCCCTTACATAAATGTGCTTACCTGTACAAAGCTGTTTTCTCAGGTAATTCTTTTTACACACTTATTTACGTTTACATGCCTGTTTTATTACAAGCCCGCTGCCGGAAGAAAACAGTTCCTCCTCTCCTGTCCAGCTCTTATCCGGCCATTCCGGGACAGGCAGTTATTCTTCTTAATTCTCTGCCTCGTTCTCCGGGATCGGATCCCTGCAGATAAACCGCACCACCACGCCGTTCATCTGGGTCTGGGATTCTCCGTCGCTTACCGAGCTGGGGTTGACTTCGCCGGGTCCGCTGTAGGAAATGATCTGGCCGCCCGTCGCTTTGGCATAGGCGTCCAGGTCCAGGGTGAGCTCCACGATCTCGTACTTCCCGGTGCGGCCGGGGAGTTCTGTGATGAAGGATCTGCCTTTTCCGGTGCCTTCCAGGGACAGGCTCAGCTTCTGCCGGATGCCGGCGGTATAGATCTCCTCTTCGCTGTATTCCGCGTGTTCCCAGATCTCCGCATTTCCGGTCAGGCCCATATTGGCCTTCAGATCCTCCGATTCCTCTCCTTCCTTCGGCGCGGTCCCCGTAATGGTGCTGTTCTTTGTCAGCTGGTAGGTGATCTTCGTGGAACGGTAATCCGGCGTATCCTCGTCCCAGCCCATGAATTTACGCATCGTCTCCTTATCGTAATCCACCACGCCGTCCGGCTTGAAGGTGACGATGAACTTCCCGTCCGCGCTCTTCTTAAGCTCTGCCTTCCGCAGATGATCCAGAAGCATCATCTCGGGGACGTTGTTGTACTTGACGATCGTGGCCTCGTCCAGCGACGTGTTCCAGAAATCATAGAGCAGCGGTTCGCTGTTCAGTACGATATTAATGGGAATGTAGGCGGACGTTGACGATTTCGGAACCGTAAACTCCTTTACCACCGGCGGATTCTCTTCCCCGTACCCCTCAAACCGGATGCTGGAAGGCGCGCCGATCTGCAGGTAATTATAGAACCGGCATTTCAGGATCGTATTCGTATTCTTTCTGACAAACAGGTCAAAAGCCGTTTTCCCCGAATAATCATAGGAAGCCTCGGTCAGGGGGAAGGGGAAGAACTGTACCCTGGTCCTGTCCGGGAAAGTGATGGGCAGCTTTCTGATACCCCAGATATCCTGTTCGTACAAAACCCTCGCACCGGCGGAATAGGGGCTGTCATAGAACCACTGTTTATCCTGATCAAGGGCGAGATCCGTGACAGAAAACTCCAGCGTCCGGTTCATGTAGGGAAGAAGGACGTTCTCTATTTCCTTGGTCATCTTGATCTCGCACATATCCGACAGGATCCGGATCTCGTCCTCGATGATATCCTTTGTGTTTTTATAGACCTCTGTCTGAAAATCATTCACCCAGCCCTTCCAGGTATCTTCAGAAAACTCCCTCCATTTCCGCCATCCGGGATAATCATCTAAATAAATAAACTCCTGCTGTTCAATATCCCATTTTTTGTGATAGCGCAGGGTATCCGCATAAGCATCGGCATAGGCCTGTTTCTCATCCGTGGAGAGCCTCATGAAGTTATTCAGGAACTGGTCGTACAGCCCGGAAAGCTCTGCAGCACAGTCCGCAGGCTTCTTTCCTTCTTTGAATACGCTTAAGCAGACTGCGCTTATGGGGGCATCCCAGCCATCCCCGTTAAGATGTACCGTAAAAGTCCTTCCTGCTGCCTGTATCTGTACGCCTTTCTGAAGAATGTGCCGATAGACAACATATTCGTAAAAAGTTTCCTTGTACGACTCCGTCAGCCCGGAATAGACATAAGGCAGGGCAAAACAGGCCAGAGCAACGACACCGGCCCAGGGGTTCTTGCTGTGCAGAGCGACAGTGGTTGCCGTTGCGCTCAGGATATCAAAGGCGTTGGCCTTGATAGCGGCATATTTGTCCGGATTTCTGGAAACCTGATAGGTAACCTTCCCCAACGTGGCCGCCAGAGCCACCCAGGAAAGGCTTTTCCCGACAAAATCCGTGATCAGCTTATCATTCGCCAGCTTGACCAGGCCCGCACCGAAATCCCCCCATCCGAAAGCATTGTTAAACGCATCATACTGGGCACTCGCCACAGCGTTTGAAGTGAGACCGCCGGCATTCAGGACCTTTTCCACGAAGCCATCGTCAAACTCCAGATATTTCCGGAGCGCTTCCTTATCCAGCACCAGCCGGGGAAGCAGAATATCATAGGATATGTCTCTTCTGGCAGGTATATCTTCCAGTTTGAAGAAGCCTTCCCCGCTCATCCAGGCGATCTTCTTTGTTACCATTTCCGCATCGGTAGAAAAATGCGTTTTCCGGTAAGTGATCCACTTCCCGTCCTCACTCACTTCATAGGGAAGCGGCTCCCAGGAGCCTGTCGTTTCATTATAGGTGACGATCCGGCTGCTTTTCTCCCCGCCTTTCCGGGGGACGGTGATATTCACGTTGGTATAAAACTCATGCTTTCCGGAAGCCAGGGAAAAATCATACATATGGAGATCACTCTCCAAAGTATCGCAGGTCCTGGTCCCCAGCGGACGAATCTCCAGCGCATCCTCTTCCGTAATATTCCATTTTCCGAAATCCACCGTCACATCGTTCCAGGTCACCTTATGGTTTTCCGGAGAGACCGGCAGCACCACAGGCTCTGCAGCCTCCAGCATCTCCTTTGTGACAGCAATATCAATAAGAGCCGGATTCTCCGGAGAATTGTCCGGAGTCACTTCCTGCCCTGCGGAGTTGACAAACTGCCCCCCTTCATTTCTGACCAGTTCGACCCCCATGCTGTCCTCATCCAGTTCGGAAAAGTTGACAAGGGGCTCCAGGTCATCCCTTATTTCAAAAGGTTCCCGGGTCTCCTGCTCCTGCCCGGTCTCCCGGGTCGGGTCAGTCTCACCGTCTTTCCGGGTCGGATCAGTCTCCTGATCCCCGCCATTTCCTTTGGTTTCCCTGGTATTATCTTCTGCGTCCTTCGATGCTGTCGACGCATTCCACGGCTCATACCCCGAGGGCTTCTTTACCAGGAAGCCCGGATATTTAAAGCCCGCCATCCAGCATTCAAAAACCAGCACCGCCACCAGCAGCAGGCTGACCAGAGGCCTGCCTTTGCGGCAGCCCGGCTCAGGGGAAGAGGGCTCCGGCTTTCTGCCGGCAGACCCGTTTTTCATGGGCCCGGTTCTTCCGGAACCGTTATCTGCTGTTTTTTTATTATCGGTACTCATGGTCTTTCTCCTCAGATCCTGCAGATCTGTCGTTTCATTCAGAACAAGGCCCTGTAAAGGCCTGGGGGACACGTTTTCGAAGCAATCACTTATCAGTCTATAAAGCTATTATTCCATACTACTCAGAGTATGTCAATCAACGAAACAGCCGGAAACAGCACAAAACCACCGGCAGCAGAAAAAACAGATCCCGCGGCGGCATCTCTTTCTATTTTTTTCTCTGTTCCAGCGCCAGCCCGATCAGGCGGTCGGTCTGATCCGCCATGAACAATGGGATATTCAGCACATCATCATCAAGCTTCAGGTTGTCCAGGGAGAAGCGCACGCGGAGTTTCACTTTATCCGGAAACAGTTCCTTGAACTTTTTCAGGCTGCGGCTGGTGATGTTGGCCTCGGACTTCACCTCTATGGGGAGAATATCGTTTTCCCTTTGAATCATGAAATCCACCTCATAGGGAGGATTGCTTTGGCTCCAGTAGCGCGGCATGACCTCAAACTGTGTGAGCAGCGTTTGCAGCACATAGTTTTCTGTCAGTGCGCCTTTGAACTCGGTGAACAGGCGGTTGCCCTCTCCGAATGCAGTGGGGGCAAGCTGTGCCAGCCGCCGCAGGAGTCCCACGTCCACCAGATAAATCTTGAAAGCGGTCAAGTCGTCGTAAGCCGACATCGGTAGTCCCGGCGCGGTGCTGCGATACACCTTAT
>JAFRVX010000176.1 GCA_017438305.1 Lachnospiraceae bacterium | reverse complement strand
CTAAAGGCTTCCCCTCTGGGGAAGCTGTCACCGCAGGTGACTGATGAGGTTTCTTTCCTATACGACTCCCACCTCCGAGAAACTGTCACCGAAGGTGACTGATGAGGTCCCCCTCCGGGGAAGCTGTCACCGCAGGTGACTGATGAGGTTTCTTTCCTATACGACTCCCACCTCCGAGAAACTGTCACCGAAGGTGACTGATGAGGTCCCTCATCCGGCGCTTCGCGCCACCTTCCCCAGAGGGGAAGGCTTATTGCGGGAAATCATACCGCTGGCTTTATTCCGGATAAATAAACCGCCGGTTTTCCGTGAGTTCCTGTCTGTAACGGCGGATATAGTACTTTGCGGTCATCAGGTTCTGTTCGGAATAGTTGCCGCATTCCTCCGGTTTCGCCCCGGGGATCTCGCCCTCAAAGGCCAGGATGAAATCACACATCCGGATGATCAGTTCAAAGACATCTTCCGGCTCGGACTCTCCGAAAACCAGGAAATAAAAGCCGGTCCGGCAACCCATAGGCCCGAAATAGACCACCCGGTCCTTGATCTCCGAATTCCGGAGAAACGTCGCCCCAAGATGTTCGATGGTATGAAGAGCCGGCTGCTCCACGGCGGGTTCTCTGTTCGGCGCCGTAAACCGAAGGTCAAAGGTGGTCACGCAGACGCCGTTCTGCTCATCCCGGCGGGAGACGTACAGCCCCGGGAAAAGATTCAGATGATTGATGGTAAAGCTTGCAATTTTATCCATAATAGTTCCTTTTGTCTTTTTTCGGATCTTTGCCTGTTTCAGGCCTTATCCGATCCATTTCCGTACAGCAGAGGTTCCGCGATATGTTTCCGGAAGAAGGCGATCAGAGGGCCCATAAAGAAGGCCGTTACGATGGTCCCGACGCCCACAACCGCTCCGATGCTGCTCCATCTGCCGCCGCCGATGAAGAAGAGCGAAACGCCCAGGGCAACGCAGATAAAGTCGCACAGGATCCTGACATATTTGAATTTGCCTTTTTTCCAGGTTTCTGTAATGATAAGGGCAATGGAATCATAGGAAGAAACGCCCAGATCCGCCGTTATATAGACGGCTCCGGCCAGGCACATGACCACAATACCCAGGATCAGAAAACCGATCCTGCCGATAAGGCTCATCTCCGGCACCAGCCGGTTCAGAAACGCCGTGAAATATTCGATAATGTACCCTGACAGAAAAAGGTTAAACAGCGTCCCCAGACCGATATAGTGCTTATCCGCAAAAAAGGTAAAGATCAGAATGCCCAGGTTGACCAGCAGGGAGATGGTTCCAAAACTCAAGGGAAGCGCCTGATCCAGGCCCGCCAGAAGGGACTGGAACGGATCCACGCCGAAGGCCGCCTTTTTGAAAAAGCCGACGCTCAGCGCACAGACCAGCATCCCCCCAAAACACATGACCAGGCGTCTTACCATATGATCTCTTTTGAACATGCCTCAGATCTCCAGATAACCCTTTAATACCTTCAGGGTATTCTCCACCCCGTCGCAATGGCTTCTTTCATAGCCGTGGCTGGCATAGACGCCGGCGCCGATGAGGCCGTGGCGGATATCAAAACCTGCCCGGAGCGTGGCTTCCACATCAGAGCCGTAGCCGGGATATACATCCAGCTTATAGGAAGCGCCTTCCTTCTTTCCGGCTTCCACAAGCTTTGTGACAACATCATAGCTGTACGGGCCGCCGGAATCCTTGACGCAGATGGAGACATCCTTTTCGGTGCAGGAAAGGCCTTCTCCCACGCAGCCCATATCGACGGAAATGGCCTCGGTGACGCCTTCGGGAACGGACGCAGATCCGCCGTGGCCCACTTCTTCATAAACGGTCACATGCACGTAGACCCGCCGCTTAAGGCTGATTTTCTCCTCGCTGATGTATTTCGCCAAACCCAGCAGGATCCCCACCGACAGCTTATCATCCAGGAAACGGCTCTTGATATAGCCGCTCTCCGTCACCCGGCTTCTGGGATCAAAGCAGACGATGTCGCCCACCTGAAGGCCAAGGGCTTCGGCTTCCTCCCGGGTCTTAACATCCTCATCCAGCACCACCTCGGTGGTATCGAAGGTCCGTTTGGTATCGCCGTATTTCAGGTTCACATGGACAGAGGCATTGACCAGCTGCAGCGTTCCTTCTACATAAGAGCCGTCCCGTTTATAGACCCGGACGTTCTCCGCTTCAGCGTTTTCCGCCCTCATACCGCCCAGAGCAGTGATCCGCAGGCGGCCGTTTCCCTTGATCTCGGCCACCATGCCGCCCAGGGTATCCGTATGAGCCTCCAGGAAAAGGCCGTCTTCCGCATCCTCACCGCCCAGGTCGATCAGAACGCCGCCCTTTTTGGTGATTTCTGCCTGAAACCCCAGCCCGGCAAAGGTCTTCTGAACCCATTCGGCCGCCTTTTTCGTGTAGCCCGACGGGCTGTCAATGGCCAGCAGCTCCAGTGTCTTTTCCACCGCGTAGTCTGTATACTTTCTGTCCAGCATATTCTCTCCTGTTCTGCCGGGTCTTTTCATCCGGCGTATTTCTTCTGATCCGCCGAAGCGGTACCCCATTGTATTGTTTCTGTTCCGGCAGATATGTTCTGCGGCATATTTTCTTCCGTTCCGCCGGGACATTTCCCTGACAGGTTCATTCCTGTTTCGTCGGATAATGCTCTCCGGCAGGTTCTCTTCTGCTCCGCCGGGAGCTTTTCCCTCATAGGTTTATGCCTGTTCGTCAAGACGGTTCTCCGTCCTTCTCAGGTCCTGAACTTTATTCTCCCTGTTTGTCCCGGATCAGCTTTGCGGCCGTCATTTCCGGATGGGTGTACTGGCTGCGCTCATCAAGTTCCTTAAAGCCGGTCTTCAGCTTTGTGGCCTGCTTCGGACACCAGTGGAAACAGGCGAAGCAGATGGTGCAGTCTTTCCCGTGAACGGCTTTTCCGTTCTCGATCCTGATGTTATCCGTGGGACAGATGGCCGCGCACACGCCGCAGCCGTCGCAGCTGTCCAGGATTTCAAACTGCGTCAGCGCGCTCTCCGGTCCCAGCTCCAGCTTCAGGAAATCCTCGGGGATACCTTTTCCTTTGGAAGTGTAGTTGATGACCTGGTTCCTTACCTTTCCGGCAATAGCCGAAAGCCGCTCCTCAGCCGTGGCCAGACGTTCTTTCGTCACCTTATCCGGTGAAACCATGCAGTTTCCGGGCATATAGAGCCAGGCCGAATAGGAAAGGCCCGCGCCGTTTTCGCATAGGGCTTCGTCGATGCTGTTCATCGAGCCGTAGTCCACCTTGTTCAGCGTGGCAACGGCAAAGGCATAGACGTCCTTTCTGCATTTCAGTTTCCTCAGAAATCTTTTATAGATCATGGGGCAGTCGCTTCCGTAGACCGGGTAGACAAAACCGATCACGTCATCTTCACAGACGACTTCCTCCATATCCTTAAACTTTAAAATATTGACGGCGGTGTCATTTAAGGCTTCCGCCAGCTTTCTTGCGGCAAAATACGTATTGCCTGTTCCCGAAAAATAAAAAATCATACTGCTCCTCTTTCATTTTTCTTCTGCGCATCCGTTCGTCTGCCGGACTGTCGTTAATTGATTTCGTCTGAAGGAGTCTCCGGTCTTGCGTTCATGATCCGGACCTTCCTTTATTTCCCTGCCGGTACTTTCGGACCTTAGCGGTTTTCTTTTTTCTTGTCCCGCCTTTTCCTTTTTTCGGTCAGCACCGTTTCTTTTCTCCCGTTTCCTGCACCTTCTTTTTTCTCCCGGGTGCGAGATCCTTCTGTTTTCTTCCCGGCCTTAAGTTCTGCGGCCTTCTTTCCATCCTGAGGTTCTGACGGAATCTTCCCGTCCTTGCGGGCTGCCGGCTTCTTCCTGTTCTGAGACTCTGCCGCTTTCTCCCTGCCCCGAGGCACTGCCGTTTTTTTCCTGACGGAGTATCCGAAGGTCCCCAGGAGCTTTCCCGTCTCGCGGTACTCTCCGTGAACGTAGGAAACCAGGCCGCACTTTTCCAGGCACAGCCGGTCCTTTTCATCGAAATACTTTTCATCTGCGTCCACGGAGACGACTTCTCCGATGAACATATCGTGGGAGCCCAGCTCCAGGATCTGTCTTACCCGGCATTCGATGCTGACGGGACTTTCCCTGACGAGAGGCGCTTTTACAGCAAAAGCCGCCTCCTCATGAAGGCCGGAAAGCGTCCATTTGTCCACTTCCCTGCCGGACTTTACGCCGCACAGGTCCGTCTGTTTCAGGATCTGTTCGTTGGTCAGATTGACCACAAATTCACCGGACCGCCTGATCATGTCATGAGAAAACCGATCTTTCCGGAGGCTGATGGAGATCATGGGCGGATCCGAACAGACAGTCCCGCACCAGGCCACGGTCACCAGGTTGCTCCTTCCTTCCGGATCCCGGCAGGATATCAGGGCGGCCGGCACCGGGTAAAGCATGTTTCCGGGTTTTAAGCTTCGTTTTCCCATAATTGATCCACTCCTGTTCAGGCTTCGGTTACCCGGATGGATTTCATGACCTGGGGTTCATAAGGGCAGTCTCTTCTGTCGCGTTCCACCGATACGATGCGGTCGGCTTCTTCCAGGCCTTCCGTCACTTTTCCGAAGGCCGCGTACTGGCCGTCCAGATAAGGAGCTGCCTCCACCATGATAAAGAACTGGGAGCCGGCGGAATCCGGATCCATGGCCCGCGCCATGGAAAGGACGCCGCGCTCATGCTTCAGATCGTTCTTCCAACCGTTGGAAGAGAATTCGCCCTTTATGGTGTAACCGGGACCGCCGGTGCCGTTTCCCCTGGGGTCTCCGCCCTGGATCATGAATCCGGGGATGACGCGGTGGAAGACCAGGCCGTCATAAAAGCCGCTGTTAGAGAGTTTTTCAAAGTTTTCAACGCTGACCGGGGCGATCTCCTCATAGAGTTCGCCGCACATTTTCGCACCGTTTTCCATTTCGATCACAAATTTCTTCATGAAACCTTATTCTTTTCTATCATCCATCTGACGCCCTTGGCCAGACGTTTATTCCCGTTGGCAAAATGCCCTCCGGGATTCATTTCAAAAACCAGCTGCCGGACGTGCGGATCCTGTTTCAGGTGCTTCTCCACGGCCTTATAGCAGTCCAGAACGGTTGCCATCAGAGGATCCTTTGTATTCGGTTCCTTCCCGCCGAGGCTTAAGTAGACCAGCACATCCCGGTCAAAGCTTTTTTCCCTGCACCAGTCAAGGAACCCCGGAAACCACAGGGATGCCGAACAGACCAGGCTTCCAGAAAACAGGCGCGATTCGTAAAGCCCCCACAGAGCAAAAAGGCCCGCCAGGGAATATCCCGCCAGATAGAAATGCCCATTATGGGTAAGATGCTCCCTTGCCCAGGGGACCGCTTTTTCTTCAAGGAAAGTAAGAAACCGCCTGCCGCCGCCGGAAAAGCCCCGTCCGTTTCCGAGATCGGCTTTCCAGGGGGACAGATCCCTGTCCCAGGAGGCCGTACAGATCATAAAAACCGTCCAGGGGGTAGTATCAGGTACCATTTCCCGGATAAAAGCCTCCAGTTCCGCCGTCCCCTTCTCTTCGTGGCCGGTAAGGAAAAAGAACACCGGCCCTCCGGTCCCGTTTTCCAGGACCTCACAGGCTGTTCCTTCAAGATCAAACCGCTGCTTCATCCTATTTCTCCTGCTTCTCAGTCGATTCTTCCTTCTGATAGTCTTCTGATCTGCCGCGTCCTGTTCGTCTCCCGGCTGTTATCCCTGTTTCTGAACGACGGTGATGCCCGGCTCCACGGAATGGGTCAGCCAGACGTTGCCGCCGATCACGCAGTTGTCCCCGATATAAACGTCGCCGCCCAGGATCGTCGCTCCGGCATAGATCACAACGTTATTGCCCACGTTGGGATGCCGTTTGATGCCCTTGACCAGGGTGCCGTCATCGTTGACCGGGAAGCTCCTGGCACCCAGGGTCACGTGCTGGTACAGTTTTACATGGTTTCCGATGACCGTGGTCTCGCCGATGACCACGCCGGTGCCGTGATCGATGAAGAAAGATTCGCCGATCCTGGCTCCCGGATGGATATCGATCCCGGTCTTCCGGTGGGCATATTCCGACATGATCCGGGCGATAACGGGCTGTCCGAGCCGGTACAGCACATGGGCGATCCGGTAGGTGCCGATGGCGATAAAAGCGGGATAGGCCAGGATCACTTCATCCACGGTCTTGCAGGCGGGGTCGCCTTCATAACCGGCGATCACGTCCTTTTTCAGAAGCCGGTAGATCTCCGGCAGTTCCTGAAGCACATCTCCCGCAAGCTTTTCCGCCTGGCCGTCGGCCCCGGTCGTCATGCGGAGAGCGGCCAGGATGTAGCCGTAACCGTTTTTCAGGTATTGTATCCGGCCGTTAAGACACCCCACGTCTTCAAAGTTCAGCTTTACGTAAGACGGGAACATGGAGTCCAGCAAGAACAGCAGGGCTTTGACGATGTTCTCCCGGAAGCCTTCGTAATGACTGTAAAAATTATGCTCTCCCTCCTGTGGTTCTGCTTCCAGTATAGAAGCGATCTTTTCAAAATCTGTCATAGTCTTTCTCCTGATAACTGTCTTCTGTTAACTGTCTCCTGAAAACTGTTTCAGCGATGGGTGATCACTTCTGTCAGTTTATCGTTTTCATACCGGAGGGTCAGCTCGATCTCCCGGTCGCCTTTCAGGATCCTGGACAGAAAATATGGATCTCCCTCCCAGGTCGGAAGGCTCATCACCGTGTCCTTTTCTACCCAGCGGAGTTCTCCTTCCGGACAGTCCTTTCTCAGCTCTCCGGAAAAATCGCCGGAGCTGTAGAGGTACATTTCCTCATCCTCATAGCGGTCGTTCCGGAAATGGATGATCCCGTAAAAATGCACGGAATGAAGGATCAGACCGGTTTCTTCAAAGGTCTCCCGTTTGACGCATTCCTCCGGTGTTTCTCCGGGCTCCACCTTTCCTCCTACGCCGATCCATTTGCCTTCATTCAGGTCGTTTTCTTTTTTGTTCCGGTAAAGAAGAAGCATCTTACCGTCTTTTTCAATATAGCAAAGCGTTGTATCGATCATGTTCTTATCTTAACACAAACAACAGCATCTGTACAGAAAAAAAGCCGGCCCTCAGGGCCGGCAGTAATCGTTCCGTTTAAATTTGTTTTTAAGGGTTCCGACGGTTTCAGAATAAACCGGGACACGCTGTTTTCAAAAAAGGTTCTCAGCTTTTCCGGGTGTAAAGGGGTTTCGGGCGTAGAACCTTTTCAGGTGTAAAGCTTTTCCAGGTATAAAAGTTTTTCGGATGTAAAAGCCTTTCCGGGAGTAAAAGCCTTTGCGGATGTAAAGGGCTTTTCGAGCGTTAAGAGTTTTCAGGAAAACTCCCGTTCCTCAGAACGTAATCTCCCGCAACTGTTTGGCGACTTCCGAAGCGGCATGTTCATCCCGGGCGATCAGAAGGATCGTATCATCCCCCGCGATGGTCCCCAGAACCCCTTCAAAACGCAGGCCGTCAAAGGAGGCGCATACCGCCTGGGCCATACCGGTAAAGGTGTGGATGACCACCTGGTTCAGAACGTTGTCCACGTGCCGGACCGAATTTTTAAACAGCTGGTAAAACTGTGAAGAAACCTGCCGGTTTTCGGACTTCCCGGCCGCCTGATAAACATAGCTTCCGTCGGCTTTGACAGCTTTGACCAGGTGCAGCTCCTTAATATCCCGTGAAAGCGTCGCCTGGGCTACGGAAAAACCGTTTTCCGCCAGGGCCTGGGCCAGTTCCTTCTGTGTCGCGATATCACCGCCGGAAATAAGCTTCAGAATCATTTCCCAGCGGGACGCCTTGTTCAAATCTTCTGATGTCTTCTTTCTTGCCATTATTATTCCGCTTCCTTGAATTAATGTATTTTGATTCAATAATATAAATAAACATAACAAAAAAAGACTGCACTGTCAATAGCTCCGGGATCACATTTTCCGATAATTTACCAGGTCGCATTCTACCGATAAAATACCGGGTCACATTTACCGATACTTTTCAACATCACATTTTATCGACAATGTCTCTCATAACGCGGGATCTTAAGAAAAGCGTGATGGCCAGGGACATGACCTCCGCAATGGGAAGACACCACCAGATCAGGTCGAGTCCGCCGATCCTGGCCAGCAGCCAGGCTACGGGAAGCAGCACCACGAGCTGTCTGGCAACGGATACATAAAGACTGTAGGTCGCCCGGCCCATGGCCTGGAAGAAGGAGCCCGTAATGATACAGAACCAGGCTGCCAGGAAATGGACGCCGATGATCCGCAGGGCTTTGACGCCTATGGCCACCATTTCGGGACTGGCATCAAACAGGCCTAAAAGCTGCTTCGGGATCAGTTCAAAGGCCAAAAGACCGATGATCATGAAGATGGCTGCAATGCCATAGGCATGGTGCAGGGTATTCATCACCCGGTCCTTCCGTCTCGCGCCGTAATTATAGGAAATAATAGGGATCAGGCCGTTATTCAGGCCGATGACCGGCATGAAGAAAAAGCTCTGGAGCTTGAAATAGACGCCGAAAACGGCCGCGCCGGTGGATGAAAGCCCCATCAGGATCAGGTTCATGCCCGCGGTCATCACGGAACCGATGCCCTGCATGATAATGGAGGGCACGCCGATCTTGTAGATCTCCCCGATCAGCTTTCCGTCAGGACGGAAGCCCTTCAGACGAATCCGGATATCCGTATTCTTCTTAAGGTTCCAGATCAGGGCGATAGAGGCTGCGACGATCTGGCCGATGACAGTGGCGATGGCCGCGCCGGCAATGCCCATCTTCGGAAGACCCAGATAACCGAATATCAGGATCGGGTCCAGGATGATGTTGATGACGGCACCGGTTCCCTGGGAGATCATCGTCAGCACCGTACGTCCCGTGGCCTGCAGCAGTCTTTCAAAGATAAACTGCGCGTAAATGCCGAAGGACAGAGTCATAACGATGGTCAGATAGGTGACGCCGGCGTCAAAAATGGCTGTCTGGGAAGCATTGGTCTGCATATGATAGAAGGGCTTTACCAGGGTAAGGCCCAGGACCAGCATCACCAGATAGCTGATCAGATAGATAAACAGACCGTTTGAAGCGACCTTATCGGCCTTTTCAGGGTTCTTTTCGCCCAGGGCCCGGGAGGCCAGGGCGTTGACGCCCACGCCGGTGCCCGCTGCCACGGCGATCATCAGGCTCTGCAGAGGGAAAGCCAGGGAGACCGCTGTCAGGGCATCCTCAGAGATCCGGGAGACGAAAATGCTGTCGACGATATTGTAAAGGGCCTGGACCAGCATCGATATCATCATGGGGATAGACATGGTGATAAGCAGCTTCCGCTCGGGCATGACCCCCATCTTGTTTTCCTGCTGCACTTCTTTACTCATTCTTGATCTCTCCAATTCAAATGATGAAACAGTATTGATAAAATCTTGATGAAAAATCAGGAAGCACCGTCCTGTGCAGAATCCTGTGCTTCCTGCTTTATTATCCTGTTCTGTCTATTATAAATTATAAATTCATCTCCGGAAGATCCTTTCGGAAGCTCATCCGGTTCCTGCAGATCCCTTCGGAAATCGACCGGTTCCGCCAGATCCCTTCGGAAAAACGTACGGTTATAACAAATCTTTTCCGGAAGATCATCCTGGTCCCGTAAAAAGATCTCTTTAGATGAACTCTGATCACACTTAACGATTCTTGTTCCTTAAGAGTACATCAGTCCGATGACCCAGTACACGAACCGGGCCGGGAACAGCTTGAACAGCAGATGAAAGACTTTGTACTTCCCGCCCGCGATATAGAAAGGCGCGGGATTTTTCGAGAGGCCGGCTTTCAGGATAACGCCTGCCACCTGGGCCGGCGTCATGCCGTTCCGTTCATCTTTTTCCATCGCCGCCACCGCGGAAACGTTTTTTACGTAGACCTTGTCCCCGGAGGCTTCTTTTCTGCGGACGTCTGTAAAGCCTGTCCTGGCATCCCCAGGCATCACCGCCGAGATTTTGATGCCGAAATCCTTCACCTCATTGCGGAGCGCCAAAGCCAGGGAATTGACCGCTGCCTTTCCGGCAGAGTAGAAGGCCTGGTAGGGAATGGCCATCTCACCGGCTACAGAGCTGACAAATACGATGTGCCCGCTCTTTTTTTCCCGCATAAAGGGAAGCACGGCCTTTGCCATGAAAAACTGACCGAAGAAATTGACCCGCATCTGGTCATGGGCGTCTTTTTCTTCCGTGAATTCAATGGGGCCGGAAATGCCGAAACCTGCATTGTTGACCAAAAGATCGATCTGTTCGGTTTCTTCCATGACCTTGTTTACGGCTTGTCTGCAGGAAGCCTCGTCGGACACGTCCGCGATCAGCCCCCTTATGCCTTCCGGACCGGTCCCCCGGCGGGAAAGCCCGTAGACCGTCCAGTCTTTTTTCAGAAGCTGTTCACAGACCGCAAAGCCGATGCCGGAGCTGGCGCCGGTCACCAGAGCGACCCGGCTCATGATCTTTTCTCCGGCAGGAAGCCTTCTTCCCGCATCAGTTCCGCCAGGGTGGAGACCGCGGTCTCCAGCTGTTCAATGGTATGAGGCGCCGAGATTGTAAACCTCAGGCGGCTCTGCCCCTTGGGCACCGCAGGATACATCGCAGGCGGCACGAAGACGCCCCGTCTGACCATTTCCGCGGAAAGCCGCGCCGCATCCTTGTCGGAACCGATCATGACCGGTACGATGCCGCTCTCTCCCGCAAGACAGGTATCCATACCCTCTTCCTTGCACCGGCGGACAAAGTATTCAATGTTCCGGTGAAGCTGCTTCACCATGGTATTATCCCGGCGGATAAGCTCGATGGCCTTCATGCAGGCCGCCGCCAGAGGCGGCGCGATCCCCGCGGAGAAGACAAAGCCGTTCATCGAGTACCGGAGATATTCTACGATAGAGGCGTCCGCGGCGATAAAGCCTCCGCAGGTGCCGAGAGCCTTGGAAAGGGTACCGTACTTGATATCGATATCCTTCGGTTCCAGGTTGAAATAATCATCCACACCGCCGCCGTGATCGCCGATGACGCCGCCGGAGTGGGCTTCATCCACCATCAGGAAGCAGTCGTACTGCTTCTTCAGCCGGATGAACTCCGGCACCGGGGCGATGTCGCCGTCCATGCTGTAAACACCTTCGATCACGATCAGGACCTTATTGTATTTTCCCTTGATCTTGATGAGAAGGCTTTCCAGCGTCTTCAGATCATTGTGCGGGAAGGCCTTGCTCTCCGCCTTGGAAAGCTGTACGCCCTCGGAGATGGAATTGTGGGAAAGGGCATCATACAGGATGAAATCCCCTTCCTTCATAAAACAGCTGATAAAGGTCAGGTTGGTGGCCCAGCCGCCGGTACAGACGATAGCGTCCTCCGTATGTTTCCAGTCGGCAATGGCCTTTTCCAGCTGCTGGTACAGCGTCTTTTCGCCGGCCAGGGTACGGGAACCGGAGGCGGAGGTGCCGTATTTCCTGGTGGCTTCCACGGCTGCCTCGATGGTTTCCGGATGGCCGGACATGCCCAGATAATTATAGGAGCCCAGGTTGATGACCCGCTTTCCGCCGATGACGCTGGTGTCCCGGATGAGACTGTCATGGGGCAGGAAGTAGGGATTCTCCACATCGGAGAAAAGGCTTTCCTTACGTTTCTGGATCTCTATATATTCTTCCGAATTCCGGAAATCCGTGATCCGGTGGGTCTTCATCTTAACGGGCCGTTCGGTCAGCCGGGCTTCATCCAGGCCGTTCAGCTTGGCAAAAATCACCCGGGCCGCCGTTTCGACAGAGGTCATCCCGGAAATCTCGTCATCCGAAAAGACCAGGCCGTAATGCTCCTCCAGAGAGTTGATCGCGCTGAAGACCGTCAGGCTGTCGCCGGAAAGGTCCCGGATAAAATGCGTATCGTCCCGGATCTCGGCTTCATCGACGGATAAGGTCTCCGCGATGGTGCGGCGGACTTCGTTCTTGATGTCCTGAAGGGATTCAGCCACTTCCTCGGCCACCTTCCGGACCTGGATCACGGGATCCGCCTGGACCGTATCCGGAATGGTCAGCTCTTCGTAAGGCCAGGTGCCGTCCTCAATAGCCGCTTTCAAGGCCATACGCTTGACCTTCAGCTGGCCCTCGGGCAGGGCTTCCTCCGATACCAGGAGGTGACGGATTTTTTCGTTGGCGGAAAGCTTCTGGTTGACCGCAGATACCGCCTGCACCAGCTTTTCGGCATCGTAGGCTTCCGGGTCTTTGGCGCAGACCAGGGTCACCTCTTCATATTCGCCGGCATTTATGCCCAGCACACAGCTTTTCGAAACGCCCGGAAGCGCCATAAAGCGCTCTTCCAGAAGGTCGGGATAGATATTCTCGCCGGAGGCGTTGATGATCACTTCCTTGGTCCTGCCGGCCATATACAGGCCGTCCGGTTCATCGGTGACGATATCGCCGGTGCGGAACCATTCGCTTCTGTCCCGGGGAACCGCTTTTCCGTTGACCATGCTGGCTGTATACAGGACGTCGCCTCGAAGCAGGAGTTCGCCCCGTCCTTCGGGCTCCAGCTTATACTCCACGTCGGAGAAAGGCCGTCCGATGCTGCCCTTAAGCCGCTGCTCGTATTCGGTGGACAGTTCAAAGGAAATGACGCCGCTCTCGGTCATGCCGAAGCCGTTGATCAGCTGGTAGCCCACGTCATTGATAGTTTTCAGCGTCCCCTCCGGAATATGCCCGCCGCCGGAGATCAGCATCCTGACCTGGGAACCCAGCAAGTTCTCCTGAATCTGCTTTTTGACGGGATCCGGGAGATTATCCGTCGCCGGTACGGACCGGCGAATGCCGGAAGCCAGCGCGTTGAAGAACATGGGTACGCAGAAGAAATGGGTGACGCCGTGAAGGCGGCTCGCGGTAAAGACGGTCCTGATGCTTCTGTCCTTTAAGTAGACCATCGTTTTTCCGGTGAGGGAATATAACAGATAGACTACCGTAAAGCCGAAGACATGATAAAACGGAAGGAACACCAGCTGCTTGCAGACGGTCCCTTCCACAAACGGAAGATCAGGATTGCGTTTATAGGCTTCGCGCCAGGATAAGATCTGGCTCACGATGGTGGAACAATGATACAGGAATACCCGGCTGTTTCCGGTGGTGCCGGAGGTGCACAGCATGATGTTCTCTCCCCACACCTCTTTTCCCTTTTTTCCGGGAGCCAGAAGCGCGGAGGCGCCGATCCAGCGGACGGCACATTTCTCCAGCCGGTTTTCGGATACGTAAGATTTAGCGCCGGCTTCCTTTAAAATAGCCTTGATATTTTCGGGATCCATGGCCGGATTGAGAAGAAGCGGTGTTCCGCCTGCCATCAGGATCCCCCAGAACAGGACCGGCCAGTCCATGCAGGTATCATACATCAGTCCGACGGTATCCCCTGCGCGGAACTTCCCGCTTCGCTGCAGGTTTCCGCAGGCGGATGACGCCAGATCCGCATATTCTGAATAGGATCTCAGGATCAGTTCCCCGTTCTGTCCTGTGAGCTCCGCCGCCGTATCGGATCCGTACTGTTCCATCAACCGGAACATACCCTTATAGGTCGGATCCGTTTTGATCGCGCTTAAAGCTCTTTCCCAAATGCCTGTCATTCTAAAGCCTCCCCCTCTTTATTCACTGTCCGGGACAGCAATAAAGCATAACTATAGCAAACTCCCCGTCACCTGTCAATCGACAGCCTCTTCGTAAAAACAGTTCCCGGAGTTGTTTTCTCTGTGCATTTTTTCATATGTTTTTCCTCAGAAATCCATGGCCATCCGGCTGGATTCTTCCTCGGAAAGCTCCGTGACCCTGGTCTTCATCACCCGGTATACCCGCTGGCACAGATTCAGGACCGTAGGCCGGTGGGTGGTCACGATAATGGTCTTATTGGGGTGCTGTTGGATAATGTTTCTCAGCACTTCTCGTTCTGTCGTCACGTCCAGCGCTGAAGTCGCTTCATCCAGAAGCAGGATCGGCGCGTTTCTGAGGACCGCCCTGGCAATGGCGATACGCTGGGCCTGTCCTTCGGAGAAGCCCTTGCCTCTCTCGCCGATCTTCGTATTGATCCCGTCCTTCATCCGGGAAACAAAATCCCAGGCCCGGGCGGTTTTCAGCGCGTTCTCGATCTCTTCGTCCGTGGCGTCTTCCTTTACCATCCTCAGATTTTCCGCTACGGTACCGGAAAGAATGGTATTGCCCTGGGGCACATAGGAAAACAGAAAACGGGTATCCGCATTCATCTCCACTTCCCGCCCGTCGGCGGCCTTTAAGAAAGCCTTGCCGGAATCCGGACGGACCAGGCCCAGCATCAGCCGGATCATCGTGGTCTTTCCCTCACCCGAAGGTCCCACCAGGGCAACGATCTCGCCCGGTGAGGCATGGAAGGCCGATTCCGTGATCACCTGCTGGTCTTCCACATAGGAGAAATCCAGGTCCTTCATCCGGACCTCAAAGCCCTGCTCCGCCATGCTTCTCAGTTCTTCACTTTCCGGAAGATGGACTTCTCTGGGCAGGTCGATGAGCTCCCGGATACGGTGAGCCGACACGGAGCTGGTCAAAAACGACGGCACGATGCCGACCACGTTGGAAAATGCGCTGGCCAGTCTGCCCCGCTGCTCCAGGAACAGGGTCATGGTGCCGTAGGTGATCTGATGGGTCCACAGAAGATACAGGCAGTAACCGAAGGCGGTGTACTGAACGATCATCCCCATGACCGACATGAAAATGTTGGTCTTGATGGTGAACATGTTGTATTTCAGGCTCATCTCCTTGAATTTTCCCTGCCATTCCCGGAGTTTGTTGCCGTACCGCTTCGTTATGCCGAAGGATTTGATGGTATCAAAATTGTAAAAGGTCTCCACTTCAAAACCCGTCATCTGGGAGGAGACTTCCCTGACCTTTTTCTGGTAATCCCGCTGCTTCCGGATCAGGAACTTACTCATCAGCAGCATGACCGGAGCTGTGGCAAAGGCCAGAAGGGACATGACCTTGTTGTAATGCCAGATAACGGCAAAGGTGACGATGAAATTGTAAATGGCTATGATGATGGTCGGAAGCCAGCTGATGGCGTTTCCGCTTACCGTATTGACGTCGCTGTTGAAACGGTTCAGAATATCGCCGCTGGAATAATTATTGATAGCCTTCCAGTCCACGTCAATGATCTGGTCGAAAATATCCGCCTGGATATAATTATTGATATTGATGCTGAGCCTTAAGGACAGCCGCCCGATCAGGCTGGAAAACACCAGGCTGAAGATGGCCGATCCCAGGGTGATGACGATCATGATCCAGAGCTTCTCTTTATGCTCTCCGGTAATGATATCGATCATATACTTGCTGGCCACACTGGCCACAAGCCCCAGTGAAGTGCTGAAGATGCCCAGGATCGTATAGAACGCGATCGCTCCCTTGTACCGTTTGCTGTAGGAAAAGATCCATTTCCAGTCGTCCAGGATCTCCCGATAGGTACCGTCCTTGACCTT
>JAFRVX010000175.1 GCA_017438305.1 Lachnospiraceae bacterium | reverse complement strand
TGCTTTACTCCTTTCCATTCCAGCAGTAGGTGCAGAGATCTTCGGGATCCATGCCTATGGCTTCAATGACACCCTCCAGGGTCTGGAACTCCAGAGAGGCAAAATTCATCTTTTCGCAGATCAGCTCACGAAGCTTCTTTCCCCTCTCTGTCCTGCCGTCCCCGTATTCGTCGATATGGTTGAAGCCCTCTTCCCCCTCCAGCTCCAGGATGACGCGGCGGGCGATGAGCTCCATGTCGGAGGTGGCCCGGGAGAAGTTCAGAAACTTGCAGCCGTACATGATGGGGGGACAGGCGGATCGGATATGCACCGATCTGGCCCCGTTCTCATACAGGAATTCCACCGTTTCCCGAAGCTGAGTGCCCCGGACAATGGAATCGTCCACGAACAGCAGGTTCTTGTCCTTAATGAGCTCGATCACCGGAATCTGCTTCATTTTTGCGATCTGGTTCCGGTCGCTCTGGGTAGTGGGCATGAAGCTTCTGGTCCAGGTGGGGGTGTATTTAATGAAGGCTCTGGCAAAATGCAGGCCGCTTTCATTGGCATAGCCGATGGCGTGGGGCGTTCCGGAATCCGGTACGCCGCCCACGTAATCAATGGCCTCTTCGAAGCCGTTCTTCCTGTCGTTTTCCGCCAGGATCCGGCCGTTCTTGTAGCGCATGACCTCCACGTTCATGCCTTCATAGGTGGAGGTGGGATAACCGTAGTAGGTCCAGAGGAAGGAACAGATCCGCTTCTTCTTTTCGCCGGGATAGAGCACCTTCAGCGAATCCGGGGACAGCTCCACGATCTCTCCGGGGGCCAGTTCCTTCTCGTTTTCAAAGCCCATCTTCTGGTAGGAGAAGGATTCGAAGGCCACCGCATGGGCCCCGTCCTTCTTTCCGATGAGCACCGGCAGTCTGCCGTACAGATCCCTGGCGGCAATGATGGAGCCGTTTTCCTTCAGGATCAGGATGCCGGCGGTGCCTTCTATGGATTTCTGGGCAAAGCGGATGCCGTCCAGGAAATCGCTTTTCTGGTCAATGAGCGCCGCCAGAAGCTCCGTTCCGTTGATCTTCCCGCCGGTCATGGAATCAAAATGACCGCCGCTGAAGGAAAGGTAGCGTTCCTGCAGTTCCTCCGCATTGTTGATGATCCCCACCATGCAGATGGCGTAGGTGCCCAGGCTGGACCGGATCAGCAGCGGCTGAGGATAGGTGTCGCTGATGCATCCGATGGCCGAGGTGCCGTTCATTTCATCAAAAACATGTTCGAATTTGGTTCTGAAGGGAGAATTCCCCAGACTGTGGATCTTCCTTTGAAGACCGATGGTTTTATCATAGGCTGCGAGGCCGCCGCTGTAGGTTCCCAGATGAGAGTGATAGTCCACGCCGAAAAAGACGTCCAGCAGGCACTCTTCTTTAGATGTGATTCCGAAAAAACCGCCCATAGCTTACTCCTGTTGCTGTTTCCTGTTTATGCTTTATCTCTCAGATGCCGGCTTCAGCTGAAGCTTTCGGATATTTTCCTGTCCTTCTGAAGAACGGTCTCGGCGTCCTTCCTTCTTTTTTCGTCGAGTTTTCTCTGAAGGTCCTCGTCGGAAACCGCCAGGATCTCAACAGAAAGCAAAGCGGCATTGGTGCCTCCGTCTATGGCAACGGTCGCCACCGGGATCCCGGAAGGCATCATGACCGTTGACAGAAGAGCGTCAATGCCGTCTAAATTGGTGGATTTACAGGGTATTCCTATAACAGGAAGCGTTGTGTTCGCAGCAATGGCGCCTGCCAGGTGCGCTGCCATGCCTGCTGCCGCAATGATCACGCCGAAACCGTTGTCTCTGGCATTCAGAGCAAAGTTTCTGGCTTCTTCGGGGGTTCTGTGCGCGGAAAAAACATGCACTTCAAAAGGCACGTCAAAGGCTTTCAGAGTGTCCGCTGCTTTCTGGATGATGGGAAGGTCGCTGTCGCTTCCCATGACAATTCCGACTTTTCTCACAACTGTCCTCCGTTGATCTGTCATTAGTTAAAACGGGTACACCCGAAAGATGATGATCAAAGTGTACCCGTAACGTTCCGGCAGTATTATAGCCGATGAGGGCCGTTTTCTTCAAGCCTTAAAAATTCACCAAAACGGCAGAGAAAACAAAAAGGCGATTGGTCATTTATTTCCACAGAATATATTCGGCAAAGTGTTCAAACATCTGGGGCCAGCAATACCAGTCATGGGAGGCCGTGGAGAACCAGGGAATAATGGGAAGGCCGGCGGCCTGAAGCGCCCGGATCGTGGGCGGAACACCGTTGGGATTCTGGTTGTAGGCGATATCCTCCTCCGCGGAGCCGATCATGAGCGTCACGTCCTTCAGACCTTCGCCAGAGATATCATATGCCGGATGGCCGGGGGCGATGCCGCCGGAGAAGGCGCCGTAGTACTGATACACAGAGGTTCTGTGATAATACATGTAAAGAGTCGTCATGGAGCCCATGGAAAGGCCGCAGAATGCCCTGTCC
>JAFRVX010000174.1 GCA_017438305.1 Lachnospiraceae bacterium | reverse complement strand
GTTCCTGTCTTCCGGCTCCTCCATGGACCCGATTTCCCTGCTGAAGATCGCCGGCGTAGACATGTCCACCCCGGAACCCGTCAACGACGCCCTCTCCTACTTCGGAGAACTGGTCGCGGAAATGGAAACCCTCTAAGGCTTCCCCTCTGGGGAAGCTGTCGCCGACAGGCGACTGATGAGGTCTCCCTTCTGGGGTAATACAGTTACTTAATGAGCACAAGCGTAAGCGCTGTGTGAATTTAGTCACTGCTTATACAGCGGGAAGCTGTCGCCGCCAGGCGACTGATGAGGCCTGAAAAAAGACTGGCACTCCTTTTGGGGGTGTCAGTCTTTTTTTCCTCATCCGGCGCTTCGCGCCACCTTCCCCAGAGGGGAAGGCTTCCTCATCCGGCGCTTCGCGCCACCTTCCCCAAAGGGGAAGGCTTTGGGAATTGTCGGACGGAAAGGCTTGGGGAACTGCCGGTGTAAGGCTTACCAGAACTTTCTCATATTTTCAATGTCGTCCTTCATGCAGGCGTCGTGGTCTTCTGCGTAGAACTGCTCTCTTTCGTAAATGAACACGCGGCAGCCTAAGGATTCCGCAACCTTCATGGGTTCCTCGTAATCCCTGGCCAGATCGCTCCAGGGTCCCTGCATTGCCGAGAACAGCTGGGCATAGGCGGCCATGGCTTCCGGAGAAGGTCTTTCACCGGGCTTGGGTCTGGGGAAAACGGCCTTGGAGCCGTAGATCTTCGTGCAGGGTTTTACATGCATGAGTTCGACTCTGCCGGGATATTTCTTTAAGAACGGCACCGGATCCGCTCCGGAGCAGACTACCCAGCCCAGATCCAGCTGTGAACAGACAAAATACGGATCGGTATTTTTCAGCAGGGTCTCGATCAGGTACTCCCCTTTATCGAAAATGAACTCTGCCGCCATGTTGTGGAAGAAGACCTTGAAGCCTTCCTTCGACGCTTCCCGGCCGATCTCATTGATCCTTTCCGCCTCTCTCAGCGCTTCTTCATGGGTCCGCACATTTACCCGGGCGCAGACGTATTTGACACCGATCTCATGAAGGATGTCGATATCGTCCTGCGGACCGTCCTGCAGATACGGGATCTCCGAATGAAGCATCTTAAGATCGTACTTCTTAAGACACTCCAGCACCTCTCTGGTTGCCGGATGATGATGCTCTACACCGTCAAAACCCAGTGCTTTGATGGCGGCAAACTCCTGATCCATGGTCATACCGGTATCCCTGATGCCGTAATTGTCGGTTGTCATGAATAAATCTCTTCTCATCAGCTGCCTCCTTAAAATAATATGTTTTTTTATTTTTTCGTCGGTTTACATTTTTCCCATTAAACGACCGTTATTCCAGGTACTTTCCCTTTTTCCGTTATTCAAGCTTCCTTTTCCGAAAATACCCGGACTTCTGCTGCCCGTACAGAACGCTTTATGGTGAAGCGTTTCCTCCTGGGAGCCATCTCCGGACCGTGCCTTTCAGGCCGCTCTTTCTTTAAGAATCCATCTCCCCGAGTTATGTTTTTCAGACTGTGCTTTCCTTTTGGAATCCACACCCGGGTCCCTTACCCTGAAAGACTGTCAGTTCACCCGTCTTAACCGGACCGCCATATATTCCCTGCCGGGAAGGTCCAGATGGAATTTCCCCTTCAGCACGCCGGGAATCTTTTCCACCGTCATGTTCCAGGTATCGATGATCTCCGCTTCGAATTCCGCGTCGTCGTCAAAATAGTAGAAATCCCGGAAAGAGGGACGGAAAAAGCCGTAATAAAACAGGTAATAGCTGTAGTCCTTAAAGCTTTCATGCTGCTCTTCTTCCGGAACGGCCACGCTGTCGTCCCAGCTTAAGAAGGCCTTTTTCAGACCGCAGCCCGGGGTCTCGTTCATGATCTTCTGAAGGAATCTGATCCTGTCCTGGGATTCACCCTTTAAGACGCCGCCGTGGGACCACCAGAGGACCCGGTCATCGGAAAGATAGGTCTCCCCGTGGCCTGCATAACCGCCGTGGACGCAGGCCTCCCAGAACCGGCGCATCAGCTCCTGAGGCCCGATGTTGCCCCAGCCGTGCTGGATGTTGCCCTCGTAGGCGATCTCATCCCAGACGATGGGCTTCTTATAGGCCTGGCGGTACTCTTCCGTCAGCTCCGTCGTCTTGTAAAGATCGATCCGCTGGCAGCACACATGGGTGATCCAGGGACGGGTCTGATCATACATCTTTGTACAGTTATGGATGTTCCGGAGATGATCATAGGGATCCCGCTCCATAACGGTCTTCGCAAAATCCTCCCAGTCCTCAACGGATTTCTGAGGCATCAGATCCCACTCATTGGCAAAGGACCACCAGACGTTCCGGTAGGCGGCAAATCTCGCCGTCACATAGTTAAGATACAGTATATCCTGTTCGTGGCTCATCAGCGAAAAGCCCCAGCGGTCATAGGGATGGAACAGGATCAGGTCCGCCTCGATCCCCAGCTCCTGCAGCTTCAGGATGCTTTCTTCCACATGCCGGAAATGCCTGACATTAAAACGGGTAAAGTCAAAATCATTGCCGCCCTTGTCGCCGTTGTACAGCATGAAATTTTCCGGCGTCAGCACCGAGGAATCCATGGGCGTCCCTTCATAGGGATAGGACCAGGGTTCATGCTGGTTATAATCGTAATGCTTCGGGAAGACACAGAAGCGCATTTTATTAAAGTACCCCTCGGAAAGGGTCTTCAGGGTGGTTTCCTGAAGCTCGTCGCTCTGCAGCTCCCACACATAACAGGTGGTTCCGTTGGGATAATAAGGCGTACCGTCTTCATAGGCAAAATGATAGGTATTCTTTACCCTGACCGGCCCGTGATTGCCTTCCGAAGGCGCAATGACGTCAAAGGTCCCGGTATAGGGCTCTTCAAACGCGCTGCTTTCGATCCTGAATCCGTATTTTCCGGTAAACGAAGGCATAAACCGGATCACGTAATTGCCGTCTCCGTCATAAAAGCCGTAAACCGTTTTCCGCTCTTCTTTTCCCACGAATTCGCCTTTGACTTCCACGTCAGTGAAGGGGTTGCCTTCCGCTTTTCCGGGCATGACCACTTCCTGAACGCCCCAGCGTTCCACTTTTGCGCTGAACGTATACATTTTTTCCTCCTGATTAAGTATTTTCCGATCTTAAGAATTATCCCGGATCCTGAGGGTGTCCTCTTCCCATAACGCCTGTCCGGTCAGAGAATAAGTTTTTTACCTTATGCCTTTCCCGGTTCTGAGATTAAGTTTTACCCTTATGCCCTTCCCGGCCCGGAAGGTAAGTTTTTACTACTGAGTCCTTCCCGGTCCGGAAAATGTTTTTACTCCTGAGTCCTTCCCAGCCCGGAAAAGGTTCTTACTCCTGAGTCTTTCCCGATCTCGAGAATAAGAATAATTCCCGTTCTTAAATCATTTCCGATACTGATAAAAGTATAGTAGCATATACAGTGCGGCAGGTCAATCTTTCAAAAAGCAAGAAATAACTGTCTAAAAACAAGAAAAATGCCTCTCATCAAAGAAGCTCCCCGGAAAAGATCCGGGGAGCCCGTGCCGCATTGATAGGCTGTACCTGCCGTCCTTTATGGCAGTTTTCCTTACATCAAAACCTTCTATGTCTCACCGCACGCTTTTAATTACGTCACTGCCTGATCAGTGAAGAAGCCTCTCTGGAAAAACGGGCCGGTTCACCGTCTGAAGCCGCCTGAACGGTTCTGCATGCCGCCCATCATCTGGTTCGGGATCTCGGACACTTCCTGCCCGTTGACGATGATGGTGCCGCCGTTGAATTCGGCAGTTCCGTCATAATCAAAGGTGGAAGAAGCCGTTACGGAAATGGTGCCGCCGTTGACGATGATATTGCCGTTGGAGTCGATGCCGTCGGTATCGCCGCTGCCCATGGAAACCGTCAGTTCCCCGCCATTCATTTCAAACGTGGCCGTGTAGGCAGAAGATTTATTGGCTGCATTGACGCCGTCGTCTCCTCCGTTGATCTGAACAGCGCCGTCGTTCACCTGGATATAGGTGCCTTCCAGGCCTTCCGCCGCATTGACCGTGATCTCGCCGCTGTCGATCTGGATGACCGAGTTGGCATGGATGCCGTCATCGCCTGCCTGTATGGAGATGGTGCCGCCGCCGATGTAGATATATCCCAGCGCGTCATCGTCGTCGTTTTCCGCATGCAGTCCGTCGGTCCCGGCCTGGATGTTCAGATCACCGTCCGCGATCCGGATGGAATCATTGGCTTCAATTCCCTTGGACGCTGCCGTAATATTCCAGGTGCCCCCGGTGACCTTCACGTCGTCCTTGCCGACGATGCCGTTTTCCGTGGAAACAATCGTCACGCTTCCGGTTCCGTTTAAAACGATATCGTCCTTTGAAAAGATCACGCCGTCCGTATTGGTGCTGCCGTCAGACACAAAGCTGCCGGTGACCGAAAGACTGCTGCTGCCGACGGCTGTCACGAAAACCTTGTCCGCGGACTTTACATAAATGACCGGGAAATCATCATTGCTTACGGAAACGTTATCCAGAACGATCTGCACCTTGGATTCGGAATCGGTATCCACGTAAACCGTCACGTTTTCTGCGCTCCCCGTGAGTACATAGACGCCGGCTTCCGTGATCGTGATATCCGTATCATCTTCCACTGTACAGGTGACGGCTTCACCGGTGTCCGCGCTCTGGACCAGGTCCCGGGAGGTAAAAAGCTCCGAGCCGTCAAAAACCCCATAGCTCACGGAAGCGACCGATGCGTTTTCGGAAACGGTGTATACCGGTGCGGTCAGATAAGAAAGCAGGGAAGAGCTTTCCGATGACTCATCAGCATCTGACGTTACCGCGGTATAACTGACGCCGGATACGGAAGAGGAAGATGACGATGAGGTTACCGTACCGGAAGTCAGCGCTCCGGATGCCGTTCCCACCGCTGCAGCGATCCCAAGGACGACCGACAGTCCTGCCGCCGCTGCCAGCGGGATGATCTTCCCCTTCAGGTTTTTACTCTGTTTCCTGTCTGTTTTTTTCTCCTGCTTCCTGTTCATTGTCTTCACCTGTTTTCTTTCCGCTGTCTCCTCCTGCTTCCTGTTCGCTGTCTTCTCCTGTGCCGCTGCCGGTCTGTTCTCCCGGTTCGTGTCTTTATCCATATCTTTATCCATATCTTTATCCATATCTTTATTCATATCTTCATTCATATCGTAGTTTCTGTTCATGGCTGTCTCCTTTCAGTTGAAACTGTCTTTTTCTTTACAGGAACGCTCCGCCCTGACTTTCATCCGGCTCTTTTCTGTTCCTGTGACCATAAGATAACTCATGAACCTAAAACGAAACTAAAGCCGGGAAACTTTTATGATTTTTTCAAAAAGTCGCCCGGCTTGTTTCACTGTATTTATGATGTATG
>JAFRVX010000173.1 GCA_017438305.1 Lachnospiraceae bacterium | reverse complement strand
TGCTCCCACGCTCCTCCCACATTCCGCACTCTCGTGGAGATAAATCTCCACTTCGCGCTCCATGTGGGGCGGGTCCCAAGGTCTGATCCCCACATACATGTACACATGAGTGGGGATCGACCTTTTGACCCTGATATCATATCAATGGGATTTATACCATGAATGAGGTTGGGATACATCTGCTTACTGCAAATATTGATTATAAAGTTTCCTATAATACGTCTTCTTCAGTATGGAATGCTTATATTGCCGGTAACTCATGGGCTTCCAGTACTGAAGTTGGCGGAACCATACCGGTACAGGCGCATGGAGAAGTTCATCAATCAGGAATTCAGATGGGACCTTTTGCTTTCTCTCAGGTACAGGTTCAGCAGTATCTGGGAAGTTGGGTTACGCCTTCCGGTACATTACATGCCACATCACCCTATCATTATTCAGGAACAAAAACATCCTTTACGGTTTATGGACCCTGAACCGGCAGAGTACCTGCCTTGGATGTTCTCTTACTGCTGAGGGAGAAAGGTTATGAAAAAAATAATCCTGTTAAGCATACTGCTGATTGTGCTGATTGCCGGAGGAATCTTTACGGCGAAGAGCTTCGGCAGTGATGAGATCGAAAAAGCTTTTGGAAAGTACGCAAAAGAGAACGGCATTCAGCTGCTGAGTACGGATCACAAAAATGAAAAGCTGGAGGTTGTCTTCAGATCATCAGGCAGAGGAAGATGTACAAGTGAAGATCTGCAGGCTGTAGCAACTGTCTATGAACTGGTTCAGTATAAAGATATTCTTTCCGGGGTTTCAGATGTGGGTATAACCATAAAAGACTGCCTTGACCAACGGATCTATAATCTTACACTGAATAAAATTACTTCTTCCGATACCGCAGAGAAGAAACACAATACAGTACCTGTATCAGAAAAGGAAGCGGATATTTCTGCATTGTTTTCAGGCTATTCCATGACAGTCGATGAAATATCCTATAAAGCCTTGTCATCGGATTCTGATAAAGCAGTTATAAAGGTATCAGGTTCTGCGGATGCTGTCAGAAGTCTGCTGTCGGATATTCATGGATTCAGAAACAGTCTCAGACTTATCTTTCAGAAATCAGAGAAGATCACCTGTTCTGAAATAGAACTGAAGGCTGATGAAAAAACTCTTGTCTATATTCACGATGATTACCGGTATACCCTTGTTAATATCTGGATGGATGAGACTGTAGAAGAGGCGTTCGCCGAAGAAAACGGTCCGATGAAGTGATCAGCGGGTTTCGTTTTGTTAATAAGATAAAGATCGGATGAGAGATTGATGGCCGGCAGGAGAGTAAACTCGTTCTGCCGGCCATTTATGGGTATAATCTCTGCAATCTCTTAAAAGACAGATCATAAAGACATGAATATCCCTGAAAAGGTGCCTTGACGGCACCTTTTTTTATGGGTAAAATGTTGATAGAAATTATCATACAGGAGGAAAAGGAAGTTGTATCCGAAACGACTGACACAGAAGGTCATCTGCGATCCGGCGTCGGCAATAGTCGAGACCAAAGCCGGAAAGGTCAGAGGCCTGGTAACAGAAGGAACCTATATTTTCCGCGGCATCAAGTACGCGGACGCGAAGCGGTTTGAAGAGCCGAAGCCGGTGCAGCCCTGGGAAGGCGTAAAGCGCGCCCACGCCTATGGCCCGGTCTCTCCTGAGATTTCCACCGTTATCGCTCATGATGCTTATTATGTACCCCATATTCACTGGACCCAGGATGAAGACTGCCAGTACCTGAACATCTGGACCCAGAAGCCTGAAGCGGGCCGGAAGCGCCCGGTCATGGTGTGGATCCACGGCGGCGGCTTCTCGACAGGATCTTCCATCGAGCTTTTCGCCTATGACGGCGAGAATCTTTCCGCCTTCGGCGATGTGGTGGTTGTTTCCATCAACCACAGACTGAACATCATCGGCTACCTGGATCTTTCCGCCTACGGAGAGAAGTATAAGAACTCCGCAAACCTGGGCAACATGGATATGGTCGCGGCTTTACAGTGGATCCATGAGAACATCGAGAACTTCGGCGGCGATCCGGAGAACGTGATGATCATGGGCCAGTCCGGCGGCGGCATGAAGGTGGAATCCCTGCTTCAGATGCCCTCGGCAGACGGTCTTGTCCATAAGGCTTCGATGCAGTCCGGCATCATTTATGTGGATCCCGAAAATCCCCGGGAGCGGACCCACGAGTCCGGACAGGCGGACGCGGCGAAGATCGTCGAGTATTTAGGACTTGACAAGGACACTATCGAAAAGATCGAGACTATTCCGTATTACAAGCTGGCAAGAGCCGCCTATGATCTTCATATCGGCTCCTGGGGCCCCTTATACGACGGCGAAGTCTATATGGGCAGTCCCATCATCCACGGCTTCAGGGAAGAGACAAAGAACGTTCCGGTCCTGGCCGGTTCGCTGTTCGGCGAATTTGCCAACAACCACGTTTTCGCGCCCTATGAAGGCAATAAGAACGAATGGTCAGAGGAACAGGTAGAGACGCTCCTCACCAATCTTTTCGGCGATGACAAAGAGGCTGCCGTGGAAGCTTTCAAGAAAGCTTATCCGGATAAGAAGATCGTTGATCTGGCCTTCCTGGAGGCCATGTTCCGTCCCGGCACCGTCCAGTACTGCGAAGAGCGAGCCAAGGCGGGCTGCGCGCCGGTTTACAACTGGCTCATTCCTACGGAATTCCCCTATGACGGCGGCACGGTGGGCTGGCACAATGCAGAAGAAGCCTACATGTTCCACAACGCCCAGTATCTGGAAGCTTCCTATATTCCCGGCGTCTCCGAGAAGATGGAAGACGACATGACCGGCTCCTGGGTCGCCATGGCGAAGACCGGCGATCCGAACCATGAAGGCATGATGCACTGGCCTTCCTACCAGGAGTGCTTCGGCGCGACCTTCCTGTTCGACACCGAAAACAAGGTCGTGGTGGATCACGATAAAGAAGTACAGAAATATGCGAAGATGGTAAAGCGGAGCTTAAGCTTTATCGGCGGCGGCTTCGGCGGCGGCCCGAGACAGAGCCTGTGACCTCATCCACCGCTGGCTTCGCCAGCGGTCCCCCTTCCCCAAAGGGGAAGGCTTGGCTTCTCCTATGGAGAAGCTGTCACCGAAGGTGACTGATGAGGCCTCATCCGGCTGCTGCGCAGCCCCCTTCCCCAAAGGGGAGACCTCATCCGGCTGCTGCGCAGCCACCTTCCCCAAAGGGGAAGGCGTGGTATGGTACGTTTTTTAAGTTAAGGAGAATTTGTCTTATGTATATGCACAAACTTACCCAGACGGTCATTACCGGACATGATAAGGCCGTTGTCCAGACGAAGGCGGGCAAGGTCCGCGGCGCCATCGTGGAAGGCAATTATATCTTCCGCGGCGTAAAGTACGCAGATGCAGAACGCTTTCATATGCCCCATGACGTAGAGCCCTGGGAAGGCGTTAAGGAAGCCCTTGTATACGGCTACAATCCCCCGGAGCTGAATACCGTCCTTGCCCATGACGAGCCCTATGTTCCCCATTATTTCTGGCCGGAAAACGAGCACTGCCAGTATGCGAACATCTGGACCAAATCCATCGATCCCTCTGCGAAAAAGCCAGTCATGGTATGGATGCACGGCGGCGGCTGGATGGGCGGATCTTCCGTAGAGATCTATTCCTATGACGGCGAGAACCTGGCGGAATACGGCGACGTGGTCGTGGTTTCCTTAAACCACCGCCTGAACGTCCTGGGTTACCTGGATCTTTCCAATTACGGGGAAGAGTACAAGAATTCCGTCAACGTAGGTCTGGCCGATCTGGTGGCAGCCCTCAAGTGGATTCATGAGAACATCGAAAACTTTGGCGGCGATCCCGGAAACGTGACCATTATGGGTCAGTCTGGCGGCGGCGGAAAGGTGCTTTCCATGCTGCAGACCCCCGCGGCTGACGGCCTGTTCCACAAAGCCATCATGCAGTCCGGCGGCGCACGGCTGGGCTTCGATCCCAACGCCCGCAAGACCAACCAGGAATTTGCCGACATGATCGTCAAGAACCTGGGCCTCACCAAAGAGACCATCAAACAGATTGAGACCGTTTCCTGGTATGATCTTTCCGCTGCCACCATCAAAGCCATCTGGCAGTGCCAACAGGAAGGCAAGGGCCGTCCCAGCTGGGGTCCCATTTCCGACGGCGAATATTATTTCGGCAATCCCGCTGAATACGGCTGGAGAGAAGAGTCCAAGCACATCCCCATGATCGTGGGTTCCAACATGGGTGAATTCAAGTGCTACGCGGCCTTTGAACTGGAAAAGAGCAAGAACTGCCTGACGGATGAAGAAGCCGACAAGCTGCTTACGGAAGAACTGGGCGATAAGAAAGACGCCGTCGTGGAAGCCTTTAAGAAGGCTTATCCGGACCACAAGGTCATCGACGCCATCTACACCGATACTTCCATGAGGCCCAGCCTGATCGCCTTCTGCAAGGACAGAGCGAAGAACACGGATACCCCGATCTACGAGTATATGTTCTCCTTCGAGTCCGACTGGGACGGCGGCGTTCCGGCCTGGCATAATGCGGAAGAGCCCTTCATGTTCCACAATGCCCGCTATATCGAATCCGCCTTCGTACCCGGCGAATCCGACAAGATGGAAGATGCGGTGGCATCCTCTTGGCTGGCCTTTGCGAAGACCGGCAATCCGAACAACGCCCTGATCCCCGAGTGGAAGCCCGTGGATAAGGACAGCAATATCATGATCTTTGATAAGACCATCCGTTCCGAAGTCAACTTCGACGATGGGCTGATGGGCGCCTATCCGCCGCCGAAGCCCATGGGCTTCCCGGGAAGCACCAAGATGTTCTCGGTCTACGGCGCGGATCTGGAGATCTGATCCTTAAAGAAATGACCGACAATCAGGCAGGCACCATCTATCGGTGCCTGCCTTTCTGGAGGAAGGCCCGGAATGCCCTTTCTCAGGAGAAATTCAAAAGAGAGTTTTCCGAGAGTAGATAAAATTTTATTGAAAACTGTTGGACATATATGAATTATACCTATATCCTGGAATGCCGGGACGGATCCCTGTATACCGGCTGGACCAATGATCTTGAAAAAAGGCTGAAGACGCATAATGAGGGAAAGGGCGGCAGATATACCCGTTCCCGCCTGCCGG
>JAFRVX010000172.1 GCA_017438305.1 Lachnospiraceae bacterium | reverse complement strand
GACAGCCCCTTTCAGAGGCACAGCTTTTCAGAAACTCAGCTTTTCAGAAACTCAGCTTTTCAGAAACTCAGCTTTTCAGAAACTCAGCTTTTCAGAAACTCAGCTTTTCAGAAACTCAGCTTTTCAGAGGCACAGCTTTTCAGAAACTCAGCTTTTCAGAGGCTCAGCTTTTCAGAAACTCAGCTTTTCAGGAGCTCAGCTTTTCAGTAACTCAGCTTTTCAAGTGCTGACTTTTCAGATGCTGTTTTTTTCGGACATTCATCTGTATGTCTTTTAGGGCTTCAGGTTCTTTCTCAGAATTCCACTTCTGTCATACGGCAGCCGCCGGGAAGCCGTTCTTCCACGAATTCGCCCAGGGTAGGAACGATGCGGGTGAAGTGGTCGGTCTTCATATGGGCATCCAGCGCAGCCTGGTCCTTCCAGCATTCCAGGAAATAGTGGATGGTGGGGTCGTTGATGTCCTGGTTGACAGTGTAGAAGATGCAGCCTTCTTCTTCGTTGGACTTTTTGACGAGTTCCCTGACAGCTTCATGATAAGCTTCGATCTTATCGGCATAGATCTTTGACGGGGCAATGAGTTTTAACATGGCGTTGATCCTTTCTTTCTTGTTGATTATTTTCCTGATTCTTTGTTCTTCTGATAACCCGCGGTTTCTTCATGCCAGAGTTTTACAGGCTTTTTCTGCTGACTGCTGCCAGTTATCCTGCGGTCATATTGCCGGAAACGGATGACATACATACCGTAAAACGGATGACCTCCCGGAAGACCTGACAAGCCTTTTAATTCCAGATTGACCAGAATAACACGCTGATCAGGATAACAGACTGACCAGAATAACAGACTGAACAGTCTTCTGTATGCTCTGAATTATAGATGATTTTCCCTGCGGTGAAAATCTTCGAAAAGAGGAAAGAAGAGGTCAGAATCCGGGAATCTTCAGACAGCCCGGAACAATCCGCTGCAGCAGCTGAATTGCAGCTCTGCATATAATCTGATCTACGGCAGTACTGAAATTGGTCCATGACGGTATTAAGATCGGTCCAAGTCAGCATCGGAATCCTCTCATGCAGTATCAGAAATTGATCAGCAAGGCATCGAAATCATCCTAAGGCCAGTTTTTGAAATCTACCAGAAGCGGTTTTTTGTCTTGAAAAAACCGCTTAGCGGTGATAGAATGCTTAGAATGTACTGCTGATGCAGGTATTACCAGGAAAAGAGGCTTGTCATGGAAAGAATCACGGCTAAATTCGGAGGCAGTTCTTTAGCGGATGCCGACCAGATCAGAAAAGCGGCTGCTATCATTAATGCTGATACGGCCAGGAGATATGTCGTGGTTTCCGCGCCGGGAAAACGGTTTCCCGAGGATGAGAAGGTGACAGATCTTCTGTATCAGCTTTACGATGAGGCGGAGAATCATAAAGACTGGGGAGAGACACTTCTTAAGATCCGGACCCGGTTTGAAAATATCCGCGATACCCTCGGGATCACCACGGATCTGGACAGTGAATTTGCCCTGATCGAAAAAAACTTAAGAGAAGAGCCCCAGAGAGATTATCTGGCCAGCCGGGGGGAATATCTGAACGGGAAGCTGATCGCCTCTTATGTGGGAGCGGATTTTGTAGATCCCAAGGACATGATCCTTTTTTCCGGGAACGGCGCTTTCCTCGAAGAGGAGACCAACCGCCAGGTCTGGGAAAAACTGAAGAGAAGCCGGTTCGCAGTCATTCCGGGGTTCTACGGCGCCATGCTGGACGGGACCATCCGGACCTTTTCAAGAGGCGGATCCGATATCACCGGTTCCATTATCGCCCGGGGAACAGCCTCCGAGGTGTATGAAAACTGGACGGACGTTTCCGGAATGCTGTTTACGGATCCCCGCATCGTGGACAATCCCCGGACCATTGATTTTGTTACTTATAAGGAGCTTCGGGAACTTTCCTATATGGGCGCCTCCGTGCTTCACGAAGATGCGGTCTTTCCGGTAAGAAAAGCCGGCATTCCCATCAATATCCGAAACACCAACCGGCCCCAGGATCAGGGGACCATGATCGTCCCGGCGCTGCCGGAGGACTATGTCCCCGCGCCCATCACCGGCATTGCCGGAAAGAAGGGCTTTACCAACATTTATGTTGAAAAATCCATGATGAACGTGGAGGTGGGCTTCGGCGCCAGACTGCTGACCATTTTTGCGGAATACGGCCTGTCCTTCGAGCATTGTCCCACGGGTATCGATACCATAGCGGTCGTGATCAACGGCGAAGAGTTCTCCCGGTATGAACGGGAGATCCTCAGGGATATCCGGAATGAACTGAAGCCGGACGTGGTCAAGGTGGAGCCGGGGGTTTCCGTTATCGCGGTCGTAGGCTCCGGCATCGTAGGCCACTACGGCGTGGCGGCCCGGGTGTTCAAGAGCATTGCGGAAGCCGGCGTCAACGTCCTGATGATCGATTCCGGCGCGGGAGAGATGTGTATCATCATCAGCGTTCTGGATGAGGATTACGAACGGGCGGTGGAAGCGATTTACCATGAATTTAACGAATAAAACTAGATTTCTGCGGATATCGTCCGGGTTCGTGATCTTTCCTGAGAACAGTTTTCCGGACAGGCAGCGGCCTGAAAATACAGAAAGAGGCACTTTCTTATCGGGAAACTGCCTCTTTTCGTTTTATCGTTTTCTTTTCCGGTCCGGCTGCGGATATCTTATGACACCGCCAGATCCGGGAGGATCAGGCCTTTTTACGCCAGATCATCCTTATGGGCTTCCATCAGGTCTTCATTGGTGCCGGCTTTCTGGACATAGGAATCCAGGGATTCTCTTCCCAGCATGATCCTCAGGCTCTCGGCCGTGGTTTTGACTTTCTGCACGTCGATACCGGTTTCGATCCCGGAAAGCGTCAGGAAATGCACCAGGTCTTCTGAGGAAATGTTGCCTGCGGCTCCGGGTACGTAGGGGCAGCCGCCGATTCCGCCCAGGGAGGAATCGAAACGGGTCATGCCGCTTTCCATGGCCGCCAGGATATTGGCCAGAGCCATACCGCGGGTGTTGTGGAAGTGAAGCCACCAGGAGGCTTCGGGATAGGCTTTCTTAACGTGTTCGCACATATCGTAGACCTGGGAGGGATAAGCCATGCCGGAAGCATCGGACAGGGAGATCTCCGTGATGCCCACGGTCAGATAGGCTTCAATGATCCTGTCCACGTCGGAAACGGGGATCAGACCTTCCCAGGGAGAAGCGAAGGGCATGGAAATGGATCCGGAAATCTCGATTCCGGCATTTTCCGCGGCTTCCACGCAGTCCTTGAATCCCGCCACCGTTTCTTCCGGCGTACGGTTCAGGTTTTTCAGGTTATGCATGCGGCTGGCGGAAACATTCAGCTTGACCTTTTTGCAGCCGCAGTCGATGGCCCGGGTCACGCCCCTCAGGTTCGGCACCAGGGCCCGGAGTTCTATGCCTTCCAGATCGCCGATGCGCCGGTAAAGCTCATCGGTATCCGCCATCTGGGGAATGGCCTTCGGATGGGTAAAGGACCCCACTTCGATTACGGTAAAGCCGGCATCCCGGATCCCTTCGAATATTTCAAATTTCTGATCAACGGTCAATATGGTTCTTTCATTCTGAAGCCCGTCTCTTAAACCGACTTCACATAAGGTTACAGCTGAAGGCAGATTCATGTTTTCCTCCTTAAACATTCTTATGACCTGTTATCCCGCAGGCCGGCGGGGGTTTTGGCTTTTTCCCGCTCTTCGATGCAGATGCAGCTGTCATCCCTCAGGCTGGCGGGTGTTTTCGGCTTTTTCCGCTTTTCGATGCAGATGCAGCTGTCATCCCGCAGGCCGGCAGATGTTTTGCTCCATTTTATACGGCATATTTTATCATCATTTCTTTTTCCTGTAAAGGCACAGAGACAGCTTTCCGGTCCCTGTTCTTATGCCTTCCGGTTTCCGGTTCATTCGGATAAGCTGTTAAAAAATAATGGTTTCTGTCATGAAAAAATAATGGTTTTCTGTTATCAGGTACTGGATTTATTTTTTGTTTGATTGTACAATATAAGCAAACTACTGGAAGAAAACGACACGCATCGCAAGGAGAAAACCATATGAAGAGAAAATATTCACTTGCTTATCTGACCATTCCGGGAACGGATCCCGTGAATCAGATCAGGATCGCCAGGGAGACGGGGTATGATTACGTCAGCCTGCGGACCATCCCGCTGCATCTTCCCAATGAACCGGAGTTTTATCCTGACCGGGACCAGGAGCTTTTCAGAAGCATTCAGAAGGCTCTCAGGGATTATGACATGCCTCTTATGGACATCGAACTGGCCCGGGTGTTTGACGTGACGGAATTTGAAGTCTTCAAACCGGCTTTCGACGCAGCCGCCCGGCTGGGCGCCACAGACGTCCTCGGGAGCATCTGGACCAGGAATCGGGCGAAATATACGGAAAACGCCGGAAGGGTGGCGGATCTCGCGGCCTCCTTCGGCCTGAACTATAATATCGAATTCCTGCCCTGGGCAGGGGTAAGAAATCTGCAGGAAGCCATTACCCTGATCGATGACATCGGCAGGGACAACGCCTTTATCATGGTGGATACCCTGCACGCGGGAAGAGCCGGCGTAACGGCGGATGAACTGAAGCGTACGCCTGCCCGGTACTTCAATTTCATGCATCTCTGCGATGGTCCGGCAGGACCTGACGGGGATCCCGTACTGGATAATATCCGGGACGACCTGATGCTGGAGACCGCCCGGGAAAACCGGCTGTATCCGGGAGACGGCTGCATGGATATTTACGGCATGGTAAATGCCCTTCCCGTTATGCCGCTCTCCATTGAGCTTCCCAATCTGAAAAACATGGAAGAACTCGGCGCAAAAGAACATGCAGCCAGATGCCTGAAGAAGGCCAGGGCGCTGCTTGATGAATAAAAAACGATAAGAAGGAGGGTTATATGGCCAAGAAACTGACGGCTGATCTGATGGTGGATTATCTGGAAAGGCGGGGCGTTGAATATGTCTTCGGTCTTTGCGGGCATACCGTCATCGGCATGCTGGACGCCTTGTCCAGAAGTAAAAAGATCACCTATATCTCCAACCGGCATGAATCCGTGGCTTCCACGGCGGCGGACGGCTATGCCCGGGTCACTCATAAGGCTTCCGTAGTCATGTGCCATCTGGGCCCCGGGATCACCAACGTGCTCACCGGCGTTGCCAATGCCGCTTTTGACTCTATTCCCATGGTCGTCATTGCCGGCGACGTTCCCAGTTATTATTTCGGCAAGCATCCTCATCAGGAAGTCAACATGCACGGCGACGCCACCCAGTATAAGGTACTGGAGCCTGTCTGCAAGCGCTGCTGGCGGATCGATGATCCGGAATCCCTGCCGGATATCATGGATAAGGCATTCAGACTTGCTGAGTCCGGAAGGCCCGGCCCGGTGCTGATCGATATGCCCATGGACATGTTCTCCCGGGAAGTGGAAGAGGACCTCTGGGAAAGAACGAAAAAAGACAGCCATATCACGATAAAGCCTGCCCTGGATCCCGATGCGGCGGAAGCCATCGCGAAGCGCCTGGTGGAAGCGAAGAACCCTGTTATACACGCGGGCGGCGGCATCCTTCTGGCCCAGGCATCCGACGAACTGGCCGCACTGGCGGAATTCCTGGACATTCCAGTTTCCCGTACCCTTATGGGACACGGATGCCTGTCGGACCGTCATCCTCTGATGATCGGACAGACCGGCTTCTGGGGACTGGAGCATACCCATCAGTATACCGTCAACGCCGATGTGATCCTGGGTCTGGGAACCCGTTTTGCGGAAGCGGATTCCTCCAGCTGGTATCAGGGCGTCACCTTTGATCCGACCCATACGGCTTTCCTGCAGATCGATATCGATCCCTCAGAGATCGGACGGAACTATCCGGTGGAGATCGGCGCCGTTGCGGATCTGAAGCTTGCCCTGAAGCAGATCCTTGCGGAAGCGAAAAAACTCTGTCCCGAAGGCATCACAAGGCCCGGACTCCGGGAAAAGATCGCCGCGGACAAAGCGGCCTTCAAGGAATCCGTCAAGGATATCTCCAATGATTCCCGCTTCCCCATGACGCCTCAGCGCATCTTAAAGGATGTCAAGGAGACCATTCCGGAAGACGCGATCATCTTTACGGACGTGGGCTGGAACAAGAACGGCGTCGCCCAGCAGTTTGACATCACGATCCCCGGGACCATTCATCATTCCTCCGGCCTTGCCACCATGGGCTTCGGCGCATCGGCGGTCCTGGGCGGAAAGCTCGGTGCTCCCGACAGGATGTGCCTGACTCTGACCGGCGACGGCGGCTTCGGCGTCAACCCGGCCTGCCTCGCGACAGCGGTGGAGCAGGGCATTGCCTGTACCTGGGTAGTCATGAACAATTTCGCCTTCGGTACCATCGCCGGTCTGGAAAACGGATCCTACGGCACCAAGTTCGGCACCACCTTCACGACCCCTGACGGCACGGCCTACAGTCCCAATTTCGCCCGGGTGGCGGAAGCCTACGGAGTCGAAGCGGTCAGGATCGAAAAGACAGAAGATTTTAAGCCGGCTATGGAAAGAGCGGTGCAGGCCAATAAGGAAGGCCGGCCCTTCCTGGTGGAAGCCATCATGGAGAACATCGCCGTACCCACACCGGGCTGCTGGAATATCAACGATATCTACCGTCCCAGCGAGTACGTCAAAGACGGAAAACTGGTCATCAAGGAAGACGGTAAATATATACCGCCGAATCACGCGGCTTCCCATAAGACCAACTGATCCAGTGAAACCTCCGCGGAACTTTCATGAAGACCGGTCCGTCAAAGACCGGCGCGGGGAAGATCCGATGAGGACTCATGCAGAAGAAAGGAAAAAACATGTCAAAAGAATTAACTCCTGAAGAACTTGCCCAGCTGAACCTCGAAGCAGAAGAACTTATGGCAAAGGCCAGAGAAGCGCTGAAAGTCATCGAGACCTATGATCAGGCCCGTGTAGACCGTCTCTGCCAGGCTGTCGCCGCAGCGGTATATCCCTTAAAGATCTGGGGCGAACTCAGCGATGAAGCCGTTGATGAGACCCATCTCGGCGACAAGGTCACGAAGCGCAACAAACGGAACAAGATCAAACTCGTCTTAAGAGACATCAGCCGCCAGAGGTCTGTAGGCATTATCGAAGAAGATAAGGAAAGAGGCCTGGTGAAATACGGAAAACCCGCCGGCGTCGTCTGCGCGCTGGTGCCCACCACCAACCCCTGCCTGACCCCTGTTACCCAGGCGATCTTCGCGATCAAGGCCCGCGATACCATCGTTTTCTCCCCCCATCCGAGGGCAAAGAAGGTGACGGCGAAGACCATCAACTTAATGCGTGAAGCCCTGGTTAAGGAAGGCGCACCTGCCGATATCATCCAGGTCATCGACAATCCTTCCAACCCCATGACCAAGATCATCATGCCCATGGCGGATCTGGTGGTAGCCACCGGCGGCAAGGCCATGGTCAAGGCGGCTTATTCTTCCGGCACGCCGGCCTACGGCTCAGGCGCCGGCAACGCGACGGTCATCATCGACAACACCTGCGATACGCCTGAAAAGCAGGCGGAAGCCGCTTCCAACACCCGGATCTCCAAGACGGCCGACTTCGGTTCAGGCTGCTCCTGCGACGGCAACCTGCTGATCTACGGCGGCATCTATGACGATTTCGTCAAAGCCCTGGTTAAGGAAGGCGCCTATCTCACCAATGATGAAGAAGCTGAAATGCTCCGGAAGGTCATCTGGGACGATGAAGGCCATCGTCTGGGCGGCACCGTGGCCATTTCTCCCCAGGCTCTGGCAAAGGCAGCCGGCTTTGAGATTCCGGAAGACCGGAAGTTCATCGCGGTTACCGGCGGCGGCATGGAAGGTATTGGTCCCGACAAGCCCTTCTCCTCCGAGAAGCTCACCACCCTTCTGACCCTGTTCAGATACGAAGGCGAATTCGAAAACGCCCTGGATATGATGAGAGCCATCTTCGAAGTCGGCGGCAAGGGCCATTCCTGCGGCATTTATTCCTTCGACGATGATCACATCAACCGTCTCGGCCTGGCAGCTCCGGTATCCCGGATCATGGTCCGCCAGCCCAACAACAAAGGCAACTCCGGTTCTGCCACCAACGGTATGCCCGCCACCTCTTCCATGGGCTGCGGCACCTGGGGCGGCAACATTGTTTCCGAAAACGTTGCCCTTAAACATTATATGAACACCACCTGGGTGGCCCGTCCCATCCCCGAAGACATGCCCTCTCTTGAAGAGCTCTTCGGCGACTTCTACGCAGAAGGCATGGACGAGGAATAAGACTTTATAGAAAAGAATAGGATTCATATCGAAATCCTGAACACTTCCCCGGATGAGGCAGCCTTCCCCTTTGGGGAAGGTGCCCCGAAGGGGGCGGATGAGGTCCTCATCAGTCAGCTTGCGCTGACAGCTTCCCCAAGGGGAAGCCTTGAGATATGAGCGGGAAACACATTTTCTCCTTATGTGCGGGAGCGGTCATACTCCTGGCATTATATCTGCTTCTGAGAACCAGGACAAAGCGTCAGCAGATCCTGGTCCTGGGGATATTGTCTTTTGCCGGCATCATCGGAATCATTTTTGATCTGGCTGCCCACGAAGATATCCTTCTGTATCTGCCGCTCCATCTCTGTTCCTTTACGGCCTTCCTGCTTCCGGCAGCGGTTCTCACCCGGAACAAAACGATCTGCAATATCCTGCTTTTATGGGCCTACGGTTCGATCATGGCCCTTCTTACCAACGAAGCGGAAACTGCCTGGAATCCCGGTTCTCCGGATTTCTGGGCTTTCTTTTTGTCCCACGTTCTGGAATTCGGCATTCCTCTTTTACTGTTTGCTCTGGGACTTGCGGAGCGGGACAGGCGCTGCATACCGCTGACTCTCGTCATCACCCTGGCTGTCTGCATAGCGGTGCATTTTATCAATCTTCGGATCAATCAGCATCTGGAACTTACCGGCGCATCCTTCCGGGTCAACTACATGTTTACCGAATGGCCGGACAATGCATTTATGATGATTTTCTGGAACATTCTTCCTTATCCCTTCTGGTATGAACTGCTGTTTTTCCCACTGGCATTCGGCTGGCTTTTGCTGGCGACCATAGGATCAGGGAAGAAGAGGAAAGAAAAAGCAGAGAGCAACTGAAAAAGAAGCCGGGACCCTTAAAGGTCTGGCTTCTTTTTCTATGATGGCTGTTCTGCTGTCAGCGAGATATTGATCGGATTTCAAACTGTGAGCTGTCCGGTTCAGCCCTGGGTGATATCCATAAGCTCCTGCCGCATGGCTTCGACCGGCGCTCTTTTTCCGGTCCAGATCTCGATCTGGGCGACGCCCTGATAGAGGCACATGCCCAGGCCGTTTAAGATCTTGGCACCCTGGTCTTCGGCGTCCATTAAGAACTGTGTTTTTGCAGGATTGTAACAGGCATCGAAACAGAGCATCTCAGGCCGGATGACATCCTTCGGGAGAGGAGAGCGGCCCACAGAAGACCCCATACCGATGCCGGTGGCATTGATGACCAGTCCGCATTCCGGCAGACAGCTGTAATCTCCGAAGGGGGCAAAAACAGCCACAGGCGCAAAATTCTTATTGATATCTTCCGCAAGGAAACGGGCGCTTTCTTCATTTTTATCGGAAATATAGATCTTTCCTGCTCCCTGGAAAGCCAGGGCGGAAGCGATGGCCCGGCCGGCGCCGCCGGCGCCCAGAACATAGGAAACAGAGTCCCGAAGGACAAAATCCGTCTCTTCCTCAATGGATTTATAGAAGCCGATGCCGTCGGTATTATAACCGATAAGCCGGTTGTCTTCCGTACGCTTTACCGTATTGCAGGCCTGCATCTTATCACAGAGGGGATCCAGTTCATCCAGGTATTTAAGGACCTCCACCTTGTTGGGTTTGGTTACCGCGCATCCGGCGAAGGAAGGCATATAACGGATCCCGTCGATGATCTCCTTCAGATGTTCCTGACCGGTTTCGGTATAGAAATAGCACATATTGAGACCGGCAGCCTCATAGCCTTTATTCTGCATCCTGGCGGAAAAAGACTGGGAGAGGGGCGTGCCGATAAGGGTAATGAATCTGGTATTGATATCGATCATATCAAACAATCCTTTCTGTTTTATTCTGTCTCTCGGGTCCGGCCTGGCGGAAAAGACAAAGCGCTGCCGGACACTTCTATGGCTATTGTACATCATTCGAAAAAAAATTCCAATACAAAAACGAAAACCCGAAGGAATAAAACCTCAACCGAAAGGAACAGGCATCGACACGAAGGATCATATCAGGCGTCTTGTGTTTTTAAGCGGTTTATGATATGATTCCAACGCCAAAAGTCGGACTCCACGGAATGTTTACATTCCAGTGGAGGAAAGACTTCTTGGCGTGCCCCTCATGAAGCACGAAGTGGAGTTTTTACTCCTCGAGAGTGCGGAATGAGGGAGGATGGTGGGAGTGCGAAGCACGGAACCATCCGGAATCTACTTTTGGCGACTATATCATGATATAAACGGTTTAAAATCAGGACAGAGAAAGACAGGATATTATGATGAATCAAACCGTATTTGAACAGTTTAAAGCCTATTATCGTGAAATGGAGTCCTATTCCTATGCGGCGCAGAAGATCCACTGGGATCTGGAGACCTGTGCGCCCGAGAAGGCTGCGAAAAAAGCGATAGAAAATTATACCTTTTTCAGGACAAAAGTATTTCAGATGTCCACAGCTCCTGAATATGCAGCCATGCTTGAAAAACTGAACAGCCCGGGGCTGTATGAAACCCTGGATGAAGCGTGGCAGTACACGGTCCGGAGAAGGAAACAGACCTACGATAATTTTATCAGGATACCCCCTGAATTCTATGCAAAAACAGTCAAGGACCGGGCTGAAGCAGGCCGCGTCTGGCAGGAAGCGAAACGAACGAATAACTACTCCCTTTTTGCGCCGTATCTGAAGCGGGAAATAGAGAATGCAAAAGAAAAAGCCGCTTATACCAATCCGGGGGAAGATGCCTATAATGTCCTGATCTCCGAGGGCGAACCAGGTATGACCTGTGAGATCATTGACAAAGTATTTAATGAAGTCAGGGAAGGATTAAAGACACTGCTTCCGAAGATCCTTTCCTGTGAAGAACCGGATAATTCCCTTTTTGTAAAGAAATACGATCCGGATCATGTGCGGGCTGCCTGCCGGTTTCTGCTGGAATATATCGGTTTCGATTTCAAAGCGGGAAGCATGGCGGAAGTTGAACATCCCCTGACAGCGGGTTTCGGAAGGAATGACGTACGGGTCTCCAATCATTATTATGATGATACGGCTATCGATCCCATGTTCAGTATCATTCATGAAGGCGGACATGGTCTGTTCAATCAGGGCGTTGATGAAAAGTAT
>JAFRVX010000171.1 GCA_017438305.1 Lachnospiraceae bacterium | reverse complement strand
CTGATATGTAATGACCTTTGTCAAGTACTTTTTGGCAGAAATCATCACAAACTTATTCTGTTGTAACCGAAGGCATCTTGAAAGAGCTTTAGGGTATCAGTTCCCGGCATTGGCCACTCTGATATACGTGGATTCGGGAGATTGTTCTCCTTACCGACAGGTCAATGGTCCGCCGTGAGCTCTACCGTCTAAAAGCGTGGATCACATGAGTGCCAACATAGTTAATTCGTAGATAGCTCGAACCTTGAAGAGTCTAAAGCTCTTTCAGGATGCTTTCGGTGTTAATGGTTACATGCCGTTTTATGACGGCGGACGCCGGCTTACAACGACTTGATTACCCGCCATCACAGCGGGGTGGAAGTGTCAGGGCTGCACAGCACCGCCTCCGGCGGCTCGGCCTTGACGCTGACAGCACGATGTGATACCTCATGCCACGCTGCCGGTTATCATCCCCCAGATGAAACAGGCGAGTTCCCGGGCAACAGCGGTTTTTGCAACATTGGCCTTCTTGTTGTTCTTGAGAACCATTCTGTAGTACTTTCGACGCAAGCGTTCATTCGCCTTATCGGCATAGGCGATAACCTCCGGCGGATTTCCATCCTGCCGCGCTTTAAGCGCCTTGGATTTGAATCCGATCTGTCCCCGAGTGTAGCTCTGTGCTGCTTCAACCAGCAAAGATCGTACGTGACTGTTTCCTGCTTTTGTAATGCCAAGGCGGTTTTGGTTATCAGCACTGGAATCCTCTCCCGGCGTGAGTCCGATAAAGGAGGCAAAGTGCTGTGCAGAGGCAAAGCGTTTGAAGTCGCCGACTTCTGTAAGCACCGAAAGGGCGGTTACAGTTTTGACGCCTATGAAGCAGGACAGTTTTTGTACATCCTCCTGATAAGTTTCATCTGAGGCAAGTTCTTCGATGCGCTTGTCAAGTCGGTCCGGCTTATCAGTAAGGTTATCATAAGTCAGGAGATATTCCTTGAGGATCTCCGCATACAAGCCCTCCGGTTTTAGCGTCCTCAGCCACTTCAGATGAGCCTGTGTCCAGTGATTGTTTGTACCGTCGAAGCGGTAGTTATGGCGCAGGCAGAAGGACAGGATCTGCTGCTTCACCTTCTTGAGAGCAAGCTTATGATCGTCCCTCATACGAATAAACTCCTTGGTCTGCTCATCCTGCTCTGTCGGGATATGAACCGGCGAGTAATCATGATGAGCCAGGCACCGGGCGATAAGTGCTGCGTCACGCTTATCTGTCTTGACTTTTTTTCTGCCCTTTTGCTGGAGCATGGTGGTAGGAGCAAGAATGACGCATTTCACGCCGTGTTCAGTCAGCTGATGATAGAGCGTGAAGCCGAGGCAGCCAGCCTCATAACCGCATATGAATAATGCGTCGTCCCCGTAATGGAAGCGCATAGCCTCGATGTAGTTGAGGACCTTGCTGTAGTGGCCGTCAACTTTCTGAGGGTATTCAGCCATTTCTTTCTCGTTTGTATAACAACAGAGAGAAAAAGTTTCTTTATGGGTATCCATTCCGACGTAAACTGTGCTATAATGCATGTAGTGACCTCCATTTGTATGCGGTAATCCCTGTTACCATAGTGTTTTCCGACTTATAGTATACAGGTAAATCCACGAAACTACAAATCGGAGGTCATTACATATTGTCTAAAAAAGATCGGGGGTTTTCCCTCAAATTTAACATCTCTTTTTTCTAACACTCCGACCTGGACAGCATTTTCATTACCTCAGTCGGGGTTTTTCAGGCTATGCATAGTCTGAACAAGCTTGAATTCTACGACCTATTCTTGAGTTTTCTTAAACAGGTCGGTGATTCCGGTTCATAACATACTTCTTTCATCACTTAAAACCCCGACCTGCAATCGCTTTTTCCCGGATAGGTCGGAGGTTCTGCAATATGATAAGCTTTTCTTCGCTAAAAACTCCGATCTGCTTTCGCGTTTTCACAGATAGGTCGGTACTTCCGCTTTACGACTCGCTTTCCCCGCCAAATCTTATTTTCCCCATCAAATCTTGCTTTTTTTCGTTGACGTTCTTCCAGACTTTTGTTATAGTAAAAGTTACCTTAAGATTCAAAATTGACAGTTCAATTTCAAGATGAGGATTCGCCTGCACAGGAAAACCTGTTTTTATGAGTTCAGGCATGGACCATTACCGGTCTGCCTGTGAACTTTATCTTAATGTGTGTACTTCCTTTTTCCTGTGCTGTCAGTCTTCCGGTCCGGCGGATCTTCATTAAAAAATCCTGCCAGGAGGTTTTGATTTATGGCGATTCAGCTTTTCAATTACCCGGTAAGACCCGGAACCCTGCCCCTTCGTGTAGCGATCGGTCACTTTGCAACCAGTCACAGCCATATCAATTATTATATTGATCTGACCATGACCAAGCATCGTCTGTCCGAGGCCCGTCAGGCCGCTCAGGAACTGGCTTCTCATTTTAAAGCCAACAACGTGGTGGATACCATCCTGTGTCTGGATGGGACAGAAGTCGTCGGCGCGTGCATGGCGAGCGATCTGACCAATGCCCACATCCGGAGCATGAACCAGCATCAGACGATTTATGTAGTCACCCCCGAGCATACCACCGGTTCCCAGCTTCTGTTCCGGGAAAACACCGCTCCGATGATCGTAGGCAAGCATGTAGTCATTCTGGCTTCTTCGGTTACTACCGGTTATACAGCCCAGGCAGCTATTGATGCTGTCCGCTATTACGGAGGCATCACCGAAGGTATCTGCTCCCTGTTCTCCTGCATCGACAGCTGCGAGGGTTACCCCGTACACACGATCTTCTCCACAAGAGAAGTGCTGGATGATTACTGGAGCAAATCCTCCCAGGAATGCCCGCTCTGCAAAGCCGGCTATAAGCTGGATGCCATGGTGAATACCTTCGGTATTTCCAGTTTCACAAATTAAATGACGCTTTCGCCAAGAGCCGGAATCGGCCTTTGGCGGCTTACCATTAAAATAAGACAGTTATCATATCGGCCCTGATTCCCCCTCCTTGGGCCGTATGGTAACTGTCTTTTTTCGTCCGTAAGCACAAACATTTTTTGACATCGGAAAATAATGCAGCAGGGGTTTCTCACTTTCCCAGTGTGAAGCCCCCGCTTTCATTTATCGTTTACAGTTTCAGGAAACCTCAATATCAGCATCTTCCGGTGAATTGGTTCAATACTCTTCCGATGAATTACTTCAGTCTCTCCCGGTGAAAATCTGAAGGATTCATTTTCCTTCCCGGGAGAATTCCCGGCCAGCGGATCATTTCCCGGCGGTTTCCTTAAGTTCTCTGATGGCGTCGGCAATGAGCGCCGCCATGCCTGTCTTTTCCACGCCGGCGATATAGGTGTAGCAGTTGTTGAAAGGGATCAGGATCCGCCGGGCCTCCGACGCGCCGACGGCTGCCGCCATCTTTGGCGTGATCTCGCCGTTCATGGCGTCGGCAATGACAATGCCCACCGGCCCGATGATGACGTCGGCCCGTCTGGCGCCTACCACCACTGAATTTTCCCCGGTCGCCACCGTATCCGCTCCCGCCTTCAGCATCGCCGCAGCGGCGGATGAATTCGTGCCCACCGCCAGGATATCCGCATCCGGCAGCGCTGCCTTGATCTGTGTGATCAGTTGTCTTCCTATTCCGCCTCCCTGGGCATCAATAACCAGAATGTGCATGCTGTTCCCTCCCTGTTTCTGCAATTTTTTACATTATCTCTATCCGGCCGGATCTATCATTTCTTTTTTCTCCCCGGTGAACGCCTCAGGACATTTCCCCGGCACCGGATCTTTCTACAGTTCTTTCAGAACCTCATGATCAAAATAGTAGATATTTTCTCTTTTATATCCATACACTGACCCATTGACGCTGATGTGCGGCTCGAAGGTAAAATACTTCACGTCTCCGAGTTTTGTCTTATTTCCTTTTTCAATATAGATCCTGTCTTCTTTTTTCCGTACGATGGAATGCCCGAGATTTCCCATAAAATCCAGGTTGATATACCCTTCTTCGAGGATATTTTCATTCATCAGGTAATAAAGCTCTTCGAATGTCATTCCGGGTCTTGCGATCCCGGTCATCTTTTTATGAAGCCGGATCTCCGTTTCGATACCGTCACGCCATTCGGGATTCCGGATCTCATTCTCCAACGGAACCACTGTTCCGTTTTCAACGATGATGGTCCTCGCATAATCGCCCCAGATATCGCCGGCCTGCGGACTGAGATCTATGGTAATAATATCCTCCGGGGCTATGATCCGGTCCGAGGTGATGTATGTTCTTCCGGAAACGGAAAGCGCTGTCTCATCGCCGGCAAAGACGAATGCGCCGATATCCCAATACCAGAAAGAATCAGCCCCCAGTTCAAACATCTTTTCTTCACACAGGCAGCGGATCTCCTTCAGCGTCATTCCCGGTCTGATCTCGCCTTTTATATAGCTGATCGTGTCTTTTGCAATCTTCTGAACGTCCCGATATTCCATCTTCTGAACCATCCCGTGCCCCGTCGGATCCATCACCTCAGTTCATGTCCGGTGGTTTGTTCCCTATTGGTTTATGCCTGAATGCTCTTTCACTACAGGTTCCTGCCTGAATATTCTTTCACTGCAGCTTCATACCTGAATCTGCCTGTCACCGGTTCACCCCTGCCGGCTTAAGGACAGGGGCAGTTCCAGCCCGTACTGTTCCAGCATCTCCCGGTTTCTCATGATCTCTTCTGTGGGGCCGTCAAAAATGATCCGGCCTTCCCACATGAGGATGGTTCTTTTACAGGTGTCCCAGATATAATCCAGATCGTGGCTGGTGATGATCTTCAGGGCATCCAGCTCGTTGGTGACCCGGATCAGGTTTCTCCGGTTGCCGGGATCCAGCGCCACCGTGGGCTCGTCCAGCAGGATCATCTCCGGCGTCATGGAAAGGATGGTTGCCAGGGACGCCAGTTTCTTTTCTCCGCCGGAAAGCCGATAAATGGAGGCCTCCCGAAGATGGGTGATATGCACTTTCTCCAGCGCTTCCCGGACCCGTTCCTCGGTTTCTTCTTCCGAAAATCCGTAATTCCTCGGGGCAAAGGCCACGTCCTCGCCCACCGTTGTCATGAACAGCTGGCTGTCGGAATCCTGAAAAACGTATCCGGTCTTTCCACGGATCTCCGACAGATGTTCCTTTGTAAGGGGCAGGCCGTCGATACGGACGTCACCCGAAAAAGTCAGCTCCAGGCCCACCAGGATCTTGAGAAGCGTCGATTTTCCGGCCCCGTTGGCGCCAATAATGCCGATGGATTCCCCTTCAGCAGCCTGAAAGCTGATATCCGACAGCACGTCCCGTTTCCTGTCATAGGAAAAGGTCAGGTGCTGAACATCTATTTTCATCTGGCTCATGGCCGGCCTCCTGACTGTTTATGTAAAACTGCTCAATTATCTGATATAAGAATCCAAAAAGATTGTCCGGCTTCTGAAATTCAGGTCATACCTGTTCTGATCCGGAACGACCTGGGAACCCTTCCTGAAACAAACGGTCTTCCGGTAAAACTGAAGCACTCTCCCTCACACAAACAAACTTCCCAGCAGCCGGATCACGGGGAACAGGCGGAACAGGATGATGATCCCGCACCAGATCACCGGCCAGAGAAAGTCCGAAGTTTTTGCCTTTTCCTTCTTTCCCGGCCCGAAGTCTCCGGAAAAACCGCGGAGCTGCATGCTTTCGTAGATCACGCCGGCCCGGTCCATGGAGCGGATCAGCATCTGCCCAAGAAGGGAACCCCATACCTTGTAATGCACCCCTTTCTGACGGGGCGCCCTTAAGGAATAGGCTTCCGTGATGCGGTGTGCTTCCGATAAAAGCACCGAAATATACCGGTAGATCAGAAGCACCACGGTCACAAAGATCTTCGGCACATGGATCAGCCTCAGGGCGTAACAGATTTTTTCTATGGATGTGGTGGCGATCAGCAGATACCCGGCCAGCACCGTCAGCACAGCTTTGATCATCAGCGTCACCATGGATACCACACCGCCGGAAACGGCTATATTGCCCAGCTTCAGAAGCGGAGTCCTGTCGAAAAAAGGATTCAGGACGCCCATGATCAACACCAGGGGCAGGACGATCCTCAGCCGCCTCAGGGCGTCCTTAAAGGACAGCTCTCCCACCATGAAAACCACGGCGGGATACAGGATCATCGCGAACAGGCCGAACAGGTCATATTTATGAAAAGAAACAGTGACCGCAATATAAAATACGGTCAGGATCAGTTTGGAGAGGGGATGAATCCTGTTCAGCCATGTATCCTCTTTGGAAACGCTTTCAAGCGTCTGTATCTCACTGATTGCCTGACCGATTTTACTCATTATTGTTTTAGTACAGCCTTTCTGATTTCCGTGTCTTTGTTTCTCTGAAGGAACGGCTTTTTTCAGAACATGGTTCTTCAGCTGCAGGCAGGTTTTCCTTGTCCCCGCTGATTCTTTTCGAATTCCCGCAGATCCCTTACGATCCGTCAGAGACTTTATTCGGTTTCTGAAACCCCTGCCTGTACTTTCCCTCAGAGCCTGTGTCCACAGGTTTTGCGGAAAACGTGTTTATTTATCGCTTTGTATTTTACGCCTTTTTCTGTCTGTGTCTGAAGAAACGGAACAGAAGCGCTGCGCCTACCAGTACCAACAGTACGATGACGGCGCCGACGATACCGGAAACCGTGGTTCCCCATGCGGACTCGGAGCCCTTAAAGGCATAGTCCGGCAGGAAAGACAGCGTCCCCTGGACTTTTTCCGAGGCTGCGTAGATCGCTTTCTCCGCAACTTCCAGTTCTTCCACGCCGGCAACTTTGCCGATGGCCCATTCCAGACCGTCGGGAAGCGAAGACGCCAGAAGAGACAGGCCGCCGCCGACCACCAGGGCGATACCGCCGAGAACGCCCAGGGTCGCTCCCAGGGACATCCTGGACTGTTTGGTCTCATTAACGCCCCACAGCAGTTCCGGCCTTGCTTCATAGACAAACAGCAGCACCGCTGCCGTGATCAGGCCTTCCACCAGGCCGATGGCCAGATGGATCGGCTGCATGGCGGCAAAGAACACGCCGAAGGGAAGCTCGGTGATCCCGGAAAGCTGAGTCTCCAGCACGACCGAAAAGGCGCCCAGCTGCAGCGTCAGCACGCAGCCGATAATGGAAGCCAGTATGATCTTAAGACGGGAAGCGCCGTTCTTCATCATAGGTCTCCAGATGAGAAGCGCCCCGACAAAGCAGCCGTAAAAGGCCATATTCCAGACGTTGCAGCCCAGCGCCAGCAGTCCGCCGTCGGCGAAGAACAGGCACTGGATCAACAGAACACCGATCATCGACAAAAATCCGGCCCATGGCCCCAGAAGCGCCGACAGCATCATGCCGCCGCATAAATGTCCTGAAGAACCGGTTCCGGGGATGGTGAAGTTGATCATCTGGGCGGCAAATACGAACGCCCCCATAACACCCATAAGCGGAATCTTTTTCTGATTGTCTTCCAGCCGTACCTTGTGGATCGATACGCCCGCAGCAGCGGTGGAAGCCACATACATGGTGCCGGCAACCACGGGGGTCACCAGCGCATCAGCCATATGCATACATTTCCTCCTTCTCTTATGCAGCATCACCTCTAAAAAACAAAGAGGCACAGACCCGAATGCTTCCGGGTGATGCACCTTCATGACGCTGTGTTAAAAAATGATTATTCCGGCCGGGAGACCGGCTTCAGAGTTATGTGCTTCTGCACTGATGATCAGCTTCCTGCTGGATCAACGGCCGCCGGATCCGTAAAGACCCGCAGCAGCCTGTAAACGTGAAAAAGTATATCTCATAAAGGGTGATATGTCAAGATTCGGCTTGTCCGGGCAGCCGCGCGGCCTGTCTGAGTGGTTAATATGGCCTGCCCGGCGAGACGCCTCCGCACAGCAAAACTGTCCTGCTCTGACAGCTCCCTAGCCTGGTACATCCGGCGAAGCAAAAGGGCGGTCACGGCGCGGCAGGTGAGGCAGGAAGACGATCCTGCTCCTGCTGCGGCTGAGGTGATCCTCCAAGGGGAAAAGTTTGCCGGAATTCTGAGCACGAAAGCTGCTAGAATTCGTACGGGTCCTGTCTCTCCTCAGATGGATCGAACTGGGGCAGGAGCACAAAGCCTATGACAAACCCGGCCAGTACGCCGCTTAAATGCGCAATATTATTTGTAGAGACGGAGGTAAAGCCGGCATAGAGAGAAAACAGCGTGTAAAAGATCAGCCGCCGGATATCCAGGGATCCGGGAGCCTTTTTTACCGCTGCCGTGATCATGGCGCCGTTCAGGGCAAACACCAGGCCGGAGGCGCCGGCGGACAGCACGTATTCATTTGTGATCTTATAATACCAGTAGGAAAGCACGTTCGGGACCAGTATGCCGAACAGGCAGAGCAGGAAAAATCTGAAATGGCCATAGATGCTCTCCGTCCGCTCTCCCATCATAAACAGGATCAGCATGTTGCTGAAGATGTGCCGGATATCAAAATGAAGAAAGGCGGCGGTGATGAGCCGGTAATGTTCCCCGGCTTCTATGTTCTGTACCGAAATGCCCCCGGCCATCAGCAGTTCCTGGAGCGAGACCGGAAACCTGAAAAGCCTGGGGATAAAATACAGGAGCATGTTGATACCGATAAGGATAAGGGTAATGATAAAGTTTTTTGGTTTTATGTTCATTTCTCTTCGTCTTTTTATCTAATTTCCGTCTGTTTCGTATGTTGAGTCTGTTTGGTCTGTTGAGTCTGTTAGGCCTGTTCGGTTTGTTTGGTCTGTTGGGACTGTTTAGTCTGTTTGGTCTGTTTTGTATTTATTGTTTTTTATTTACATTTTTTTATGTCGTACGTTTTTTTACGTTTTTTATCGTCGTTTTCTTACGATTTTTTTACTTTTTGATCGTTTTTGATCTTTTCCCTGACGCAGACTGTTTTTCTGATGATAAAGAGCCCGGCAGATCATATTCTACCATAATCCGCTTCCGCAGAAAAGCGTAAATATATTTCTCGTTCTCTCTGCAAAATATATTTCTCGTTCTCTCTTCCGGGACAGCCTCTTCCGGGATTTAGACCCTTTTTCGTTTTTCAAAAAGATTTCCATCTCATTTTCCAAAAAATTTTCTATTCCATCTTTCAAAACGTTTTCAACTGCTTGAAACCCGTTGTATTCTGCGATAGAATGAAGAAAAATACTGATCGAACAAATGCTGAAAGGAGAAACAGACTATGGGTAAAGTCAATCCGGCTTTTATCGGATTAAGCCAGTACAAGGCTCCCTTCTGCCGGGACCTTGCGGGAAAACATTTCCACCTGGTGATGGATGACGGCAGCGAGCTGTCCTTAAACTTCCTGGATGGAGAAAACGTCCAGATCGCCGAAAAAGGCGGCCCCTATATCTGGGAGACCTATGAGTGCATGAAGGGAGACGAGACCACCTACCTGGTCCACGTCCAGCCCGCTGCCGGAAACGGCCTGATCAACAAAAGCTGGATCCTGGATACGGAGCAACGCCTGGTGACCTATGTGCTTATGGAAGAAGGGTATGACCCGGAATATCCGCGCCTTATCAGGGCGGAACCTTTCTTCGGCGCCATTAAGGTCCCGGGCATGGAACTTCCCGCGATCCGTCATCATCTGTCGAAACGGCTTGTGGGCCGTCATATATACTGGCGGTACAATCCGGGATTCCGTATCCAGCATATTTATCATACGGCTACCACGGTACGGGCAAACCTGGGTCCCAACACCGGTTTCGTAGAAGATGAAAATCCCTATAAGGATCTTCTGGAGTCTCCGGATCCGGAAGTCCGGGCGGAGGGCGAAAAGAAGCTGGCCCACTTCAGGGAATGGCGCAAGCTCTATCCCTTCTATGAAGAGCCCTGCTTCCATGTGTGGATCAAGGAAAACATGAATGTCTTCTGTTTTGTGGAAGAGAACGCCAACCGGCTGGATCCCGAACGGTATTCCGGCGGCGGCGGGATCCTGCTGCTGCAGGAGATCAACCGCATGACGGACGTCGGTCTTTGCTTCAGCGCCGGAGAATACTATATGATCACTGCCCTGGGGGACCTGGTGGAAGATCCCGATCCGCTGGATGATACGCCGTCGCCCTATGATTTCACCGGCTTCACCGCAGTGCCGACACTGTACCGGGAGATCCCGGAAGAATAATTCCGAACTCCCTCGTGGAACAATGTCCGAAACCCTGCAGAAAAACTGCCGGAAAACCATAAGAATATCCTATTGACTTTTTTGTTTTACAGGAGTAAAGTATGGTTTGTTCAAAATTAAAGATTGATTCTTCAGGGCAGGGTGAGATTCCCTACTGGCGGTAAAGTCCGCGAGCATTTGCATGAATCGGTGAAACTCCGATACCAACGGTATAGTCCGGATGAAAGAAGATGTGAATAACCCCTGGGATCATGTTGTTGTCCCGGGGGTTTTTCCTTCCTGAAAGAACCAGAAAAAGGAGGAAAAAATGAATCAGTCCAAAAAAAGCCGTGTCAGCATTAAAGTCATTGCCGCCACCGGTCTCTTAACCGCCGTTGCCGTAGTGCTTCAGTACATCGAGTTCGCCATTCCGATCATGCCGAGCTTTATCAAGCTGGATTTCTCGGATATTCCGGAACTCATCGGCGCCGTATTCTTCGGCCCGATCATCGGCGTCATCATCGCACTGTTAAAGAATCTGATCCATATGCTGGTTTCCCAGAGCGGCTTTGTGGGGGAGCTTTCCAACTTCCTGCTGGGCGCGTCCTTTGCCCTGACCGCCGGTATCGTCTACCGGGTGAAGAAGGGGATCAGCGGCGTTATCCTGGCCGGCATCCTGGGTTCCGTCGAGATGGCCCTGATCAGCGTTCCCACCAACTACTTCCTGATCTATCCCCTGTATTACAACGTCATGGGATTCCCGAAGGAAGCCGTTCTCGGCATGTACAAGGTGCTGATGCCCTCGATCGAAGGTATTCCGGACGGCCTTATGATCTTCAATCTGCCCTTTACGCTGGTAAAAGGCCTGATCTGCACCGTCTTTACCGTGATCGTCTATAAACCGCTGCGGCTTATTCTGAAGACAGAAAGATAACCCTGCCTCGGCTGTACACAAAAAAGGCCCCGCCTCGGCGGGGTCTTTTTTGTGTTTTCAGGATCGTCTTGTGCGTGGTAAGATGATTTTGCCACCTCCCTATGGTCTGCTGTCAGTGCCCGGGATCACCGGAAGCGGAATAAAGCCGTATTCCTGCGGCCGGATCATCCTGCTTCGGCAGATTATCTCAGAATAATACCTCGATCAGGAAGCAGATAATGCCGACAAGGCATATGGCTCCGATCACCGCTATTCTCATCCCAATCTGATATTTGTTGTATTTCTTCTTCTCCATCTTAGCGATCCCCGTTGTATAGATCTCTATACCATTATAACGTTCTCTTTACCGTTGTAAAGTACTCTGTGCCGTTGTAAAGTACTCTTTACCGTTGTAGAGATCTCTCTACCGGTGTAAAGTGCTCTATACCGTTCTAAAAGTGCTCTGAATGGTCATACAGGACGTCTGTATTCACTAATATCCCGGCTGTACTTCTGATTCTCGAAAAATCCGGCTGTACGTCTGATTTTCGAAAAATCTTCCGGTCTGGAATTCATAAGCACCGCACTCCGCTGAAGGCTCTCGCAGCAGTGGTTCCGGAAGGATGTCTACCTGAAAATCCTGCTTTCTATATATAGGAAAACAACGGGCAGAAATCTCCCCGCTGTTTTCTTTTTTATGCCGGTCTACGCCGCATGATCCGTTTTACTTACTTTTCCTTTCAGCTTTCCGGCTATGAGAAGGAAGAGAGCAAGGAATGTCATAAGAGAACCGATCAGCACATAGGGTCTGGTCCCGGTTCCGCCGGTCTTCGGCAGCTCTGCTCCGGGTCTGTTGGTAATGCCTGCCTCAAACAGGTAAATATCAACTTCCGTTGTACCTTCGGGAGATACCGTATGCGGGTCTTCGGAAAGCACCATTTCGCGGGTTTCATCTCCCAGGGTCATAACGATCCTGCCGGGAAGCACTTCCAGTTTTATCATTTCGTTAATAATCAGGAAGCCGTTCGGCGCTTTGATTTCTTTAAGGGTATAGACGCCGTAAGAAAGCATCAGCGTCTTCCCGTCGGCTCCCAGTGTCCAGCCGTTCTGAAGATCCGAAGACGTCAGGATGCCGTCGCTGTCTGATACCAGGGTCATCAGAAGCTGATCGTCGCTGAACCGGCCGCTGCTGTCTGCCTCTCTCCGGTAGAGCCTGAATTCCGCTCCGGCAAGAAGCACTTCCTTTTTATCGGAAGTCAGGACTTCCGATATTTTCCGGAGCTTCAGGAGCTCAAAGGCGGGCGTATTCGTGATCTCATATTCAAAGACCTTCGAAGAGATATCCTGGTCCGCATAGATGAAGACTCTGTCCGGCCGTTCTATATTACCTTCTGCGCTTTCCTCGTAGACTGCCCGGATCCCGTCCGGCGTCACACAGAGCCGGTATGCGGATCTGGCATCATACAGGTCTCCCATGGGAGAAAAGTAGAATTTTGCTGCCCTGTCTTCCGTATTGCCGTTCAGGGCGTATTTATTGGCGCTGAGGAATAAATGACCGTCGCTTCCCCGGATCGCCAGGTATTTTCCGGTGGCGGCATCTTTTAAGAAGAAATGGCGGTTATGCGTGGGGGTGGGTTCATCATCATCGACCTGCTCTACGGTCCAGATGACATCCGCTGCCACGGCTGTCCGCTCCACCGTTCCGTGCATGATCTCTGCCGTTTTGCTGTAGACGTTTCCGGCGTTATCCACTGCCAGAAGAACATCAGGTCCGGTGCTTCCGGAAGGATTATTGCCATTTGATCCGATCAGGATATCCTGTTCGCCGATGTAGCTTTCCGAGATCCCTGCCAGAGACCAGTAACGGTGCGTCATGCCATGATGAGACGTTACATGGCTGGTATAGGTGTACGGCTCGTCGGGGATCACTTCTTCCACTTCATAATCATAATCAGGATCCAGATGCTCAAACAGGGCCGTCCAGTTTTTCTCTCCGCCTTCGTCAACGGGCAGCACCACCGTTCGTTCCGGCGCATCGCCGACGCGGTTTCCGTTTCTGACCTTCCAGAGGTTCAGGGTGATCTCCGTTTCCTGAAGCAGGTTTTCATAGCGGCTGTACGCTTCATCCCAGGTCTTGACAACAGAGGCGGTGTTTACCGCCGGCGGTTCCTGTTCCCAGCGGGGGATGATATTAAAGGTGATCTGGCAGTTGGAGGCATGCGCCCCGCGTTCCATATAGTATATCACCAGGGAATGTTCTCCCGCCAGAACTTTTTTGAGTTTTTCCGAATAAGCCGGCTGCTCTTCCACAAAAAAATTGTCTCTGCTGTCATACCAGGATTTGATGACCTGGCCCGTGGAGAAGTCCACCTTGCCGCCGACTTTTTTGTGAATGCCGCCCAGATCCAGGATCAGTTCGCCATCCAGAAAGACCCAGACGTCGTCGTCGCCGCTGAATTCAAAGACCATGTTCTGGCCCTTGATCTTATTGCCTTCGCGCTGGCCTGTGGGATCGACCTCCACGTTATCGGGAAGCCAGAAATCGATCTCGGAACTCAGCCCGAACCAGTAGTTGGTGGATCCGTTATGAGCCCTGAGCTCCTGGGTCCAGTCGTTCAGCGGGAGGAAACCGGTCGCGAGATAGTATGTCGCATCCCTCGGAAGATAATGCTGCCGGGGGTCTGACGACACATAGAAGCGCTGTTCCGCCTGATTGTAGACGGCTCCCATCCGGTCGCTGTCAAACTGATAATACCCCGTTTCCGGATTGTAGACGTACAGATAGTTGCCTTCACCCAGATAATCGACGCCCAGGGATGTCATGCCCGGCGCCGGGGCTGTTACGGGGAACAGCCGGCGGATATCCTCCGGATATCTCTGGAAGATGTCTTCGTTGCCTTCGGGATAATACTGATTGACGTTTTCGAATTTCGTCCCGTCCCAGCGCTGAAACGCATTTCCGAGGGTTCCCGTTTTCCATACGATCCAGTGATCGTTCAGGTCATCCTTTACCCTGCCCGACTTCGAGAAGAAAGTATGATCAAAGAACAGCAGGCCCTTTCTGGGGAAAGGATCGTACCAGCCTTCGCTGTCGATTCCGTTCTGGGAAACGTCGCTCCCCAGGATATTATAAAATTCGCTGTAATCGTACATCCTGGTCGTTACAAAGCTGGAAGTGTCCGGCGTGTAACTGTTCCCGTTTCCCGGATCCGATGAAGGAAATATGTTCTGGGAGGGCATTACGGTCGGATAGTTTTCCGGCCGCCAGTCTGCATAAAAAACATTGTTCAGCTCCGGGTCCAGTTCGATCTGGAGCGGGCCGGAGGATACGTCATAATACTGGCCTGTGGCGATGTTATACCAGCCCCTTAAATGCCACTGATAATAATAGTTGCCGTAGCTGGCCTGCTGCTGGCGCATCTTGTATCCGTTGGTGATATTCCTGTCTCCTTCAACGAACAGGTCGTGGTCCGGCAGGATCACAGGCGCTTTCCCGGAAGCATTGCAGGGCTGTTCAAGCACCAGCCTGTTCACCGTATCACGGATATTATCCATATGGACGATGCTGAGGCCCTGATACTGGGATCGGTTGGCGGCCCAGGTGTGGATATCCCAGTTGCCGTTCGAGTTGAGCGGATTCAGTACGTATTGAACGGGATCGCCTTCTGCGGCCATCAGCCCGGCGTTTTCTCCCGGCAGGCCTGCCGCCACCATGGAGACCACGGAAAGATCTTTCGTCAGAAAACTGAATTCCCGGGGCATAAACGCCGCCGTCTCTTCGTCGGAAGAAGCCGCGTCCTGTTCGTTTTTGATATCGGAAGAAGCTGAGTCCTGTTCGTCTTTGATATCGGAAGAAGCCGTGTCCTGTTCGTCTTTGATAAGGGTTGCCTCTTCTTCATCAAAACATACCACCTGCAGCGTATCTTCCTCATCCTCTGTCAGGGGAAGATCCAGCGAGATCGTCAGCTTTACCGGATGCTCCGGTTCAAAGTCAGAGCCGTCAGTATTTTTCAGGGAGAGGTCGAAGAAACGTGCTTTCTTTACTTCCTGTTCTTCGTCCTCTTCTTTCAGAGCATCCTCCAGTCTTTCCAGATAATCCGGATATTCCGGCATACCTTCCGTAAATTCTCTTGCCTGAAGGCTTAACGCTGTACTGCCGTCTTCATCCTCCGGCAGGACTTCTTCCGGGTCCAGCTCTGCTTTCACGGAATACAGAGGCCCTGAAGCTTCCAAAATGACGGGTTCCTTTTCTTCCCTTTCGATCACCGCAATAATATGCGTATATCCGGGCTTATCCGCGGTTTCTCCGGGTTCCGCAAAAACCGCTGCCATCGGCTGCGTCAGCAGAAAGGCTGCCAGGAAAATGCAGAGTGCTTTTCTAAAAAAATAAAAACGGGTAGTCTTTCTCATAAACCATCCTCTAATGTTCTCGTTTTTACCATGTTCCTACGCTCGATTCTATCCTGTTTCTCCGGCTTTATTGACGAAAGGAACGGTTCCGGCAGAGATTTAAACTCTGTCCGGCGGAGAAAAGTCCTTTCTCCGTCAGGCACAATTTAAATGTCTTTCCCGGAGCTGATCATCGGAAGCGGCCTGCAGACACATCCGGGATCCGACGCCTGTGTCAGATCTCCGTGCGCACGACGCATCGATGATCCTCCTTACGGGTCAAAAAACGCCGCGGTTTAACGGTTTTTTCGAACAGGGGAGCTGAAGAGATCAGCCCCCTGTTTATTCAAAAAAACTGCGGCGTGGTTCAAAAACTTCAGATCACGTTCATCCTGCGGCGGACGATCAGAAGGACCGCTGCGCCAAGGACCAGAATGCCGCCGACGATATACAGGATCGTCGTGCCCATTCCGCCGGTGGAAGGAAGCTCAAGGCCCTGGGTGTTTACCAGCTGATAGGGATGCTCAATGAGTTCCGCTTCTTCCCACTGGATCTCGGGGCTGGTGGGTTCGGTGTTGTTTGTAAACGTATACTTGGCAATTTCCTTGTCGTCGATCTTAACGGTATAGCTCTTAAGGATCTCGGTCTCGTAGGTAACTTCTTTAACAGTGCCTTCGGTCGGTTTTTCGCTGACCCATTCCGTGCCGTTCCACCATTCGGTTACGGTAACGGTTTCGACTTCGGCAATGATCTCGACCTTGTGGGCCTGGCTGTTGGTTACGAAGCCTGCGGGGGCAGAGATTTCCTTCAGGTAATAGGTACCTGCGTCAAGACCGGCAAAATTCATGCGGCCGTCAGCGCCGGTTTCAGCGGTAACAGCGCTGCCGTTCTTGTCCAGATAGGGATTTTCACAGGCAGCATCGGTAAAGAGTCCGAATACCGCACCGGCAAGGGGGCTTTCCCATTTGTCCACTTCGGGATCGCCGATCATGCTTGTTTCCACGATCTCGGTGATGGGATTTCCGGCTGCATCAACGCCGATCTTTACGACTTCGGAAGTCTTCTTTCCTTTGATGACGGTGGATTCACCGGCAGCAATGCCCTCTGCGTCCAGAGAGAAGGTGTAGTGCTGGGTGGTATCCTTCTTTACGTCATAGTCGTCTTCGTTTAAAGGATCGTGAGAGTATTCGATCTTGACTTCGTTGTTCTCTTCATTGATGGCGTAGACAGCCTCCTGGGTAACGATGGCCTTATAGGTGATGGTCAGCGTCGTGGGGGCTTTAACGGTCTTCAGATAACTGTGTGTCAGAGTAAGCGTGAAGCCATCCAGGTCTTCGTTATCTGCCAGCTCATAATCTGTATGGTCCTTCAGCCCTTCGGGGGCAACGATCGTTACAGAACCCGTAACAAGTTCCAGACCGGTCAGGGTATCCGTTACTTTGAAATGGGGTTTTTCATAAACTTCGCCGTAGGCGGGAATGGTCGCGGTAACGGTGAAGGTGACTTCATCGCCCACAGCGGTGGTGTTGGGTTTGTTGTCATCCCACGCGTCTTCCGTGGTCTCCGCAGTCTTGGACAGATCCACGGTGCTGCTCTTCGCAACAGCATCGCCGCTGTAAAGACCGCCGATCGCTACGGTACCGCCTACCTCTTTCATATAGTCGGCGGAAACAAACACGGGATTATAAATGGTATTGGCATCGGCCGGGGTGACAAGAACCATCCACATGCCGGAATCTTCATTGTCATAAGTCGCCGTTCCTTCAGCAACCGTTCCGTCTTTTCCATCTTCTCCGGCTAATTTTGCCAGAGCGCCGGCAAGGGCGGATGTAATTCCTGTGGGCTCTACGACCGGATCAGCCGTTTTGTCGCCTAACAGGACTGCCTTAAGCACTTCCGGGGTAAGCACCGTGCTGTAAGGATCGATTGCCTTCCAACCGGCAACATTGCCTTCGGCTTCGCCGACCCACTCAACGATCTTGTAGAACTTGGCGGTGTCGTCTTTTTTAAGGCCGGTTACGGTCAGAGGGTGATCATAAGCCGGTGTGCTCCCGTTGTTATCGGCAGGAGTATCTCCATCTGCGAATACGCCGGCTCCCATAGCCAGGATCATGATCGCTGCCAGGAGCAGTGCCACAATTCTTTTGAGGTGTTTCATGTTTTTTACTTCTCCTTTTTTTGTTTTTCTCTTTTTTGAGAGGTATGTTAAGCATAGACATGCCATGCTGTCAAAGGGGTGACGGCCTTCCTGCCTATTCGGCTTTGAAGGCTGCTGACAGTTCCTGATCCAGTTCGGTCTTATGGACCTCTTCAATGGTTCCGTCTGCCAGCTGTTTCAGGACCGTTACGGCATTGCCGCTTACGAGTCCTTCTTTATTTTTCACCAGGATCCGGTATTCGACCGTATCCTGTATGGTGACAGGTTCATCCTCCAGGAAAAAGCCTATCTTCAGACAAAGCAGGTTTTTTCCGTAGGGTCTTTCAGGATCCTCGTACACAGGCTGGAATTCCTGTGATCCGATCCTCTCTGCAATGAGCTCTGCTTCTTCCGGGATCCCGGCTTTATTCGTGAACAGGGCCAGGATCCTGATTTCTTCGTCTTCCCAGTTCTTCTCAAAGACCGTTTCTTCCGAAGGATCCTCAGCAGGTTCTTCGTCCGGTTTCTCTGTATCGGAAACGTCTTCAGGGCTTTCGGCAGCTTCGTCTGGAGCGGTCTCGTCTGCGTTATCAGAAGACTCATCCGAAGCGGTCTCGTCTTTGTTCTCAGAAGCTTCTTCCAAAACGGTCTCGTCTGCTTTTTCAGCAGCTTCTTCCGGACCGGTTTCTTCTGTATCTTCCCGGGAAGCATCTTCGTAACTTTCGGCAGTTCTCTCTTCAGGAACGCTTTCTTCTGCGTCTTCAGTGATTTCGGTTTCTTCTTCCGGATCGGTTTCTCCTGGGTTTTCTTTTGGGGATCCCGTTTCGGAAGATGCCTCTTCAGTTTCAGTTTCGCTTTCTTCTGATCCTTTTTCCAGTTCCAGAAGAACGATCTCATCCGGCGTCAGTTCCACTTCCTTCAGACATTCCGCTCCATGGACGTGCCAGTCCATTTCCGGCTTTTCACAGATCAGGCTGCCTTCTTCGCCATGGCAGGCTTCATCATGAGTATGGGGGATCCGTTCTTCTGTTTCACAGACCAGAACCCGCTGTATCTCATAACAGTCGTCCGTATGAATATGGACCGGAATCTCTTCCGCCGTTGTTTCTTCAGCCGAAGTTTCCTCAGCGGCTATTACTTCATCTGCTTCGGGCTCAGCGGCCGTTGCTTCATCTGCTTCGGGCTCAGCGTCCGGTTCTTCATCGGATCCGGTTTCCGCTGTCTGTTCCTCCCCTGCTGCGTTCAGCTCCTGTGGGGCTCCCGGCTCTGCTTCGCCGGTTTCTGATGTTTCTTCCGCATCCGGCGTTCCGCCTTCTTCACGGTTTTCTTCCAGGATCCGGTTTTCTTCTGAAGCATCGGCTTCATCGGAAGCTTCGGCTTCTTCAGATGCTTTGCTTTCTTCGGAAGCCAGGATTTCTTCTGAAACTTCGGCTTCTTCTGAAACGTTGCTCTCCTCTAGAGGTTCTGCTTCCGCCGCATCTTCTGTTTCTGCGGGAAGCTCATCTGCAAGAGCTTCAGAACTCTCCGGAAGAAGATCCGGGTCCGGCTCGCCTTCGGTCTTTTCACAGATCAGCACGCGGACTTCCGTATAGCAGGCTTCATCATGTTCATGAGGGCTCAGCTCTTCCAGAAGACACGCCAGCGCGCCGTTTTCATCAAAACAGTCATCATTATGGACGTGAAAGACTTTTCCGCTTTCCTCGTGACAGTCAAGCACGGTTTTTGTATAGTTCTGTGCCTGTCCCGTCAGTTTCAGGGAAAGAAACGTGCCGAGGATAACACCTGCCGCAAGACCTGAAATAACAGTGAGCCATCGTCTTCGCCGGCTGTTCTTTTTCAGATATTTCTGTATATGTTTATCCGGCATCAATGCCTCTCCTTTCTTTTCGCTGACATGCCCGTTTTACGGGCCTTACGCAGTTTCATCACTGATGCTTCTTTTTCTTTTTGCCGATCATGCCGGCGGCGGCTGCCGCAAGCAGCAGGATGCCGCTTGACGAAGCCAGTATCACGTAAAACCGAAATCCGGAACGATCGCCTGTATCCGGTGTGTCAGGTTCTGTCTCTTTCGGCGTCGTCTCTTCGGGTGTTGTTTCCTCGGGCGTGGTTTTTTCGGGACTGCTGGGTTCTGTTGCCTCCGGGGTGGTTTCCTCAGGCGTCGGTTCCTCGGGCGTCGTCTCTTCCGGAGTCGGTTCTTCCGGGGTAGTTTGCTCCGGCGTCGGTTCCGGTGAGGAAGGTTCAGTATAGTCATTGGCAAACGCAAAGACGATGGTCTCATCACTTCTGACAATATGCTCTTCTATGTCCTCCTGAACCAGCACATAGCCTTCGGCTTCCAGTTCCGTGACGTCTATATACGTTCCGACAGGAATGCCAGACAGTACCGTCTCCCTTATCGCCCCGCTTCCGCTGCCGTAGGACAGGGTCACTTCTTTCCTGTAATTTTCCTGCCCGTTCAGGGTTCCGATGACCAGGAAAACGAATTCGGCGTCGGTCCCTTCCTTGTAATTCAGCAGTTTTTTGATGATCTTAATGTCTCCGTACCGGTCCTCCCGGGAAGGCTTCAGATGGACGGTGACGTCATACTCCCATTTCCCATCGTCGGAGCTCCGGACTTCTCCGGTTATTTCCGGATCCGTATAGGGCAGCAGGATCAGGGCCGGGAGAAATTCGTAAGTGTATTCTCCGGAAACTGCTTTGGTGCCCTTAATGGTCTTACCGTCCTGTTCTCGGCTGAAAATGTAAGCCTCCGGATCTTCAAGGGACTGATCCGCGCCTCTTGCGATCAGCAGGTACAGGCCCGGGGTCAGCGCCTTTCCGTCATCGTCGGCTTCCATCTTTTCGCTGTCGGCAAGGCTGCGCCCGCTGATGACCGGCTTATCGGAACTCACAGCCGCGAGGAAAGCCTCCTGGACTTTCTCCTGCCAGCCTTCTGCCGTTTCCTTTCCCGTAACGGACATTTCCTTATAAGCCTCTTTCATGCTGAAGGAAAGGCTTCCGGCCGTTTCTTCTGAAAGTCCGGCTACGGCATACAGATCATAGATGATATCTTTTTCGTCAAGATCGTCCTGAAAATCTTTGCTGACCGGCACCACAGAAAGGGACACCTTTCTGCTGCTGTCGATCCGGTCCGCGTAAACCGCAGGGGTATTCCGCTCTAAACTGAATGCGAGAAGCAATACCGCTGCCAGCATAAGAAAGAAGTTCCCCCGGATATCCGCCCGCCTTGCGCTTCGGCGGTCTGTTTTTCTTTTCCCGGTCTTCTTTTTTCTGGGAAAGTCCCTCTGCATAATCGTCTCCATCAATTACAAGTCATTTATAGATCCCTGCCGTGATCAAACGGATATGGATCAGCTCAATTGAACCGGCGCTGTATCTGTTTTATCCGGCGCTGTATCTGTTTCATCCGGCACTGTATCTGTTTTTACCGGTGAATTTGTGTTTTTTGCCGTCTCATCTGTACTGTCCGGCGTTTCCCGCCTGTTTCCTTCTCCGAAAACCAGCGCTCTTTTTTCTTCTCTGGTAAGCGGCGGCTTTTTCCGCCAGTAGTAGACCAGCATCCCTGTAAGGACCAGAAGCAGCAGCGGGATCAGCACCGCCGGGATCACGATAAAGGAGGGGATCTTCACCGCTTCATGCGTGACGTAGACCGTATCGTCCTCTTCTTCCCGGATCCGGCTTCCTCTCACCAGCAGCCGGTGCGTATTCACGCTGTAGGGCGTGCAGGTCACCAGTGTGCAGTAGTCCTTGCCCGGCACGATCTGTACCTCTGACATGTCCGCCGGTTCCACGGTCCTGATCTGGTCCACCTGGTAGATAAGCGTCTCGGAAAGAACGCTGATCATGAACCGGTCGCCTTCTTTCAGCTTGTCGATATCCGTAAATAGTCTGGCGCTGGGAAGTCCCCGGT
>JAFRVX010000170.1 GCA_017438305.1 Lachnospiraceae bacterium | reverse complement strand
TGATATCCGGAGCGTTACGCACTACGTGCTCCCACGCTCCTCCCACATTCCGCACTCTCGTGGAGATAAATCTCCACTTCGCGCTCCATGTGGGGCGGGTCCCAAGGTCTGATCCCCACATACATGTACACATGAGTGGGGGATCGACCTTTTGACCCTGATATCATACTCTTTTGTCCTGTAAAAAGCCTTCTCAGGAAAGCTTTTCAATGGCTGTCTTCAGGACAGTTTCTCGATGGCTGCCTTCAGGACAGTTTCTCGATGGCTGCCTCGATGCGGGCGATGGTCTCGTCCTTTTTCAGGATCTCCATCAGCTCTGTCGCGCCGCCGGGCGTCGATGCCAGACCGGATACGGCCGTTCTTAAGGGCCACATGACAAAGTTTGTCTTATAGCCTTTTTCGGTGCCGTAAGCGCTTAACAGGGCAAAGAGCGCGTCGTTGGAGAAATCCTCCTGCTTTTCAAGAAGCGGCAGCACGTCCTTCAGAAGTTCAAGAGAAGCTGCCTCATCGCATTTGGCTTTCTTGTTCCGGTAAAGCGAGACGTCATATTCCGGAACCGCCTCGAAGAAACCGATCTTCTCCCTGATATCGGGGAAGATCTCGATCCGGCTCTTGCATAAAAGGGCGATGTGCTTCAGGTCCAGGTCCTTTGTGATGACCTCTTTGACCACCGGAAGCGCCTTTTCCAGGTATTTCTCTTCATCCATGGCGGCGATGTACTGGCCGTTCATCCATTTCAGCTTCGTATAGTCAAAGACCGCCGGAGACTTGTTGATGTGCCGGTAATCGAACTTCTTCACGAGTTCCTCCAGGGACATGATCTCCTGGTTGTCCTCCGGAGACCAGCCGAGAAGGGCGACGAAGTTCACGATGGCCTCATCCAGGAAACCCTGCTCTTCCAGGTCTTCGAAGGAAGAATGGCCGCTTCGTTTCGACAGCTTCTTATGCTCTTCATCCGTGATCAGCGGGCAGTGCACGTAGGTCGGCACTTCCCAGCCGAAGGCCTCGTAAAGCCGGTTGTATTTGGGGCTGGAGGAAAGGTATTCGTTGCCTCTTACCACATGGGTAATGCCCATCAGATGATCGTCCACCACGTTGGCGAAATTGTAGGTGGGGTAGCCGTCGGACTTGATCAGCACCATGTCGTCCAGCTCGGAATTGTCCACGGTGATGTCGCCGTAGATATCGTCATGGAAGGTGGTGGTGCCGTCGGTGGGATTGTTCTGGCGGATGACATAGGGCATGCCGGCCTTCAGATTGGCTTCGACCTCTTCCTTGGACAGGCCCAGGCAGTGCTTGTCGTACACCCGGATCTCCTTGCCGTCTTCGCCGACGGCGGTCTTCAGGCTGTTCAGCCGCTCCTCGGTGCAGAAGCAGTAATAGGCTTCGCCTTTATCGATGAGCTTCTGGGCATATTCTCTGTAGATGCCGGCCTTAAAGCGCTCCGACTGGACATAGGGGCCGTAATCCCCGCCGATATCCGGGCCTTCATCATGCTTCAGGCCGGTCTTTTCCATGGTGCGGTAGATGATGTCCACGGCGCCTTCCACATACCGCTCCTGGTCCGTATCTTCAATGCGGAGCAGGAAATCGCCGTCTTCATGCTTGGCGATCAGGTAGGCATACAGGGCCGTTCTTAAATTTCCGACATGCATCCGGCCTGTGGGGCTGGGTGCAAAACGTGTTCTGATCTTTATCATAAAAACCTCCGGGGTTTCATAAGTCTGTTTCAGGATCTGTCAGTCTGTTTTTTGATCCGTTAGTCTGTTTACGGGTCCGTTGATCCGTTTTAGGATCCGTTGATCCGTTTTGGAATCCGTCAATCCGTTTTAGGACCCGTTAATCTTTTCAGGGTCCGTTAGTCCGTTTGAGGTCCGCCGGTTTATTCCAGGGGATCGGCGGAGGCGCTGTCAGCCTCGCCGGCAGTCTCTTCCGCTTTTTCAGCTGCGGCTTCAACCGTTTCCGCGACAGTTTCAGTGATGGCTTCCACGGCTTTCTCAGCCGTTTCAGTGACGGCCTCTGCCGCTTTCTCTGTCCCTTCAGCCGCAGTATCTGCCGCTTCACCGACGGCTTCTTCAGCAGCATCCTCCGCTGCCGCGTAGCCGGAAGAAGCCAGGGACGCGGGCATGTGCCATTCGGAGGCTGCGGCCAGTTCTTCCGCGGTATATCGTTCTTCCTCTTCTTCAGGGGTCTCCAGACCCTGTTCCTGCTTTGCTTTCCGGATCAGGGGATCCAGGATCTTATTCAGGATATAGGCGTTGATGTAAACCGACAGGCCAAAGCCCAGAAGCAGGATCGGCAGGAAGTTGGTCATATACAGGATGATGGCGGGAAGCAGCATCACGAACACCATGACGATGGTCCACCAGAAATGCTGCAGGGCCAGGAAAAGCGCGTTCCTCATCGTCCGGAAGGTTGTATTGACAAACCGGGCGGAAAGAGCGAATACGTACTGGAACATGAGCACATAAAGCACTCCCAGGCCGTACATCACATACTTGAAGATCAGGATCCATAAGTTGTCGCCGTAATTCGCGTTGGTGCTGTAAAACAGGATCGCGTAGACGATCAGCCCGCCGAGGACAAGCATCGTCAGTCCCAGCGGAATACCGTTTGCCATGTTCTCCTTCATGGTCTTGAAGAAGTTCCTGACGTATTTGGGATTCTCATCGCAGACGGTCTTCATCATGGAATAGTACAGAGACACCGTTGCGGGGCCGAAGGTCACGATGGGGATCGAGCAGACAAACCACAGGATGTTCAGAACAAAGACGTCCACCAGCCGGCCGATAAAGATCCAGACAGGATTGTTCAGATTAAAGATATTTTTCATTTTTCACACTCCGTGCATGAAACTGCAGCCGCCTGAAGCAGAGGTACTCCAGGGGTTCGTAAGAAAATATTATAATTCTTTTCTCCTCATCGGTCAAGAAACAATATCAGCAGAAACAATATCAGCAGAAACATCATTGTGGGGTCAGCAGAAACACCATTGCGGCGTATCAGCTGAAAGCCGCCATGAGGTATCGGCAGAAATGCCGCTGCGGAAACTGTCTGCCGGAAATAGCCGGTCCTGCGTAATCTACGGAAGTTTGCAGAAGTTTCCCCTGTTCTTGTGCTTTTTTTCATCGGGGATTCGTGCTACAATAGGTAAAAGTCTGCCGGTATGAAGAACGTCTTCCGCCTGAAAGCGTTAAGACTCCGGAAGCCGTACCGATCCATGCAGGAAAGAAAGGGGCACCCATGGCAAAAGTCTATAAAAACGATAAATCCTGGTTTGAAGATTTCCGGGACCAGTTCAGAAGCCTGAACGGCCAGCCGTTTTCCAAGAAGGTGGAGCACTTCTTCACCTATTACTGGCGGCTGACCCTGGGGATCATCATCGGTATCATAGCCATCGTCGCGATCATTTCGTCCATCATCTACAACAGCGTTCCGAAGATCATTCAGGGTGTCACCTTCCCGCATACCATTGCCGACAGCGCCCCGGAGACCCTGAAGCAGGCCCTGGCGGATGAGATGGGGGTGGACGCCTCCAAATATCATATCGACATGTCCGCCATGGTGGTGGACAATGCCAGCACCGAACAGATCTACGCGGCCTCCCAGGCCATCCTGGCCAGGATCATGGGCAATGACCTGGACTTTCTGTGCGCCGACCTGGTCACCTTTACCGGAATGGTGAGCAAGGACAGCGAGGACGACAACGTCCTGTACAATCTGAAGGAGCTTCTGGACGCCGAAACCTACGCCGCCCTGGATAAGGCCGGGCGCATCGTCACCGTTGAGACCACCTACGCCGGGACCTATCCCTGCCTGGTGGATGTCCAGAACACGCGGCTTTCCGAGCTTCTGGAGCTTTCCGGAACCGAAAACTATATCGGCATCATTATAAACACAAAGCGCCCTGACGCAGCCAGAGCGCTTATAAAACTGATTCAGTAAAATCTTACTCTCCGTTGTAACAGACGGCATAAATACTGGAAGAAAAAGCCGGAAGCGTAACGGTCAGGATACCGTCTGCGGTTTCGGTTTTTTTGACGCCCACGTTGTAGCCGGTCTCCCCGGACTGCATGATCCGTTCGACACAGCCGTTCTGCGGCATGTTGATGACGGAAACGTCCAGACTGACCTGCCGCTCGGTGTACTTATGATTCACCAGCACCAGGATCGCGGTTTCTTCATTAAACCGGCCGTAGGCAATGTAGCCGTCTCCCCCTTCCAGGGATTTATAGGAGCCGGTCCGCAGACAGCTGTACCGCTGATGGATCGCAATGACGTCCTTGTGGAAGGCGATGAGCCCCCAGTTTTCCCGTCCCCAGGGATAGGTCCTTCTGGAATCCGGATCCGTCCAGCCGGTCACGCCCGTTTCGTCGCCGTAATAAAGGGTCGGCGCTCCGGGAAGCGTAAACTGCAGGATGACGCCGGCCTTATAGGCGGCATAGGAAAGATTCTCCGAAGCGGCCCAGGGACCGCATTCCGCCAGCCGGCCTACCCGCTGATTGGTGCGGGTCAGGAAGCGGGAATGATCATGGTTGGAAAGCTGGTTCATGGCCATCTGGAGGGACTGGGCCGGAAGGCGTGCGGATTCAGCCGCGATCTTCTTCAGGAACCAGGCGCCGTCTCCCTGGACGCCGGCAAAGCTTCTGTCCGAATGTTTTTCCATGCCGGTCAGGAAGAAGCCCACCGGATCCATGAAAGCATCGTAATTCATGATGCTGTCCCATTCGCCGCCCCTAAGCCATTCCTCGGCGGAACCGTAATGTTCGGCGATGATGACCGCGTCGGGATTGACTTCCTTGACAGCCTTTCTGAACCGTTTCCAGAAATCGTGGTTGAAGGCTGCGGAAAGACCCAGGTCTGCCGCCACGTCCAGCCGCCAGCCGTCTACCGAGTAGGGCGGGGACAGCCAGAACTTCGCGATATTCAGGATATATTCCTGCAGCTCTTCCGAATTTTCGTAATTCAGCTTCGGCAGGGTATCATGACCCCACCAGCCCAGATAATGATCGTTGTCTGGCCATCTGCCGCCCTCTTCAAAGAAGAAGTAGTCGTGGTAGGGACTGTCTTTCGCGATGTAGGCCCCGGGATCATCCGCTCCCTGTTCCTCATAGATCTTTTCCCGGTCCATCCAGCGGTTGAAGGATCCGCAGTGGTTGAACACGCCGTCCAGAATGACCCTGATGCCCTTTTTGTGGGCTTCAGCGACAAAACGGGCAAAGTAGGCATTGGCAAAAGCCAGGTTTTCCTTATCCGTTACCCGGGTAATAAAGCGTTCTGCTTTGGTATTGTTATTGACGCCCTCCGGCAGCAGCCGGCCGTGATCATGGATAAATCCCGTAAGATGGGGATCGATATGTTCATAATCCATGACGTCATACCGGTGGTTCGACGGAGACAGGAACAGAGGATTGAAATAGATCACTTCAATGCCCAGATGTTTAAGATAATCCAGCTTTTCCAGAACCCCCACCAGATCGCCGCCGTAAAACCGGCTCACGTCGTTGGGCTGCGGGAAGGAATCCCAGTCGTCCACCCGCTCCACGTGCCGGCCGATATAGGCATATTCCCCGGTCATGACGCCGGAATCCGCGTCGCCCTTTCTGAAGCGGTCCACGAAGATCTGGTACATGACGGCGCCCTTGGCCCAGTCCGGGGTGGAAAAGCCCGGTATGACCACGAAAGCGCCTTCGTTATGGATCCTTACGGTGCTGATCCCCTGTTTGGTGTAGAAAAGGCGTTCGTCTCCGGAAGCGATCTCGAAAAAGTACTCAAACACCCGGTCATCCATCCGGATGCTGGTCTCATAATAATCAAAGGTTCCTGCGGTCCTGGCTTTCTGCAATTCTCTTCTTAAAGAGCGGCTGTACAGATAGACGTGCTCAACGTTGTCCTTCCGGGTACGGAAACGGAAAGTCACCTCTTCCTGGGGTTTAATATCCGCAGGAAACCGGTAATTGACCGTTTCGTCGGTGAACAGGGCGGTTCTGTCTATATGCTGCCTGTTAGTTTTCATTATATAATGCCTCGAATTCTTCCCGCCCGAGTTTTTCCTTTTCGATCAGAAGCGCCGCGCCTTTTTCCAGGATATCGCGCTTGGACAGCAGGATCTCTCTGGCTTTCCGGTAGCATTCGTCGATGATGTTCTTGACTTCGCCTTCGATCTCATTGTAAACGTCGGAACCGTATGTTTTCATATGACCCAGGTCTCTTCCCATAAAGACGGAGTCCTGGGACTGTTCGTAATTGATAAAGCCGATCTTATCCGACATGCCGTATTTCATGACCATATCCCGAGCGATCTCCGTAGCCTGGCGGATATCCTGGGAAGCGCCGGTGGTAATATCGTCAAAGGTGATCTCTTCGGCGATGCGGCCGCCCATGGACACCATGATGTCCTGGAGCATGCGGTCCCGGGTATTGAACATTTCGTCGTTCTCCGGAAGCGGCATCGTATAGCCGGCGGCGCCGAGGCCCGTGGGAATAATGGACACGGTATGCACCGGTCCCTCATCCGGCAGGGCTTCAAATAAAATGGCATGGCCCATTTCATGGTAGGCGGTGATGCGTTTCTCCTTTTCGGAGATCACCTTCGAATGCTTCTCGGTGCCGATGCCTACCTTGATAAAGGCCTTGTTAATATCGTCCTGTCTGATAAACTGGCGGTTTTCCTTAGCGGCGTTGATGGCCGCTTCATTCATCAGGTTCTCCAGATCCGCTCCGGAGAAGCCCGCCGTGGTCTGGGCAACGGTCTGAAGATCCACGTCGTCCCCCAGCTTCTTGTTGGCGCTGTGGACCTGCAGGATCTCAAGACGGCCCTTCACGTCCGGACGGCCCACCGCGATCTTCCGGTCAAAACGGCCGGGACGCAGGATAGCCGGGTCCAGGATATCCGCCCGGTTGGTGGCTGCCATGACGATGATGCCCTGGTTGACGGAAAATCCATCCATCTCCACCAGCAGCTGGTTCAAGGTCTGCTCCCTTTCATCGTGGCCGCCGCCGAGGCCCGAGCCTCTGATGCGCGCCACGGCATCGATCTCATCGATAAAAATGATGCAGGGCGAATTTTTCTTGGCGTCCGCGAACAGTTCCCGTACACGGGAAGCGCCGACGCCGACGAACATTTCCACAAAGTCCGAGCCGGAAATGGTAAAGAAGGGCACGCCGGCTTCACCGGCCACCGCTTTGGCGAGCAGCGTCTTGCCGGTACCGGGAGAGCCCACCAGCAGCACACCCTTGGGAATGCGGGCGCCCAGCTCGGTATATTTTCCCGGATTCTCCAGAAAATCCACGATCTCGTACAGGTCTTCCTTTTCTTCCTGAAGGCCGGCCACATCCTTGAATTTAATGGGGTTGCTCTTCGGATCCGACATATGGGCCCGGTTTCTCGTAAAGCCGGCCATGGGATTGCCCCCGGCGCCGCCGCCTCCCGAGACGCCCATACGGGCATTCATAAAGACAAAGATGATCAGACACCCTGTCAGAAGGATCAGCATGGGTGCCACGACATGATAAAAGAAGCTTTCGGGCGGTACGTCGTCCAGGGTGATCTTCACCGCCTTGGCGGCAAGAGCCGTTGTTTCCTCATGAACGTCCGCCACGTATACCGAATAGACCGTTTCGGCGTCGTCTTTTCTTAAGAACCGGATGCGGCCCGTGGGCACTTCCCGGTTCTGGGTGATGCGGACCTCGTCGATCTCCCCCTTTTCCAGCATTTCCCGGTAAGAGGTATAGGTAACGGAGGTCGTCCGGTTAAAGAGTTTCTGGATCAGGAAGGACCCGCCCAGCATGACTCCGAGAATGATCAGGTAGATGATGATGCTTCTGCCCAGACCTTTTTTCATATTACTATCCATTTATTCCCCTGTTTCTTCTACTACTCCGATGTAGGGCAGGTTGCGGTAGCGCTGGGCGTAATCCAGCCCGAAGCCTACCACGAATTTATCTTCGATCACAAAGCCGGTATAATCCACGCTGACGGGCTTCACCCGGCGGTCCGGCTTATCCAGAAGCGAGCAAAGCTTCAGCGACTTCGGCTTCTTGTTCTTCATCACTTCCAGCAGGAACGACAGCGTATTGCCGCTGTCCACGATATCCTCGATGACGATGACGTTCTTGCCCTCCACGGATTCATCCGTATCCTTCTCGATGCGGACGATGCCGGAGGATTTCGTGCCGTCCCCGTAGGAGGAAACCTTCATAAAGTCCAGGGTCACCGGAACGGTAAGGCGCTTCGCCAGTTCACAGGTAAAAAAGACCGATCCCTTTAAAATGCAGATCAGATGGACCGCTTCTCCTTCGTAATCCCGGGAGATCTCTTCCGCCAGCTCCCGTATCCTTTTCATGAGTTCTTCTTCCGATATCATAACACTGATCTTATCGTTCATCTTCCGGATCTTCCTCCCTTTTCACAACAGATATTTTCAGCACTTCTTCGGTATTCTCATCTATTTTATACTTTTCGCTCATCCGGTACCCGACGATCCATAACACGTCGGACCCGGCCGCCAGAACCGGAATGCTTCCCCGGTCCTCCCGGGGGATCTTCTCGTCGATGAAAAAACGGTTCAGCTTCTTGGTCCTGCCATCCCCGATGGCGATGCGGTCCCCGTCCTTTCCGTATCTGAAGACCGGCTTCAGCGGTTCGTTTATTTTAGCATAATCGAACCATTTCGTATAGGGTAAATTCGGCGGTTCTTCTCCGATTTTTCGCACCGACAGCTCAAATTTTACCAAAAAACCCCCGAAAACGCCGGTGCCTTCCCGCTGTTGAGCGCTGCGGCGCTTTTCAATTACCGGACTTTCAGCATGGTTTTCTGATCCGCCCATAGTCACAGACTCTTCGAAAAATGCTGCAGGAATCTGAAAACCCAAGGTCTCCGCCGGTTTTCCGGTCTCGTTCTTCTCAAAGCTGACTCGGACCGCGTCATAGGCGGCCGTCACCCGGACCCCGTTCGGCAGCTCCAGGCGTCTGCCGTTCTGTTTTCCGGCCACGGCGGCAGCCGCTTCCAGATGCTTTCTTGAAATATCCTTAAGCGGCGCGCCAAGCATCTCCAGACAGCACCGGATGACGTAGGAAGATAGTACTTCGGAAAGACCGGCCAGGGCTTCTTTGGTCAGCAGGATCCGCCGGTTCTCCGGCTCGAAGACCCCCTGTTCCCTTATCCAGTCCCGGGCTTCTTCCTCCAGATAAGCCTCTGTCTTCCGAAGGTAAGCGGCAGTTTCCGCGATCTTCCGGTCCGCGTCCTCCCGTACCTGAAGAAGCCCCGGCATCACCAGGGTGCGGATGATGTTCCTGTCCGCCTCCAGGGAAGCGTTGGTCTCGTCCTCGCAGTAAGAAAGCCCGTAAGCTTCCAGATAGGCAAGGATCTCTTCCCGGGTGATATCCAGGAGCGGCCGGACGATCCTGATCGTTCTCGTTTTCCCGGATCCTTCCGGTTCCTCTCCGATTTCTGCTTTCTCCCCGGTTTCTGCTCCTCCTGCGGATTTCTTTTTCTTTCCTTCCGCTGCTGTTTCGCTTCCTTTTCTGTTCTTTTCCGATTTTTCTCCGGGAAGATCTTCTCCGTTTTCAGACCGGTCCGCCCTTATGGTTTCTTCCCGGACCTTTTCCATCCCGGAAAGGCCTTTAAGAGAGGACCCCCGGATCAGATGGAACAAAACGGTTTCCGCCTGATCGTTCAGGTGATGGGCCAGGGCCAGGAAATCCGCTCCGAAGTCTTCGGCAGCTTCATGGAAGGCCTGGTACCTTACCTTTCTGGCAGCTTCCTCCAGGGAAAGCTTCTGTTTTTCGGAAACATCAGGGGCACATTTACAGATCACTTTCACCGGGATGCCCTGCGACCTCGCAAAAGATTCCGAAAAGGCTGCGTCCCTGTCCGCCGCTTCGCCCCGGATCCCGTGGTGTACGTGGACCGCCAGCAGGGAGAAGCCGGCCTCCTTCTGAAGACGGGCCAGGACGTGCAGCAGGCAGACAGAATCCGCGCCGCCCGAAAGCCCCGCGATGACCCTGTCCCGGGAAGAAAAATAACGGCCGTTTTTCACGGCTTCATAGATTCTGTCGCTCATCCCCTGTCTCCGGCCTCCTGATCATAATACGCTCAAAAATCTACTGACTGTACCAATCGGTAATAACGAAAGACTGCCGCCCTGCAGGGAACTCTCTTCCCTCCGGAACGGCAGCCTGTCAATTATTCTTCAGGTACCAATATAATCTCATTCGGAAAAGCCAGTCCAAATCTGTCCCTGGCCAGTCTCAGCATTTCTTCGTCGGAAAGCGGTTTTGACCGTCTTTCCTCCAGTTCTTTATGCTCTTCGGACACTCTCTCGACGTTTTCCTTAAGCGCCTCGATTTTGTAGGACAGGTCCTGGTTTTCCCTGTACAGGCCGATCACTCTGATGGTCAGCACCGCCGCCAGGATCAATGCAAAAATGACGATCAGTCTGACACTTCTTTTGCCGGCCCGTTTTTCGCGGATATGCTGTTTTGCCATCAGCGCCTCCTTTCCTGTAGTTTTCTTTTTTGATCTTTATATGGTTACAAGAAGCGGATCAGCTCTTTGGCGTCCTCTTTCTTTGTCGTATCCTGAATATCCAGTATCTCCGCCTTCACAGTTCTGGTTCCGAGGGAGATCTCAAGCACATCTCCCGTTTTAACCTCTGTCGATGCCTTTGCTGTCTTTCCGTTAACCGTTACCCGCCCTGCATCACAGGCTTCGTTGGCAACAGTCCTGCGTTTGATCAGTCGGGATACCTTCAAAAACTTATCAAGCCGCATGCTGCTTATTTGTTGATGTTGTCCTTAAGAACCTTGCCGGCTTTAAACTTGGGAGTTTTGGAAGCAGCGATGGTGATGGACTCATTGGTTCTGGGATTGCGGCCTTCTCTGGCAGCTCTTTCAGAAACTTCAAAGGTACCGAAACCGACCAGCTGGACCTTGCCGCCGTTCTTCAGTTCTTCTTCGACAACTGCGGTAAAAGCATCTACTGCTGCTTCAGCGTCTTTTTTGGAGAGCTCTGCCTTTGCAGCAACAGCTGCGACTAATTCTTTCTTATTCATGGTATTTCCTCCTAAAACATAGGGTGCTTCACACCCTTTTACGATTATAAAACGCTGCCGGATCCCATAATTCCGGGAGGGCGAACATTTCTAGACTATATTTATACACGTTTTACGGGAAAAAGTCAATCTTTTTGCGAGATTCAGCCATATTCTTTATGCCGGTCCCGGTCGTTTTTCTTTATGCAGACAAATAAGCTGTCCTGCAGCAGCCGGATCCGCAGCAATTTTTCCGAAATCTCTGTCTCCCGCGGAAATTGTCCGTTTTTTCTTATTCATAATCCGCGGTAAAGTTCATCACGCCGTTATACACCTCTCCGTCGCACTGAAGATCGGAGGGTACGGAGAATTCCGCCCTGAAGTGATGTCCCTTCCGGTAGGTGATGTGCTTTTTAAACCATCTTCCCTTGCCCAGCATGGCCGGCACAAAAAGCAGCATGGCGTGAAGGCGTCCCACGTCATGCACCTCCACCGATATCAGGGTATGTTCTTCATTCAGACGGTGCTGCTGGGGGGTTATCGGGAAGCCGCCGCCGAAATAGGTGCCCAGCATGACGGGCGCCATCCAGAGTTTTTTATAGGTCCGGGCTTCGCCGTCGACGGTAATGGTTCCGGAAACCGGTTTAAAGGAAAACAGCAGTCCCTTTACGGCGATCAGCTTGTAGGAACTGTCTTTTCCCAGCTTTTTCAGCCGCTCATGCTCGCTGCAGGCATAGCCGTCCAGTCCGAAGCCAACGCCGTTGATGAACCGGACGGTATCTCCGTTTATACTGGCTTTTGGAAGGCTGCTGATAAAGGAATTCAGCAGGAAGGGACGGCATCCCGTCTTTTTCCCCACATCCTTCGCGAAATCATTCCCTGTGCCGGCGGGGAAAAACCACAGGTCCCGGGACAGCTCTTCTTCCGCCAGCTGATTGACCAGATGGTTCAGGGTCCCGTCGCCGCCGGCAAGAACGATCTTATGATCTTCGGGGCAGCTTTCGATAAACGCTGCGGGAGAGAAACCCTTTTCTGTAAGGTCAATATAGGAAAAAGAAGCCCCATCAAACCATTTTTCTATCCTGCGGGCGTCGCTTAAGCCTTGGTTTTTATGGGAAAAGGGATTATATAAAACATCGATCTGTTCCATTAGATGATTCCTCGAAAATGATCTGAAAAACGCCCCGATACCTGCATCCTGCATCAGTGCAGAAAACAACTCCCGGCCATATCGGCACTCCGCGGTCTGAAGCGGCCGTGAAAACTGAGCCCTGAGCCGGGCAGGATAATCATCCCCGGCGTTTGCCATCCTGTTCCGTATTCAGAACGGACAGAAACAAGAAAGACGGCGGAAACCGCCGGCCCAGGTGCATGATAAGTGCTTATGCTTCTGAAATAGCACCCATGGGGCAGGTTGCTTCGCAAGCGCCGCAGGAGATGCAGACATCAGCGTCGATGACATAAGTATCTTCGCCTTCAGAAATTGCGCCAACCGGGCAGCCGGCTTCGCAGGAACCGCACTTAATGCATTCTTCAGAAATCTTATATGCCATAGTCATTTCCTCCTTTGTTCAAAAGTCGAACTCAGTGTATCATGTTTTTTTTCGGTTTGCAACACTTCAGCTTATGAAAATCTGTGATTTTTCGGTGATTTTTCCGCTTAACATTCCGGTCTTCGTTTTCGTAAGCCTGCAGTTCCCGGAGAACTGCCGCCTCTCCTTCCCGGAACTTCTGTTTCTGAAGCCCGCTGCCTCTGTTTCTGAGGCCGGTATCTTCCTAATCGTCGGATTCAGCAGAGGATCCGGAAGCGGAGTCTTCGGGAGCGGAGCCGGGATCTGAGTCTTCGGTGGCAGAGTCGGGCGTGGCTTCCGGTGTCGTTGTTTCGGGCGTTGTTTCGGCAGTGGTTTCCGTTGTAGTTTCGGTCGTGGTTTCAGTCGTGGTTTCTGTTGTAGTTTCAGTCGTTGTTACTGTTGTTGTGGATTCGGTCGTTGTTTCGGTCGTGGTTTCAGTCGTTGTGGATTCGGTCGTTGTTTCAGGTGTGGTTTCCGCCGTTGTGGATTTGGTCGTGGCTTCGGGGGTGGTTTCCGCCGTCGTGGTTTCAGGCGTGGTTTCGGGGGTCGGTTCCGGGGCCGGAGATTCGGTCGTGGTTTCAGGCGTGGTCTCTTCCGGTGTCGGGGCCGGTGTCGGTTCCGGAGTGGGAGCCGGCGTAGGAGCGGGCGTGGGAGCCGGCTGAGGCGCGGCTCCCATGCTCTGGTCAATTCTTAAGAAAGTATAGCCCTGGCTCCGGGCATAGTCGATGAATTCGGGCAGGGCCTGCAGGTTGCACTGGGAAACGTGAAGATAATAGACCGCCCCCTGCTGAAGGCCGGAGATCAGCTTCTGCAGCGCCTCGTCCTTGCCCGGCTGGGCGGCCGGGTCGTAGTCAAAATAGTTAAAGCAGAACATGGTGGTGACATAGCCCATCTTCTGGGCGATGTACATATCCCGTTCCGTGACCTGTCCGTAGGGCGGCCGGTAATAGACCGGGCTGATGCCCAGGACATCCTGCATCCGCTGCTTCATCTGATTGAAATCGTCGATCAGCTGTTCATCGGAAAGTGTATTGGTATAGACATGCCGGAAGCCGTGGGATCCCACGATATGGCCGTTTCCGAGCATGGCTTTGGCATTGCCCACGGGGTCGTTGGCGGAGGCGAAGTATTCGCCGGTCACAAAGAAGGCCGCCTGGACGTTCTTCTGGGCCAGGATGTTCAGCATCTGGCCGCTTAAGCCGTTCTCATAGCCCAGGCAGAAGGTAAGATAGATGACCCTCTGGTCGGGATTTTTCACATAGTATCCGCCGTAATTCATGGCCACCGAAGGATTGGTCACGGCTCTTGAGACATTTGCGGGCACCGGCAGGATGGAGGCATAGTCCGAGCTTCCGGGTCCGCCCGGGTTATCCGTATGGATCTCCGCCGAAGGAGTGGTCTCGGCACCCGCACCAGGCGTCCGGTCTTCCGGGTCATCTCCTTCTCCGTTCGTATCCAAAGTATCGGACTCGCCCTGCGGATCCGTATTTCCGGGATCGGAAGCCTCTGATCCCTCAGAATTATCCCCGCTGTTTTCAGCGCCTTCTTCTCCGTTCTCCGGATCCGTGCGTTTCTCCGAGTCTGCTTCCGTGCTGTCGGAGGCGTCTCCGAAAGGTTCCGCGGTTTCTTTCCCGGAACCGTCTTCCTTCGTCCGGTCAGCGTCTGCCGAAGGATCGTCCTTGTCCCCGGTTCTGCTTTCAGGCGCCGCATCACTGCGGGATCCGGGCTCGGAAGCTTCCGTTGAAGCACGTCTGTCCGGATTCCTGTTGGTCAGGCCGTTAATGATAAAGAACAGTGCCAGGCCGACGCAGAGAACACCCGCCAGAACGGTCGGGATCAGTCTCCCCCAGTTGATGGTGCGCGCCCATCTTCTCAGTCTCTTCCTTCTGTTCCGATTTGCCATTTACTTACGCTCCTCTGTCTTTTTTATGAGTTCCCGGGCGATTGGTATGAGCTTTTCTTCTGAATTCAGGCCGGGATCCTCCAGCACCCGCTCCAGCAGGGCTTTCAGGATCTCTCCCATGATTTTCCCGGGCTTAAGCCCCAGTTCCCCAAGCTCCCTTCCGCCAAGGGCCAGCGTTTTAAGCGATATGCAGTCTCCTCTTTTAAGGATGCGCTTAACGACGGGCTCCAGTTCTTCATGACCGCTGAAAAGAAGCAGTCTTTCAATATCTTCCGTCCCAAAGGATGACAGCAGTTTCCGGACGGCGGTTTCATCCGGAGATATCTCCTTCGCGCCGTATTCGATCAGGGCGGCGGTCCGTTTCAGGGTGTCGTTGTCAAATTTCAGTTCCCTGAGGACAACTTCCGCTTCCTCCTTCGTGCAGCCCTCCAGGAAGGCAGCCAGTCTTAAGAGACGGTCCGGAGGCATTTCGGAAAGTTTCTTAAGTCTTTCCTGTCTTCGCCTGCCGAAGGCGGGGAAGATCCAGGGCATGGCGCCGATGTCCTCAAAAAGCACGGTCCGCTCCGGATGGGCGGATTCCAGGGTCTTCACAAGTTCTTCCCGGATGCGTTCCTTTGATATCTTTTCCAGATTTGAAGACAGCGTTGCCGCTGCCTCCAGTGTATTTTCTTCTATGGTAAAATCCAGCTGGGCTGAAAACCGGACGGCCCGCATGATCCGCAGGGCATCCTCCGAAAACCGTTCCGCAGGATCTCCCACGGCTCGGATCAGACCGTTTTCCAGGTCCTCCATGCCGCCGAAAAGATCCGCCAGCCCGGCAGCCTCATTGTAAGCCATTGCGTTGATGGTGAAGTCCCGCCGCTTAAGGTCCTCCGAAAGGGCCCGGGTGAAGGTCACCGACGAGGGATGGCGGGAATCGGTATATTCGCCGTCCAGCCGGTAGGTGGTTACCTCATAGCCGGTCTGGCCCATCATCACCGTCACCGTCCCGTGGGCGATCCCGGTATCAATGGTCCTCCGAAAGCATTGCTTCACTTCCTGCGGGGAAGCGCTGGTGGTGATATCCCAGTCCTTCGGCAGGCGGCCCATCAGAGAATCCCGGACGCAGCCGCCCACGATATAGGCTTCAAATCCGTTCTGCTCAAGGATCTCTATGATTTTTTCCACGTCATCGGGAACGCTGATCTTTACCATTGTCTTTTTTCTATCCAGTTCATGCCCTTGTTCAGGGCGTAATTGTGGGCAAAGGATCCGGCGGAGGACTCTATGGTCACGCCGTAATTGGTTCCGAAAGCATCGTCGGCAATACCGGTAATGCTGTCCGGCATCACCACCTGCAGCAGGTTGGGACAGTCCTGGAAGGCGCCCGTGCTGATCCAGTCCACGCCCTCCGGGATCAGGATCAGACTGACGTTGGGGGAACCGTAAAACGCATAGTCTTCAATGCCCATGACGGGATAGCCGTAGACCTCCGAAGGGAATTCGATCCTGGCGTTGGAACAGGCGTTTTTCAGAACCGTCGCAATGCCGTTGTCCACCCGGTAGATCAGGCCCTGGTATTCCACATCCTGATAGGTGGGTTCGGAAGATGTCGTATCCTCCGTTTCGGACCAGTCTGTCTGTCCCGGCTCCTGCCAGGAGGTGCTGTCGGTCCAGTCCGGCTGTCCGTCGGTGCTTCCCTCATTCCAGTCAGAAGACCAGTCCCGGCTGTCCGTCGGAGCGGCGGGATCGGTCCAGCCTGAGGCATTCCCGGGATCCTGCCAGTCTGAGGACGTGTTTTCCGGCTGCCAGGAAGTTTCCGGCGGCGGCAGTTCCGGCGTCTCCGGGATCACCGGGTCCGGAGGAAGCGTCTCGGAAGGCGCAGTCTCCGGCGTACCCTCGGAAGGTGCCGGGGACGGATCGGAAGAGGATTCCGGATGGGCCTCCTGGGTCGGTTCCGTGGTCATGTCCGACGTACCGGGTTCTGTACTTTCCGAAGGCTTCCTCCCGGTATCTCCCTGCGTTGTTTCCGCCTCCCGGGAAGTGGACTCCGTTTCATTCGAAGCCCGGGTCTTTTCCGAGATGCCGGTGGATTCCTGAGAAGATCTGTCCTCCTCCCGGGAGTCCGGGTAAGAGGGATAGCCGCTTTCCCGGCTGACCATGGTGTCCGCTGTGGTCACCACCGCCCGCTGGTTCTGCTGCAAGGCAAAATAAACGAGGACAGTGATGATCGTGAGCATAACGGCACCGCCCAGGATCGAAATGACGATCCCGGGCTTAGTCCGATAATCCTTCTGGAGGTCGGATTCGCTCTCGGAATAGAGGGAATCTATTTCAAAATCCTCATCCCTCGGGCGTTTTCCGTACCCTTTCCTGTCCTCAGCCATAATCTTTCAGTAAACAGATGATCCGTCGATAACTCAGCTGCCGGGCATAAACTGCCCGATTCTCCTGATCTTCCGGTCAGTACGCTCTTCCCCAGTAGACCATCTTTTTGGCCGGTCTGCCGCAGCAGACGCAGGTATCGGAGATGGTTTCCTGAACGAAGGGCATGCAGCGGCTGGTGGCCGCCAGTTCTTCCTTGATCTTGTCTTCGCAGGCCCTGTCGCCGCACCACATGGCTTTCACGAAGCCGGGCCTGTTCTCGATGATATCCTTAAAGGTTTCGTAATTGTCAGCCGTATAGGTATGGCTGTCTCTGAAGGCCCTGGCCCGTTCCAGCATATCCTTCTGGATGGTTTTAAGAAGGGCTTCGATCTCGTCTTCCAGGTTATCCAGGGAGACTTCGATCTTTTCTCTGGTGTCCCGTCTTACCAGGACGGCCTTGTTCTGTTCCATATCCTTGGGACCGATCTCCACCCGGACCGGGATGCCCCGCATTTCTGCTTCCGCGAATTTGAAGCCGGGGGTCTTGTCGCTGTCGTCGATCTTCGCGGCGAAGCGCTTTTTCAGCCGGTCGGTGAGCTCATAGGCCTTGTCCATGACGCCGGGCTTATGGGCGGCGATGGGGATCACGATCACCTGGGTGGGCGCGATGGCGGGCGGCAGCACCAGGCCCGAATCATCGCCGTGCACCATGATCAGAGCGCCGATCAGACGGGTGGTGACGCCCCAGGAGGTCTGATGGACGTGCTTCAGCTGGTTATCCTTATCGGCAAAGGTCACATCATAGGCCTTTGCGAAACCGTCGCCGAAGTTATGGGAGGTGCCGGACTGCAGCGCCTTGCCGTCATGCATCAAAGCTTCGATGGTATAGGTGGCCACGGCGCCGGCAAATTTTTCCTTGTCGGTCTTCTGTCCCCGGACGACCGGGATCGCGAGGAATTCCTCGCAGAAATCGGCGTAAATGTTCAGCATCCGGATCGTGCGCTCCTCCGCTTCCTCCGCGGTCGCGTGCGCCGTGTGGCCTTCCTGCCACAGGAATTCGCGCGAGCGCAGGAACGGTCTCGTCGTCTTTTCCCAGCGGACGACGGAGCACCACTGATTATAGACCTTCGGGAGATCGCGGTAGGACTGGATATCCTTCGCGTAAAGATCGCAGAAAAGCGTCTCCGAGGTCGGGCGGACGCACATTTTCTCCTGCAGCGGGTTCAGTCCGCCCTGCGTGACCCATGCCACTTCCGGGGCGAATCCTTCGACATGATCCTTTTCTTTCTGAAGAAGAGATTCCGGGATAAACATCGGGAGATAGACATTTTCA